>CAMDAM010000007.1 GCA_945888575.1 Asaia bogorensis | reverse complement strand
CCGGTGGTGGTGTCCTTCAGGCCGACGAAGGCCGCGATGTCACCCGCCGAGACTTCCTTGATTTCCGCGCGCTTGTCGGCGTGCATCTGGAACATGCGGCCGACGCGCTGCTTCTCTTCCTTGGTGGTGTTCATCACCGTGTCGCCGGTACGCAGGGTGCCGGCGTAGACGCGCACGAAGGTGAGGGCGCCGTACTTGTCGTTGATGATCTTGAAGGCCAGGCCGGCGAACGGGGCGTTCGGGTCGGCCTTGATGCGGCGGCGGTCGCTGAACTCGCCGTCTTCCTCGCCTTCCTCGGCGGCGATCGAGATGCCGGGGACGTCGATGGGGGCGGGCAGGTAATCGAGCACGGCGTCGAGCAGGGGCTGCACGCCCTTGTTCTTGAAGGCGGTGCCGCAGAGGACGGGGCGGAAGGCACCGGTGATGGTGCCGGTCTTGATGGCGCGCTTCAGGGTTTCGATCGCGACGTCACCCTTCTCGAAGTATTCCTCCATGCCGGCGTCGTCCACGGAGAGCGCCGTGTCGAGCAGGTTCTGGCGGGCTTCCTTGGCCTTCTCCATCAGGTCGTCGGGGATCGGGGCGTCGTGGAACTTCGCGCCCAGCTCGCCACCTTCCCAGATGATGGCCTTCATCTCGATCAGATCGACGACGCCGATGAACTGGTCTTCGATGCCGATGGGGAGCTGGAGCGGCAGGGCCACGATGTCCAGCTTCTCCTTCAGGGTGTCGAAGGCGCGGTAGAAATCGGCGCCGGTGCGGTCCAGCTTGTTGATAAAGATGATGCGCGGGACGTTGTAGCGGTCGGCCAGGCGCCAGTTGGTCTCGGACTGCGGCTGCACGCCGGCCACGCCCTCGATGATGAAGACGGCGCCGTCTAGCACGCGCAGGCTGCGGTTCACCTCGATGTTGAAATCGATGTGGCCGGGGGTGTCGATGATGTTGATGCGGTGGTCTTTCCACTCACACGTGACGGCGGCGGAGGTGATGGTGATGCCGCGCTCACGCTCCTGCTCCATGTAGTCGGTGGTGGTGTTGCCATCGTGCACCTCGCCGATCTTATGCGAGACGCCGGTGTAGTACAGGATCCGCTCGGTGGTGGTGGTTTTGCCCGCGTCGATGTGCGCGGTGATGCCGATGTTGCGGATCTTGGACAGATCAGTGGACACGATGGCCTCCATGATGCCCCGGGCGGGGCCGGACTGCTCGGACGGACGATGGGTGCGGGCGCTGATACGACGTAGAAAGGCGCGACGGGGCAGTAGCCTCCGCGCGTCCCATCAGGTCGGCCCACCGCCGGCTGGATTGCGGGGTGACATGACTCCCCCGGCGGCGATTTGCAAGCGCGATGTGGGGGGTCGTGCTGCATGGCAGCATATCGGGGGGCGTGGTATTGTTTCGTATGAGTGCGCGGGCGTGGCAGGCGATGAGCCGGTTCGGGCTGGGGCGGCGGGGGGCGGAGGCGCTGCCCGACGATCCCATGGCGTGGCTGGCGGGGCAGCTGGAGGGGGCGGACCCGGCGCTGGCCTTGCCGGCACGCAGCACGGCCGAGGGGCTGGCGGCGTGGCGGGAGGATCTGCGGCGCGGGAATGACGGGGTTTCGCAGTCTCGTATCGTGTTCCAGGAGGATGTTTCGGGGCTGCTGGATTACGTGGCGGTGACCGATGTGCCGTTCCGGGAGCGGCTGGCGTGGTTCTGGGCGAACCATTTCACGGTGAGCCAGCGGCGTGGGGCGGTGGTGCCGGTGGCCAATGCGTTCCTGCGCGAGGCGATCCGGCCGCATGTGACAGGCAAGTTCGCCGACATGCTGGGGGCGGTGATGAAGCACCCGGCGATGCTGCTTTATCTGGACAACCAGGCGTCCGCGGGGCCGCGGAGTGCGGCGGCCGAGGCGGCGCCGCCGGCGCGGCGGGTGGGGTTGAACGAGAACCTGGCGCGGGAGTGCCTGGAGCTGCACACGGTGACGCCGGCTTCGGGCTATGCGCAGGCCGATGTGGTGCAGATGGCGCTGGTGCTGACCGGCTGGGGCGTGATGCTGCGCGGCGAGGTGCCGGGTGTGCTGTTCCGGCGGGGGCAGCACGAGCCTTGCGAGAAAATGGTGCTGGGGCATCTTGTGCCCGCGGGGCCGGAGGGGCTTGGGTCGGTGCTGGGGTTCCTGGCACGGCATCCGGCGACGCTGCGGAACCTGGCGACGAAGCTGGTGCGGCATTTCGTGGCCGATGTGCCGCCGGAGCCGGCGGTGGCGCGGGTGGAGGCGGTGCTGCGGGAGACGGATGGGGATTTGAAGGCCGCCGCACTGGCGGTGGCGGGGTTGCCGCAGGCGTGGGAGCCCCCAGGGGGACCAATGTCCAAGCTGCGCGGGCCGTTCGACTATGTTCTGGCGGTGGTGCGGGCGATGGACCTGCCGGCGGGGAACCGCCCAAGGTTGCGGGAGGCGGTGGCGGGGCTGGGGCAGGCGGTGATGAATGCGCCGCTGCCGAACGGGTGGCCGGACATGGCGCATGACTGGGCGGGGCCGGAGGCGATGATGCGGCGGGTGGATTTCGCCTGGGGCGTGGCCGGCCGCGGGGCGGGGCTGGAACCGATGGTGGTGGCGGAGCAGGCGTTGGGGCCGCTGCTGGGCGAGGCGACGCGGGGGGAGATGATGCGGGCGGGGTCCCGGCGCGAGGCGCTGGCGTTGCTGTTCGCGGGGCCGGAGTTTCAGCGGCGATGAAAAGCGGGATCACGCGGCGGGGGACGCTGCTGGGGTTGGCGGGGGCGTTTTCGCTCGGGCGGGCTTCGCTGGCGGTGGCGGCGGCGCCGACGGAGAAGCGGTTGGCGGTGGTGGTGTTGCGCGGGGCGCTGGATGGGCTTTCGGCGGTGGTGCCGTATGGCGAGGCGGGGCTTTCGGGGTTGCGCGGCGGGCTGGCGGGGGTGGAGCCCGGCCGCGCGGGGGGCGTGCTGGAGCTGGGCGGGTTCTTCGGGCTGCATCCGGCGCTTTCGGGGCTGCATGGGATGTTCCGCGCCGGCGAGGCGGTGGTGGTGCATGCGGTGGCCGGGTCCTGGCGGAACCGGAGCCATTTCGAGGCGCAGGACTGGATGGAGTTCGGGGCCGAGCGGCGGTTGGAGAGCGGGTGGCTGAACCGGGTGGCCGGGGCGTTGGGGGGTGTGCCTGGGAAGGGCGCTGACCTGGCGTTGGCGGTGGGGGGGCTGACGCCGGTGCTGCTGCGGGGGCCGGCGCCGGTGGGGAGTTGGTTGCCGCAGAGCTTCACGCCGCCGGCGGGGGATTTCTATGCGCGGGTGGCCAGGCTGCACGCGGCGGACAAGGTGACGGGGCCGGCGGTGGCTTCTGGATTGCGCGAGCGGGGGTTCGCGGCGGGGGCGCTGGGCGAGGATCGCAGGCCGGAGCGGTTCGGGTTTCCGGCGCTGGCGGGGGCGGCGGGGCGGATGCTGGCGGCTTCGGACGGGCCGCGGCTGGCGGCGCTGGAGATCGGTGGGTGGGATACGCATGCCAACCAGGCCGATCGGCTGGCGGGGCCGCTGCGGCAGCTGGATGCCGGGCTGGTGGCGCTGCGCGAGGGACTCGGGGCAGCGTGGGCTCAGACCGTGGTGCTGGTGATGACGGAGTTCGGGCGCACGGTGCGGGTGAACGGGACGCGCGGGACCGATCATGGCACGGGGACGGTGGCCTTCGTGGCCGGCGGCGGCGTGGCCGGGGGGCGCGTGCGCGGGGATTGGCCGGGGCTGGGGGCGGGGCAGTTGTTCGAGGGGCGCGATTTGGCGCCGACGACGGATCTGCGCAGCGTCAGCAAGGGCGTGCTGGCGGCGCATCTGGGGCTGCAAGGGGCAGAGCTGGAGCGGGTGTTTCCGGGGAGCCTGGGCGCTGCGCCGATGACGGGGCTGCTACGGGGCTAGGAGATCGGCGCTGGCGAGGCGGGCGATGCCGGCTTCGGACATCTTGTTCCATGCGGCGGCCAGCGAGTTGTTCAGATCGATGGCGCGGCAGGCATCTTCGACGACGCTGGTGGTGAAGCCGGCGCGGCGGGCGTCGAGCGCGGACCAGGCGACGCAGTAGTCGGTGGCGAGGCCGGCGAGGAGCACGTTGGTGATGCCGCGGGCGCGGAGCCAGGCGGCGAGGCCGGTGGTGGTGCCGTCGGCTTCGGTGAAGGCGGAGTAGCTGTCCACCTCGGGGTTGCAGCCCTTGCGCAGGATGAGGGTGGCGTGGGGGATGTTCAGGCCGGGGGCGAGGGCGGCGCCTGGGCTGGCCTGGAGGCAGTGGTCGGGCCAGAGGGTTTGGTTGCCGTAGGGGAGGCGGATGGTCTCGAACGGCGTGCGGCCGGGGTGGGCGGAGGCGAAGGAGCGGTGGCCGGGCGGGTGCCAGTCTTGCGTGAGGACGACGGTGGAGTACTGCCCGGCGAGGCGGTTGATGAGGGGGATGACGGCGTCGCCATCCGGGACGGCGAGGGCGCCGCCGGGGAGGAAATCGGGCTGGAGGTCGATGACGAGGAAAGCAGTGTGGGGCATGGGTTGCATCCTGGCCGGGGGACGGCACCATGGTGACACGAGATGGGGCGGCACGAGACGGGGAGATAGGCATGAGCGGGTCGGTGAGCGAGGCGCGGCAGTGGGCGCGGTTGATGGAGCTGGCGGAGATCGGCGGGTTCGCGGTGCCGGGGACTGACAATATCGGCGTGAACCGGCCGTGCCTTTCGGCGCTGGACCGGCAGGCGCGGCGGGTGATGATCGACTGGGCGCGGGCGATCGGGTGTGAGGTGTCGGTGGATGAGGCCGCCAATCTGTTCTTCCGGCGCGAGGGGACGGAGCCCGGCCTGGCGCCGGTGCTGACCGGGAGCCACATGGACACGCAGCCGGAGGGCGGGCGGTTCGACGGGATCTGGGGGGTGGTGGCCGGGCTGGAGGCGCTGACGGCGTTGCATGATGCCGGCGTGACGACACGGCGGGCGATCGAGCTGGTGGCGTGGACGAACGAGGAGGGCGGGCGGTTCCGGCCTGGCTGCACGGGGAGCATGAACTGGTCTGGGCATACGAAACCGGAGGCGTTCCGGGCGATCCTGGATGGGGATGGCGTGACGTATGGCGATGCGCTGGATGAGCAGCTGGCGCTGGAGGCCGATATTCCGCGGCGGGCGCTCGGCGGCGTTCCGCATGCCTATGTGGAGGCGCATATCGAGCAGGGGCCGATCCTGGAGGCGGAGGGGTTCGATATCGGGGTGGTGACGGGCATCCAGGGCAGCCGGTGGTTCACCGTGACGCTGACCGGGGAGACGGCGCATGCCGGGACGGCGCCGCTGCGGGGGCGGAAGGACGCGGTGCAGGACATGGTGCGGGCAATCGTGGCGCTGAACGCGCTGACGGCGGACCCGACGGATACGCTGCGCTTCACCGTAGCGCGGGTGGAGGTTTCGCCGAACACGTCCAACTCCGTGGCGAACCGGGCGACCTTCACGATCGACCTGCGGCATCCGGACCGCGCGGTGCTGGTGGCCAAGGGCGATGCGATGCTGGCGACGATCAAGGGCGCGGTGCGGGATTGCGCGGTGGAGATGGTGGAAAACTTCCACGCCATGCCGGTGCCGTTCGATCCGCTGGTGACCGGGGCGGTGGCCGCGGCGGCGGCGGCGGAAGGGCTGCGGGCGCGGGAGCTGCCCTCCGGTGCGTTCCATGATGCGCAGTTCGTGGTGCCGTTGTGCCCGACCGGGATGATCTTCGTGCCGTCCCGCCGCGGGATCAGCCACAATCCGGCGGAGTATTCCTCGCCGGCGCAGTTGGCGGCGGGCGCGCGGGTGCTGACGCGGGTGCTGGAACGGCTGGCGGCATGACGGGCAAGGGCACGCTGCTGGTGGCCGGTGCCACCGGGGCGGCGGCGAGCCGGCTGGTGGCGCAGGCGGCCGAGGATGGGTGGCAGGTGGTGGGGCTGTGCCGGACGGCCCGGCCCCCTGCCCCTTCGGTGCGCTATGTCGCGGCGGATCTTGCCGATGCGGCTGCGTGCCGGGCAGCGGTCCGGGAGGCGGCACCGGGGGGTGTGACGCATGCGGTGTATGCGGCGCGGGCGGCGTTTGGGGAGGGGGGCGTGGAGGATGTGCCGGCCAACCTCGCCATGCTGGATGGGCTGATCGCGGCGGCGGCGGGGCCGGCGTTGCGGCATGTGCACCTGGTGGAGGGGACCAAGTGGTACGGGATGCATATCGGCCCCTACCCTACCCCGGCGCATGAGGACGACGCGCGGCACATGCCGCCGAATTTCTATTACGACCAGCAGGATTTGTTGGCGGCGCGGGCGGCGGCCGGCGGGTGGGCGTGGTCGGCGAGCCGGCCTTCGTTCATCGTGGATGTGGCGCCGGGGCGGGCGCGGAACTTGGCCTCCACGCTCGGTGCCTATGCGGCGATCTGCCGGGAGCTGGGGGTGGCGCTGGATTTTCCGGGCAGTGCGGCTTCGTTCCGGTCACTGAGCGAGGTGACGGATGCCGGGCTGCTCGGGCGGGCGGTGCTGTGGATGCTGGAGGCGCCGGGGGCCGAGAACCGGGCGTTCAATGTGACGAACGGAGACGTGTTCCGGTGGGAGCGGCTATGGCCCCGGCTCGCCGAGGCGTTCGGGGTGCGGTGTGGGATCGTGCGGCCGATGAAGCTTTCCGCCTGGATGGCGGATAAGGGGCCGGTGTGGGCGCGGATGGGGGCCGGGTTGCCGTTGGCGGATGTGGCGCGGTGGGATTTCGCGGATTTCGTGTTCGGGCTAGAGCACGACCTGTTCGCCTCCACCACACGGCTGCGGCAGGTGGGGTTCGGGGAATGCCTGAACAGTGTGGACCTGCTGCTGGGGCAGGTCGCGGCGTATCGGGCGGCGGGGGTTTTGCCGCGCTAACCCGGAAGGGGATGATTTTTCATCAATCCTTCTTCTGCACTGGTGGAAGTGGTGGCACGGCCGGGGGCCGCGGCTGATACGATTGTATGCGGTTCACATTCGGGGCGGGCATGGCGCAGCAGTACGACTACGACCTGGCGGTGATCGGATCGGGCCCGGCGGGGCAGAGGGCGGCGATCCAGGCGGCGAAGCTCGGGCGGCGGGTGATCGTGATCGAGCGGCATGACGTGGTGGGCGGGGTGTGCATCAACACCGGCACCATTCCCTCCAAGACGCTGCGCGAGGCGGTGCTGCATCTCTCGGGCCATCGGGAGCGTGGGGTGTATGGCGCCTCCTATGCGGTGAAGCGGAACATCACCATGGCGGATCTGCATTTCCGCACCGGGCATGTGGTGCGCCACGAGATCGACGTGATCCGCCACCAGCTGATGCGCAACCGGGTGGACATGGTGGCGGGCACGGCACGGTTCGCCGATGCGCATACGCTGCACGTGGCGCGCGGCGATGGGCATGGGCACGAGCAGGTTTCGGCCGAGAAGATCGTGATCGCCGTGGGCACGGAGGCGACGCGCAGTGCGGCGATTCCGTTCGACGGGCAGAGCGTGCTGATCAGCGACGACGTGCTGGATCTGAAGGAGATGCCGCGCACGCTGGCGGTGATCGGGGCCGGGGTGATCGGCATCGAATACGCCACCATGTTCGCGACCCTGGGGGTGCGGGTGACGCTGGTGGACAAGCGCGACCGGCTGCTGCCGTTCATCGACCGGGAGATCACCGACAACCTCGCCTACCACATGCAGCACAACTGGATCACGCTGCGGCTGGGCGAGGAGGTGCGCAGTATCGAGACGGTGGAGGAGGCGCGCGGGACGCGGGTGCGGATCACGCTCGCTTCCGGCAAGCAGGTGGTGAGCGAGAAGGCGCTGTATTCGATCGGGCGCACCGGGGCGACGCGGGAGCTGGACCTGGCGGCGGCGGGGCTGCAGCCGGATTCGCGCGGACGGCTGGCGGTGAACGAGACGTACCAGACCACGCAGCCGCATATCTATGCGGTGGGGGATGTGATCGGGTTTCCCTCGCTCGCCTCCACCTCCATGGAGCAGGGGCGGATGGCGGCGTGCCATGCCTTCGGCGTGACGGCGGACAGCATGGCGGGCCTGTTCCCGTATGGGATCTACACCATCCCCGAGATTTCCACCGTGGGGCGCAACGAGGAGGAGCTGACGGCCGCCGGCGTGCCCTATGAGATCGGCAAGGCGAACTACAAGGAAATCGCGCGCGGGCAGATCCTGGGGGACAATGCCGGGCTGCTGAAGCTGATCTTCCACCGCGAGACGCGGGCGCTGCTGGGGGTGCACATCATCGGCGAAGGGGCGAGCGAGCTGGTGCATATCGGCCAGGCGGTGCTGGCGCATGGCGGGTCGGTCGATTACTTCGTGGACAATGTGTTCAATTATCCCACGCTGGCGGAGGCGTATAAGACGGCGGCGTTTGATGGGATTAATCGGCTGGGGTAAGGAAGCAGTTCTTTTTTGAAAAAAAGAACCAAAAAACTTTTATAACTTGGGGCGGGCCTGTCCGCATCTGGTCGGAAAAGTCTTTTTGCTTCTTTTTCTTCAGAAAAAGAAGGCCTTTCTTCGGCGCATCCAGGCGAGACCAGCGATCCCAGTGGCCAGGAGGGCGAGGCCGGCGGGGGCTGGCACGGTGACCGGGGGCGGCAGGTCCAGCGCCTTGATCTGGCTGTTCCAGGAGGTGGGCCGCGTGCCGGTCCAGTTCAGCAGGTAGGTGCCGGTGAGGGTGAAATCACCGGTGACGCCGCTGTAGAGGGCGAGGCTGACATTGGTGTTGCTGGCAGAGACGGTGGCGAGGTTCTGGCCGGTGACCGCGAGGTCGGAATAGACGAGGTTGCCGATCTCGAAGAGCGTGCTGGGGGTGTTGACCGAGGTGCTGGGGGCGCGGACGCGGAGTTCCAGCGTGTCCACCGCGCCGAAATAGGCTTGGGAGGGCGAGGTCCAGACGCGCTGCGGACCGCCGCTGGTGCCGATGGTGTAGGTCATCACCGTGCCGGTGCGGGTGAGGCTGAAGGGCACGGCGGTGTTCTGCGGCAGGTCGGTGTTGACGTTGAAGCTGCCGGTGGCGGAGCCGCCGCCGTTCGGGATCGGGGCGAAGTTGGTCAGCGCCTGGGTGGGCGGGACGCCGGAGGCGGGGATGTGCAGGCCGTTGGCGTTGTTGCCGGCGATCTGGCCGACGGCGCGCTCCACCGCGGGCAGCACGGTGCAGTTGGTGACGCAGGCGGGGTTCGACTTGTCCAGCCCGTAGTTGGTGGCGAGCCAGCCACCGACATTCTCGAAGCCCACATCGACCACCGAGGAGGGGCCGGTGTTGGAGAAGATCAGGGTGAGATCGGCGCGCGCGGGGGCGCTGGCCAGGAGAAGGAGGCAGGCTGCGGCAAGCCGGCGCCAGGGCATGGAAGGGATCCTGTCAAATCATGTTCGGCACATATGGTTGCCGTTTGACACGCGAGGCGTTGCAAAACCCCTTCAGTTTGCGCCTGCCGGGGCGGATGTGATCCGGCCGTCTTCCATGGCGACGATGCGGTCGGCGATGTCCAGGATGCGGGGGTCGTGGGTGACGAGCAGGATCGGCACGCCGCGTTGGCGGGCGAGGTCGGTGAGCAGGCGCACCACGTCCTGGCCGGATTGGCGATCCAGCGCCGCGGTGGGTTCGTCGGCGAGGACGAGGCCGGGGCGGGCGGCGAGGGCGCGGGCGACGGCGACGCGTTGGCGCTGGCCGCCGGAGAGCTGGCCGGGGAGGCTTTCGGCCTTGTCGGCGAGGCCGACGGCTTCGAGCATCTCGCCGGCGCGGGCGAGGCGGGTTTGCTCGGTGGTGGAGGGATCGAGTTCCAGGGCCATGGCGACGTTCTGGCGCGCGGTGAGGAAGCCGAGCAGGTTGTGCTGCTGGAAGATGAAGCCGATGCGGCGGCGGAGCGCCACGCGCTGGGATTCGGTGGCGCCCATGAGCTGCTGGCCGAGGACGGCGCAATTGCCGGACTGCATGGCGCGCAGGGCGCCGACCAGGGTGAGCAGCGTGGTCTTGCCGCTGCCGGAGGGGCCGGTGAGCAGGACGATCTCGCCTTCCGCGATGGCCAGATCGACGTCTCGCAATACCGGGCGGTCGCCTTTTTCGTAGGTGTAGGAGACGCCGGAGAGGGTGATGGGTTGGGGCATCAGAACATGTCGGCGGGGTTGGCCTCGCCCAGCTTGCGCATGGCGAGCAGGCCGGCGATGGCGCACATGGCGAAGATCATGCCGAAGACGGACAGGGCGCGGGCGGCTTCCATGCCCAGCGGGAGGAGCGTGGCTTTCGCCACGACGCTGTAGAGGGCGGTGGAGCCGAGGAAGCCCGGGATGAAGCCGAACAGGGCGAGCAACAGCGCGGCGGCCATGACGACGAGGCGGAGATAGTGGTTGGAATAGCCGATGGCCTTCAGCGTGGCATACTCCTTGAGGTGGGTGGCGATGTCGCTGAACAGGATCTGGTAGACGATCACCATGCCGACGATGAGGCCCATGAGGCTGCCGAAGCTGAAGATGAAGCCGATCGGGGTGCCGTTCTCCCAGTAGCTGCGTTCCCAGGCGATGAGTTCCGTACCGGTGAGGACGGTGACATCGGGGGGCAGGATGGCGGCGAGGCGCTGCTTGACCTCCTGGGCGCTGGCGCCGGGCTTGAGGCGGATGGCGACGAGGTCGGTTTTGCTCGGCTGGCGTTCCTTGACGATGCGGCGGAAGTTTGTTTCGGTCATGACAGCGTTGCCGTCGGCGCCGAAGCTGGTGCCGAGCGAGACCAGGCCGACGATGAGCATGGCGCGGCCACCGATTTCGACCTCGAACGGGCCTTGCCGTTCCAGCGTGGCGGCGATGGGACCGAATTCGGGGCGGGAGCGGCGGTCGAAGGCGATGGTGTCGATGCGTTTCAGCGCGGGGGCGAGGGCTTCGAGGCCCTGGAAGCTGACGGCGCCGGCTTCCGGGTCGAAGCCGATCAGCTGGATGGTGCGCTGGCGGCCGGTGTCCGGGTTCCGGAACTTGGTTTGGGCGAGGTAGATCGGAACAGCGAGGGCGATGTCGGGGTCGGCGAGGACCTGGCTGGCGCGGATTCGGGCGACGGGTTCCGGGCGGAACATCACCAGGGTGAGGGGGTTGATCAGGAACAGCTCGCCTTGCAGGGCGCGCGGCAGGTTGGAGGCGCTTTCGAACAGGGCGGCGCGGAAGCCGAGCTGCATGAAGACGAGAACGCAGGCGAAGGTGACGCCGGCGATGGCCGAGACGAGGCGGGCGCGGTTGCTGATGAGCTGGCGCCAGGCGAGGCGGGCGGCGAGGAGGGCCATCATGGTGGCGCGGGCTACTGCGCCGGGGCCGGCGGGATGGCCACCTGGACCTGCATGTTGACGCGGCGCGCGAGGGCCAGGCGGCCGGGCTCCGCGAGGGTGAGGCGGACTTCCACGGTGCGGGCATCGGTGGCAGCGACGGGATCCGTGCCGGCCTGGGTGGTGCGGCGGACCTGCCAGCCGATTTCCCGCACCGTGGCGGCATAGCGGGTGGCGGTGCCGGGGACGATGATCTCGGCCGTGGCGCCGGGGCGCAGGCGCGGCACGTCGGTTTCATAGACATCGGCGACGACATCGAGGGCATCGAGGTCGGCGAGGTCGAGCAGGCCGTCGGCGCCCAGCTGGTCTCCGGGGCGGGCGGAGATGCGCAGGATGGTGCCGGCGATGGGGGCGGTGATGCGGGACAGGGCAGCGTCGGCCCGGGCCTTGGCCACGGCGGCGCCGGCGCTGGCGAGGCGGGCCTGGGCGATGGCGCGATCCTCGGCGCGGGGGGATTGCAGGGTTTCGAGCACGGCTTCGGCTTCGCGGCGGGCGGCGGCGGTGCGTTCGGCGGCGAAGCGGGTGCGTTCGGCCGCGGCCCGGGTACCGGCACCGCCGGGGACGAGGGTTTGCTGGCGCGCGGCCTCCAGCCTGGCATTCTCCTCATCGGCGCGCAGGGCGGCAATGCGAGCCTGCTGGGCGGCGATCTCGCTGTCTCGCCCGCCGGCGGCGACGCGGGCGAGGGTGGCCTGGGCTTCAGCCTGGGCGGCTTCGGCCTGGGCGAGCGAGGCATCTTTCTGCGCGGCGTCGGCGAAGGTGGCGAGGAGCTGGCCGGCGGCGACGCGGTCGCCTTCCTGGACCAGGAGGGATTCGATGCGGGTGACGGCCATGCCGCCGGGATGGGTGAGGCGGCGGACGCGCGAGGCGGGCTCGATGCGGCCGAGGGCGCCGACGCCCATGGGGGTGGCGATGGCAGAGGGCGTGGCGGGGGCGGTGGGGGCGGGGCGGGCGAGGGCCCACCAGGCACCGGCGGCGAGGAGCAGCAGCAAAGGCAGCAGCAGGACGACGCGACGCTGGGTCATGGGCCAGGATGTGGCCTGACTTGGCCGGGCTTCAATCCCGCTTGAGGCTGCGGCGGCGGCGCAGCAGGGCGAGGCCGGCCGCGCCGGTGGCGAGCAAAGCGAGGCTGGCGGGCTCCGGCACCGTGGTGGTGAAGCTGTTCAGCAGGGTGCTGCTGCCGGAGAAGGGGCGGTAGTGGAGTTCGCCGTTGCCGTTGTAGCTCTTGGCGAAGAGTCCGCCCTCGATCGGGTTTCCGTTGGTGACGGCGGCCAGGGGGGCGATGACGGTGCCCTGGATGCCGGTGGAGCCGAAGTTGAGGCTGGTGGCGTTCTCGAAGTTCCAGATCACCTTGTCGCGCCAGGCGGCGCCGTTCTGCCAGTTGGGCTGGGCGCTGTAGTTGCCGGTGACGTTGATGATGACGGTGCCGGCGCCGTTGGGGTTGACGGAGAGCGAGGGGTAGGAGCCGAGCAGGCTGGCCGAGATGTCGATGACAGCGACGTTGGCGACGCCGTTCACGGTGGCGGGCGTGGCGGTGATGACGGCGTTGTTGCTGCCGGGGGCGGGGAAGGAGCCGGGCGACGTGGTGGCGGTAAGGTTGGACAGGCCGGTGGAGAGGGTGGTGATCTGGCCCCACATCGCGCCTGCGGTGGCAGGGAAGCTGGCGTTGTACGTAACGCTGGCGGCCCCCGAGAAGCTGCCGCCGCTGGCCGCCCCCACGCGCACGTTGAGGCCGTTGGTGTTGTAGGTGGCACCGGCGGCGCTGCCATAGACATTGACGGAGCCGAAGCCGGAGAGGCTGACGCCGAGTGGGATGCCGAGGTTGAAGACGCTGCCGCTGCCCGAGAGGTTGCCGCCGACGACGAAGGGGCCTTCCACGTCGTGGCCGGTGGTGAAGTTGCCCTGGGTGAAGGCGTTGAAGCCGGAGATGATCGCCGAAGCGGACGGGGTCGATTGGGCCTGGGCGGCGCCAGGCAGCGCGAGCGATGCGGCGAGAAAGGCGGCGAGGGCGAGGCGCATGGTGGGAAATGTCCCGGTGAGCGGATGAAATGCCTGGGTCGGTCTGCGATCGGCTGGGCGGCATGTAGCGCGGCGGCCGTAGGCATTCCATGAGATTATCGAGATGGATGGTTACAATCTGGTGAGCAGCGTTCATTCGGCCCGGACTTGCCTTGGCGGCCGGGTTGGGCCATATGCCGCCCCGCCGGTGGCGTGGCTGCCGGTAATTCGCACGCGGGGCACCTTTCCTCCCTGACCAAGGGACGGAATCCGGTGCCGCAAGGCAATGCCCCGCGGAGGTTCAACCGGATACGAGGAAAGGAGCACGCCGATGGCGATGCCCGATTTCACCCTGCGCCAGCTGCTTGAGGCCGGCGTTCACTTTGGCCACCACACCCGCCGCTGGAACCCGGCCATGGCGCCGTACATCTTCGGCATCCGCAACCAGGTGCACATCCTGGACCTGCAGCAGACCGTGCCGATGCTGGATCGCGCGCTGCGGGCGCTGCGCGACGTGACTGCGGCCGGTGGGCGCGTGCTGTTCGTGGGCACCAAGCGGGCCGCGGCGGAATACATCGCCGACTCCGCCACGCGCTGCGGCCAGTACTACGTGAACCACCGCTGGCTGGGCGGCATGCTGACCAACTGGAAGACCATCACGGGCAGCATCAAGCGCCTGCGCCAGATGGAGGAGCAGCTTTCCGGGAACATCGAGGGCCTCACCAAGAAGGAGGTGCTCGACATGACCCGCGACCGCGAGAAGCTTGAGCGCTCGCTGGGCGGGATCAAGGAGATGGGCGGGCTGCCGGACATCCTGTTCATCATCGACACCAACAAGGAGAAGCTGGCGGTTGAGGAAGCGAACAAGCTGGGCATCCCGGTGATCGCGATCCTGGACAGCAACTCCGACCCCAAGGGCGTGACCTACCCGATCCCCGGCAACGACGACGCGATCCGCGCCATCACGATGTACTGCGACCTGGCCGCGGGCGCGGTGCTGGACGGGATCAGCGCCGAGATGATGGCCTCTGGCCGCGACATTGGCGCGTCTGAAGACCTGCCGATCGAGGCGATGCCGGAAGCCGAAGTGGCCGCACCGGCCGCCGACTGACCCTGACGACTGGCTGAAACCGGGCCGGCGGAGTGCCGCTGGCCCGGACAGCCATGGACCCGGATTGTCATGGAAGTGCGCTTGATCGCGCGGCGCCGCTATGGCGCCTGTGGCGGTCGCGCAAAGACCGAGGAGAGATCGAGATGGCCGAAATCACCGCCGCCCTGGTGAAGGATCTGCGCGAGCGCACCGGCGCCGGCATGATGGACTGCAAGAAGGCGCTGGTTGAGAACGACGGCGACATGGAAGCCGCGATCGACTGGCTGCGCAAGAAGGGCCTGTCCAACGCCGCCAAGAAGTCTGGCCGCGTGGCCTCCGAGGGGCTGGTGGGCGTGGCCTCCGGCCCGCAGCGCGCCGCCATGGTGGAAGTGAACGCCGAGACCGACTTCGTGGCGCGCAACGACACCTTCCAGGCTTTCGTGGCCGAAGTGGCCAAGGTGGCGCTGGCGGTGGGCGAGGACCTCGAGGCGATCAAGGCGGCGCCGTACCCCGGCACCGGGCGCAACGTGGGCGAGGAGCTGACGCACCTGGTGGCCACGATCGGCGAGAACATGAACATCCGCCGCGCCTGCGTGCTGACAGTGAGCCAGGGTGCGGTGGCGACCTACATGCACTCCTCGGTGAAGCCGGGCCTGGGCAAGATCGGCGTTCTGGCGGCCGTGCAGGGCCCCGGCGAGATCGCGGTGCTGGAGACGCTGGGCCGGCAGATCGGCATGCACGTGGCGGCCACGAGCCCGGAGGCGCTGGACACCAATGCGGTGGACCCCGCCGCCCTGGAGCGCGAGAAGGCGGTGCTGACCGAGCAGGCGCGCGCTTCCGGCAAGCCGGACAACATCATCGAGAAGATGGTGGAAGGCCGCATCCGCAAGTACTACGAGGAAGTGGTGCTGCTGGAGCAGGTGTGGGTGCATGACGGCGAGAGCCGCGTGAAGGCCGTGGTGAAGAAGGCCGGCGCCGAGCTGATCGGCTTCGCCCGCTTCAAGCTGGGCGATGGCATCGAGAAGGCCGCCGGCGACTTCGCCGCCGAGGTGAAGGCCGCCGCCGGCGTCGGCTGAGGCCCCTGCCCCGCCGCGGCCTTGTTCGGGGCCGCCGGCGGGCCTACCCTTGCTGGTGACTGAATGCGCCGCCGAGTCGGTCCCTGTGCGGGACCCGGCGGCGCTTTCATGCGCATGCCTTGCCTCAGCCGTGATCAGGACGCCCCATGAGCCAGCCCCTCACCTACAAGCGCGTCCTTCTGAAGGTCTCGGGCGAGGCGCTGATGGGACAGCGCGAATTCGGGCTGGACAACGACACGGTGGCGGCGATCGCCGCGGATATCTCCTCCGTGGTGGAGATGGGCGCCGAGGTGTGCCTGGTGATCGGCGGCGGCAACATCTTCCGCGGCATCTCCGGTGCCTCCCAGGGCATGGATGCCGCGCAGGCGCACTACATGGGCATGTTGGCGACCGTGATGAACGCGCTGGCGATGCAGGCGGCGCTGGAGAAGATCGGGGTTGCCACGCGCGTGCAGAGCGCCATTCCGATGGCCAGCGTGTGCGAGCCCTATATCCGCAGGCGGGCGATGCGGCACATGGAGAAGGGCCGCGTGGTGATCTTCGCGGCCGGCACGGGCAACCCGTTCTTCACCACCGATACCGGCGCGGCGCTGCGGGCGGTCGAAATGGGGTGCAATGCGCTGCTGAAGGGCACGCAGGTGGACGGGGTGTATTCCGCCGATCCGCGCAAGGTGTCGGGCGCGCAACGCTTCGACACGCTGACCTATCACGACGTGCTGGCGAAGGACCTGAAGTTCATGGACGCGGCGGCGATCAGCCTGGCGCGGGAGAACGGGGTGCCGATCATTATCTTCAACATCCGCGCACCGGGCGCCTTCGCGGCGGTGATGCGCGGCGAAGGCAAGTTCACCACCGTGGTGGAACCGCGCTGAGGCCGGGTGCTGGCGTGCCCCACTGGTGCGACCTAGGCTCGCGGTGATAGAGCGTAGCCGGTTAGCGGATTGATTTGTCGGGGGCATCCCCGGGGAGGATGGCGTGGCGACCGATCTGAACGAGCTGAAGCAGGACCTGACGCGACGCATGGACGGCGCGCTGGAGACGCTGCGACGCGATTTCGCCGGGCTGCGCACCGGGCGCGCGAGCCCCGCGCTGCTGGAGCCGGTGCGCGTGGAGGCCTATGGCAACGAGGTTCCGCTGACCCAGTGCGGCACGATCTCCGTGCCCGAGGCGCGCATGCTGACGGTGCAGGTATGGGACCGCGGCCTGGTGAACAACGTGGTGAAGGCGATCCGCGATGCCGGGCTGGGGCTGAACCCGGCCAATGACGGGCAAATCGTGCGCGTGCCGATCCCGATGCTGACCGGCGAACGGCGCACGGAGCTGGCCAAGCTGGCGGCCAAGTATGGTGAGAACGCCAAGGTGGCGGTGCGCGGCGTGCGGCGCGACGGGATGGAGCAGATCAAGGCGCTGGAAAAGAAGGCCGTGATCAGCAAGGACGACGAGAAGCGCTGGTCGGACGAGGTGCAGAAGCTCACCGACGACTATGTGAAGCGGATCGACGTTTCCCTGTTGGACAAGGACAAAGAGATCAAGCAGGTCTGAGGCGCATCGCGATGGTCATGCGCACGCCGCTTTCGGGAAGCGCGGCCGAGGCCGCCGAGGCGACGCCGCGCCCGGGCGGAGCGACGGTGCCGGCACACGTTGCCATCATCATGGACGGCAACGGGCGCTGGGCGTCGCGCCGCACGCTGCCGAAGGTGGCCGGGCATCGGGCCGGGGTGGAGGCGGTGCGGCGCACGATCCGCTGCGCCATGGAGGCCGGCGTAGGCTGGCTCACGCTCTATGCCTTCAGCAGCGAGAACTGGCGCCGGCCGGCGGGCGAGGTTTCGGACCTGACCGGGCTGCTGCGACATTTCCTGCGCAACGAAGTGGCCGAACTGGACCAGGCCGGGGTGCGGCTGCGGGTGATCGGCGACCGGGCGCGGTTCGACCGCGACATCCAGGTGGAGCTTGAGGCCGCGGAGCGTCGCACTTCGGGGAACACCAAGCTGACGCTGGTGGTGGCACTTTCCTATGGCGGGCGGGCCGAGATCGTGGCCGCGGCGCGGGCTGTGGTGGAGGCGGCGCTGGCAGGGCGGCTGGACCCTGCGGCGTTGACCGAGGACGGGTTCGCGGGGCTGCTTTCCACCGCCGGGATTCCCGATCCGGACCTGATCATCCGCACTTCCGGCGAGCAGCGGCTGTCGAACTTCCTGCTGTGGCAATCGGCCTATGCCGAGCTGGTGTTCCTGGACGTGCTGTGGCCGGATTTCGCGGCGGCGCATTTCGACGAGGCGCTGGCCGAGTTCAACCGCCGGGAGCGGCGGTTCGGTGCCCGCCCTGGCTGAGCCGACACCCCCGGTGCGGCCGGCGGCCGGCGGGTCTCGCTGGGCCGATCTGGGGCCGCGGGCGCTGTCGGCGGCGGTGATGTTGCCGCTGGCGCTGTATTGCCTGTTCGCCGGCGGCTGGGCGTGGAACGCGATGGTGCTGGCCGCGACCGTGGCGCTGCTGTGGGAATGGTGGCGCATGTGGCGCCATGGCCCGGAGCCGCGCCCTGCCCTCTCGCTGCTGGCCGGCTGGGGCTACATGCTGGCCGGCGCGGCTTCCCTGCACTGGCTGCGGGCGGATAGCGCGGTGGGGCTGATGGACGTGCTGTTCCTGCTGGTGGTGGTGTGGAGCAGCGATATCGGCGCCTATTTGGCCGGGCGGGTGATTGGCGGGCCGAAGCTGGCGCCGCGGATATCGCCCGGCAAAACGTGGTCTGGCGCGCTGGGCGGGCTGGTGGCGGCGATGCTGGTGGGGCTGCTGGTGTCGCGCCAGTTCGCACCGGGGCCGCTGGGGCATGTGCTGCTGGTGGCCGGCGTGCTCTCCGTGGCCTCCATGCTCGGCGACCTGCTGGAGAGTGCCTGCAAGCGGCATTACGGCGTGAAGGATTCGAGCCGGCTGATTCCCGGCCATGGCGGTGTGTTTGATCGGCTGGACGGGGTGCTGGGCGCGGCGCCGGTGGCCGTGGCGGTGGCACTGGCACTCGGGCCGGGGGTGGAGCTGTGGCGGTGACAGGGGTCCGCAGCGTTTCCGTGCTGGGCAGCACCGGCAGCATCGGCACGCAGACGATCGACCTGCTGGCGGCCGAACCCGGGCGCTATCGCGTGGTGGCGCTGGCGGCCGGGCGCAATGCGGCGCTGCTGGCGGCGCAGGCGAAGCAGCTGGGGGCGGAGGTGGCGGTGCTGGCCGACCCCGCTGGTTATGCCGAGCTGCGTGCCGCCCTGGCCGGCACCGGCATTCGCGCCGAATGCGGGCCGGAGGCGGTGGCGGCGGCCGGGGCACTGGGCGCCGATTGGACGATGGCGGCGATTACCGGGGCCGCGGGGCTGGCCTCCACGCTCGCGGCAATCCGCCGGGGTGGCGTGGTGGCGCTGGCCAACAAGGAGGCGCTAGTCTGCGCCGGCGAGGTGATGCTGGCTGCGGTGCGCGCGCATGGCGCGACCCTGCTGCCGGTGGACAGCGAGCACAACGCGATCTTCCAGAGCATGGCCGACGGCAATCGTGGCGGCATCGAGAAGATCGTGCTGACCGCCAGCGGCGGGCCGTTCCGCACCGCCAGCCGCGAGGAGATGGCGCGCGCCACCCCGGAGGCGGCGCTGCGGCATCCCGTGTGGTCGATGGGGGCCAAGATCAGCATCGACAGCGCCACGATGATGAACAAGGCGCTGGAGGTGATCGAGGCGGCGCGGCTGTTCGCCCTACCGAGCGAGCGGATCGAGGTGCTGGTGCATCCGCAATCCGTGGTGCACGGGCTGGTGCACTACAGCGATGGCAGCGTGCTGGCGCAGCTCGGCTCGCCGGACATGCGGGTGCCGATCGCGCATACGCTGGCCTGGCCCGGGCGGATCGCCACTCACGCGCCGCGGCTGGATCTCACTGCGGTGGGGCGGCTAGAGTTCTCCGCCCCCGATGCCGAGCGGTTCCCGGCGCTGCGGCTGGCGCGCGAGGCGCTGGCGGCGGGTGGCGGGGCCTCCGCGATCATGAGTGCGGCCAACGAGGTGGCGGTGGAGGCGTTCCTGGCGCGGCGGATCGGCTTCCTGGACATTGCGGCCGTGGTGGAGCAGGTGATGCAGGAGATGGGCGCCCCGCCAGCCGAGACGCTGGAGGCGGTGGTGGCTCTGGATGAAGCGGCGCGCGATCGGGCCCAGCGCTGCGCGGCTGCACGTCCGGCGGCGTAGGCGTGCCGCTTCCGGCCTTGCCAAGAATTCAGTAGGCAAGGCCCCCGCGCTGCGGCACATGCTGCGGATTGGCCTGTGGCCTTCGAGGAGTTGCCGTGTTCGAGCTTTTGCCCCCGCCGATCGACTCGATCCTGGCCTTCCTGGTGGTGCTGGGCGTGCTGGTGTTCATCCATGAGCTGGGCCACTACCTGGCCGCGCGGATGGTGGGCGTGCACGTGGAGACCTTCTCCATCGGGTTCGGCCGCGCCATCGCCAGCTGGACCGACCGGCAGGGCACGGTGTGGAAGCTCGCCTGGCTGCCGCTGGGCGGCTACGTGAAGCTGCACGGGCAGGAACGCCCGGAAGACGTGACCAGCGACGTGCAGGCGCTGTGGCAGGAAGGCCGGACCTTCCATGAAAAGCAGGTGGCCGCACGCGCCTTCGTGGTGGCGGCGGGGCCGCTGGCGAATTTCCTGCTCGCCGCAGTGCTGTTCGCCGGGCTCTACGCCACGCTGGGCAAGCCGGTGGCGCCGGAGCGGACGGATCCGCTGGCGGTGATCGGCGAGGTCGTGGCCAATTCGGCGGCGTTCAAGGCCGGGCTGAAGGTGGGCGACCGCATCCTGTCGATCGAGGGCAAGCCGATCGAGCGGTTCAGCGAGTTGCAGGCCGTGGTCTCGGCCGCGCCGGGGCAGACGTTGGCGATGCGGGTGTTGCGCGGCAACAGCGAGATTTCCGCCACCGCGACGGTTGAGGCACGCGGGACCACGGGCATTCTGGGCGTGCGCAGCGCTGCGCCGCCGGCGGTGTTCGAGCCTGTGGGGCTCGGCGCCTCCCTGGTGGGTGGCGTGGTGCGGACCTGGGATGTGTCGGCGCAGACGCTGGCTGGCCTGTGGCAGATGATCACGGCGCAGCGCGGCACGGAGGAGTTGGGCGGACCGCTGCGGATCGCGCAGCTTTCGGGCCAGGTGGCGCAGTTGGGGGTGGCCAGCCTGGTGTCGTTCATCGCCGTGCTGTCGGTGAACCTGGCGCTTATCAATCTGTTCCCGATCCCGATCCTGGATGGCGGGCACCTGCTGTTCTACTTGGCCGAGGCGATCCGCGGGAAGCCGCTGCCGCCGCGGGCGCAGGAATACGGCATGCGGGCGGGGCTGGCGGTGATCCTCGCGCTGTTCGTGTTCGCAACCTGGAACGACCTGGGCCATCTGGGCCTGTTCCGCTGGGTGGCCGGGCTCGTCGGGTGATATCTGCACCGCCGTGGCCCTGGCCACCCGGGGTGGCCGGGCTGCGCGGCTGAGCCTGCGGGGCGGGCCAGCCCGGCTGCGGGTAGCGCGGGGGCGGCCGGAAGGGTATACCAAACGTCGGCCCTGGTTCGACTGCCCCGGCTGGTTGGGGTGGCGCCGCATGGGAGGATTCCTGCTTTGAGCATCATGCGCTGCGCCCTGGTTGTTTCGGCAATTCTGCTGGCTGTACCTGCATCTTTCCAGGCGGACGCGCAGCCTGCGCGGCAGCGCGGCCAGCCGGCGGCGGCGGCGGCTCCGGCCGGGGCGATCGCCTCGATTCGCGTGACCGGCAACCAACGCATCGAGGAAGGCACCATCCGGTCCTACATGCTGGTGCAGCCCGGCGATGCCTTCGACCCGGAGGCAGTGGACCGCAGCCTGAAGGCGCTGTACGCCACCGGGCTGTTCGCCGACGTGCAGCTGCGCCGCGATGGCAGCGTGCTGGTGGTGGCGGTGGCCGAGAACCCGATCGTGAACCGCATCGCGCTGGAGGGGAACAAGAAGGTCACCGACGAGCAGCTGCGGCCGGAATTGCAGCTACGTTCGCGCGTGGTGTTCACGCCCGCGCTCGCCGCGGCCGACCGGCAGCGCATCCTGGACCTGTATGCCCGCCGCGGCCGGTTTGCCGCACGGGTGGAGCCCAAGATCATCCCGCTGGACCAGAACCGCGTGGACGTGGTGTTCGAGATCGCCGAGGGCGACACCACGCTGATCAGCCGGATCGCCTTCGTGGGCAACAAGGCGTTCAGCGAGAGCCGCCTGAAGGAAATCGTGAACTCGCGCGAGGAAGCGTGGTACCGCTTCATGTCGAGCAGCGATACCTATGACCCCGACCGGCTGCAGTTCGACCGCGAGCTGCTGCGGCGCTTCTACCTGCGGCAGGGCTATGCCGATGTGGAGATTTCGGGCGCGAGTGCCGAGCTGGCGCCGGACCGTTCCTCTTTCTTCGTGACGTACCAGGTGAACGAGGGCGAGCGGTACCGCATCAGCGATACCTCGGTGAACGTGACGCTGAAGGACATCGACGGGGACGAGCTGCGGCGCAAGCTGCGGCTTTCGGCCGGCGACTGGTACGACGGCGACGCGGTGGAGCGCGACACCCAGGAGCTGAGCACCGAGGTTCAGAACCGCGGCTATGCCTTCGTGGACGTGAAGCCGCGGGTGCGACGCGACCCGGACGCCAAGACGATCGAGATCGTGTACGACGTGGGCGAGGGCCCGCGGGTGTACGTGGAGCGCATCGACATCGTCGGCAACCAGCGCACCAAAGACAAGGTGGTGCGGCGCGAGTTCCGGCTGGCGGAGGGCGATGCGTTCAGCGCCTCCCTGCTGCGCCGGTCGCGCCAGCGCATCCAGGACCTGGATTTCTTCAACAACGTGGCGGTGAACGCCACCCCGGGCTCCGCACCCGATCGTTCGGTGGTGACGGCGAGCGTGGAGGAGCGGGCAACCGGCGAGCTGACGCTGGGCGGCGGCTTCTCCACCGATATCGGGCCGCTGCTGACCGCGGGCCTGCGCGAGCGCAACATGGTGGGCACCGGGATCGATGCCGGGATCAACGGCATCCTGGCGGCCAAGCAGAGCCAGGTCACGCTTTCGTTGACTGATCCGTATTTCCTGGACCGCAATCTGGTGGCCGGGTTCGACATCTTCCACATTCAGAACAACTTGCAGGAGCTGGCGCAGTACAGCGAGCGCCGAACCGGCATCAGCGTGCGGCTGGGCTACGAGTTCAGCGAGCATCTGCGCCAGGTCTGGACCTATTCGGTGATCCAGCGCTCGGTCTTCGACGTGGGGACGCTGGCGAGCATCTACGTTCAGGATTCGGCGGGGAATTCGCTGCTGTCGCAGCTTGGCCAGACAATCACGATGGATTACCGCGACAGCCGCATCGACCCGCGCGAGGGCTTCGTGCTCCGGCTCGGCACCGACTATGCCGGGCTGGGCGGCGATGCGAAGTTCCTGCGCACCAAGGTCGACGCCACCTACTACATCCCGTTGGAACGCCTTGTGTCAGATCCAGACTGGGTGATCGCGATTTCTGCGGGCGCCGGCTACCTGAAGACGCTGGGCGCGCGCGAGAAGATCATCGACCGGTTCTTCCTGGGCGGCGACAATTTGCGCGGCTTCGCAGTGGGCGGTGCCGGCCCGCATGCCCAGCTTTCGGGGAACAACAGCATCGGCGGGCGCGTGATGTGGACGCAGAGCACCGAGTTGCGCTTTCCGCTGCCGGTTTCCGCCGATCTGGGCCTGCGCGGGCGCGTGTTCGTGGATGTCGGCTCGCTGTCGGACGTGAACCCGCTGCGGCAGAACGGGGTGCTGGTGCCGATCACCGACGATGCTGCACCGCGCGTCTCGGCCGGTTTCGGCGTTTCCTGGCGTACGCCGTTCGGCCTGCTGAACATCGACATCGCCCAGCCGATCGTGAAGAAGCGGTTCGATCAGGCTCAGCTGCTCCGCTTTGGCTTCGGCACGAGGTTCTAGCCCATGCTCCGCACTTCCTTCCTCGGCACCGTGGCGACGGGCCTGCTTGGCGTTGCACTTCTGGCGGGCGGCCCCCTGGCTGGAGCCGCGCAGGCGCAGTCCCAGGATTTCTTCATCCCCGGCCAGGGCCGTGGCGGCGCGGCGCCCGCGCCAGGTGCGCGGCCGCAGCCGGCGCGCCCGCCAGCCGCCGCCCAGCAACCGCCGCAGGCCGCGGAACCGCAGCAATCGGCCGACCTCGATGAAGCCCCGCTCGGCCAGATCCCCGTGCCGCCGGTGCCCGAGCTGCCGGCGCTGCCCAAGGGCACGGCACCGCCGGTGGCGGCCATCGGCGTGATCGGCCTGCCGGAGGTGATGCGCGCCTCCCTCGCCGCGCAGCATGCCGACAAGATCATCGGCGAACGGCGCGAGAAGCTGAACGAGGACGCGCAGAAGGAGCAGCTTCTGTGGCGCAACATGCAGCAGGCCCTCGCCCGCGACCGCGCCCGGCTGACCCCGGACCAGATCCGCGCCCGCGAGCGCGAACTGCAGGAACGCATCACGGCAGCACAGCGCAGCTTCCGCGACCGCAACCGGATCATCCAGGAGGCGGCACAGTTCTCGATCAACCAGGTGCAGGCCTCGCTGGTGGCGGTGATTCGCCAGGTGTCTGAAAGCCGCGGCATCAACCTGGTGCTGCATCGCAGCCAGGTGGCGCTGAACGTGAACGAGTTCGACATCAGCGAGCAGGTGGCCGAGGAGCTGAACAAGATCCTGCCGACGGTGAATGTGCCGGCCGATGGGGTATCGCCCGCCGTGCCGCCGACGCCGGCGGCCGCAGCCCTGCCGCCGCCGCCCGCCATCGCGGCCCCCGCGGCCGCGCCGGCCAGGCGCTGATACGCCAGGGCCGGCCATGACCCGCGCCGCTGCCTTGCCGGGCGATCCGCGCTTCTTCGCCCGCACCGGGCCGCATGCGCTGGCCGCCGTGGTGGCGGCGGCCGGCGGCGATGCGGCGGCCGAGGGCGCGGTGCTGCTGCATGGGATCGCGCCCTTGCAGGCGGCAACACCGGAGACGGTGAGCTTTCTCGACAATCGCCGCTACGTGGACGCGCTGAAGGCGACGCGGGCCGGGGCAGTGCTGGTGCACCCTGCCCTTGCATCCCACGTGCCGGCCGGCACCATCGCGATTCGCACCAGCCAGCCCTACCTGGCCTGGGCGCGCGTGGCGGCACTGTTTCATCCGATGCCGCCGGTGCGGCCAGGCATCCACCCCTCCGCGGTGGTCGACCCCGGCGCGATGGTGGACCCAACGGCGGAGATTGGGCCGCTGGCGGTGGTGGAGGCGGGTGCAGAGATCGGGCCACGCTGCCGCATTGGCCCGCTTGCGGTGATTGGCGCCGGCGTGGTGCTGGGGCCGGATTGCCGCGTGGGCGCCGGCTGCAGCGTGAGCCACGCCCTGGTGGGCGCGCGCTGCACCTTCTACCCCGGGTGCCGGATCGGCCAGGACGGGTTCGGCTTCGCCACCGGGCCCACCGGCTTCACCAGCGTGCCGCAGCTCGGCCGGGTGCTGATCGGCGATGACGTGGAGATCGGCGCCAACACCACGGTGGACCGCGGATCGAGCCAGGACACGGTGATCGGGCCGGGCTGCCGGATCGACAATCTGGTGCAGATCGGCCACAACGTGCGCCTCGGGCGCTGCTGCGTGATCGTGGGGCAGGCCGGGATCTCCGGTTCCACCGTGCTGGGCGACTTCGTGCAGCTTGGCGGACAGGCGGGGATCACCGGGCATCTTGCGATCGGCGATGGCGCGCGCATCGGCGCCAAATCCGGCGTGATGGGGGACGTGCCGGCAAAGGCCGAGATGGTGGGTGCGCCCGCCATGCCGGCGCGGCAGTTCTTCCGCGAGTATGCGACGATGCGGCGAATCGTGGCGCGTGAGCAGGCTGCGCGGGGCGCCGACCAGGATGGCGGCGCAGGGGCGGACAAGGATCGGGGCTGAGCGGGATGGACGACACCAACCAACAGGCGCAGCAGCAGGGCGAGACCGTCGGCACCGTCGACATCGCGCGCATCATGAAGCTGATCCCGCACCGCTATCCGTTTCTGCTGATCGACCGGGTGGTGGATCTGGTGCGCAACCAGTCCGCCACAGGGATCAAGAACGTTACGGCCAACGAGAACTTCTTCCAGGGCCACTTCCCCGGCCACCCGGTGATGCCGGGCGTGCTGATCATCGAGAGCATGGCGCAGACGGCGGCCGTGCTGGTGGTGGAGACGCTGGGCGAGGAATCCGCCGGGCGGGTGGTGTATTTCATGTCGATCGAGGGGGCGAAGTTCCGCCGCCCGGTGGTGCCCGGCGACCAGGTGAAAATCCACATCGTCAAGGAACGCAGCCGGGGCAATGTGTGGAAGTTCCATGCCGTGGCCAAGGTCGATGGCGTGGCGGTGGCTGAGGCCACGTATGCCGCGATGATCATGGAGCGCACCGCGGAGCACTGAGTTGCACCGCTTGCCTTGATTTCGCCGTTTTCTCGCCAAAACAGGCACTTGGCGGGCGTTGTGGAGAAATATGCGGCAACAATGATTGTTTAGCCGCGGCGCGTCGCAGGCCCTAGGTTGCAGGTGCGAGATACCCCTGGGCTGCGAAAGTTCGTTCGATGGATGCATTCCCTGTCCACACCACTGCGGCCGACCTGGCAGCCTCCGACGCCAGCGATGTCGGCCGCGTGCGGGGTGTGCGCATCCATCCGATGGCTGTAGTGGACCCCTCGGCGCGGCTTGGGATGAATGTGGAGATCGGGCCGTTCTGCACCGTGGGCCCGGATGTGGAGATCGAGGACGGGGCGCGCCTGATTTCCCATGCGGTGATCGACGGGCACACGCGCATCGGCGCCGATGCGGTGATCTACCCGTTCGTGACGATCGGCATGGCGCCGCAGGACTTCAAGTACCGCGACGAGCCCACCCGTACCGAAGTGGGCGCGCGCTGCCAGATCCGCGAGCACGTCACCATCCATCGCGGCACGGCGCATGGCCGCGGCATCACGCGCGTGGGCACGGATTGCATGCTGATGGCCACCACCCACGTGGCGCATGACTGCACGCTGGGCAACGGCGTGGTGGTGGCGAACAACGCCGTGATGGGCGGGCATGTGAGCATTGGCGACTTCGCCGTGATCGGCGGTGCCGCGGCGATCCACCAGTTCGTGCGCATCGGGCGCGGCGCCATGATCGGCGGCGTTTCCGGCGTGGAAGCCGATGTGATCCCGTTCGGCACCGTGTTGGGCAACCGGGCGCGCCTGGCCAGCCTGAACATGATCGGGCTGCGGCGCCGCGGCTTCACCAAGACCCAGGTGGCCCAGCTGCGCGCCGCCTTTCGGCTGATGTTCCGCGGCGAGGGCGTGATGGCCGAGCGGATCGAACAGGCGCGCGCGCAGTATGGCGAAGACGCGCTGGTGGCCGAGGTGCTGGCGTTCATGGAAGCGCCGAGCCGCCGCGGTTTGATCCGCGCCGCCGGCGTGGGGGCGGACGCCGACATTTCCTGACCCGTTCGCGGTTCCAGGATCACTACAAATTTCTGAGCGCCGCGTATTGCGCGGGGCGGCTATGCGAGGCCAAATACTCCCATAACAAGAAACAGGGAGTTGCCCGATGTCGCTGAGCCGCAGGAGCCTTCTGACGACCGCCGCCGCCGGAGCCGGTGCGCTGGCCATGCCCAACATCACCCAAGCCCAGGGATCGCGCGAATTGCGGTTCATGCCGCATGCCGACCCGATCTCGCTGGACCCGGTGTGGACCACGGCAGACATCACCCGCAACCACGGCAACCTGGTGTACGACCAGCTCTTCGGCGTGGACGAGAACTTCGTTCCCCATCCGCAGATGGTCGGCGGCGTGAACACCTCGGCCGACGGCAAGACCTGGGAGCTGACCCTGCGCGATGGGCTCAAGTTCCATGACGGGGAGCCGGTGCGCGCGATCGATTGCGTGACCTCGATCCGCCGCTGGTGGGCGCGCGACAGCTACGGGACCGTTCTGCAGGCGCGGACGGACGAGATTTCGGCCGTGAACGACAAGACGATCCGCATCCGCCTCAAGGAACCTTTCGCGCTGCTGCCCGAAGCGCTTGCGCAGCCGGCCTGCGTGATCATGCCGGAGCGCATCGCCAAGACCGAGCCGACGGTGCAGATCACCGACCCCACCGGCAGCGGCCCGTTCCGCTTCCGCCCCGACGAACGGGTGGCGGGCAGCCGCGTGGTATACGAGAAGTTCGCCGGCTATGTGCCGCGCGCCAACGGGCAAACCAGCTTCCTGGCGGGGCCGAAGGTGGCGCATTTCGACCGCGTGGTGTGGACCTTCCAGCCCGACCCAGCCACGGCGGCGGCGGCAATGCAGAAGAACGAGTTCGACTGGCTGGAGGGCCCGTCGGTGGACCTGATCACGCTGCTGCGGCGCGACCCGAACCTGCAGCTTCGCATCATCAACCGCATGGGCGGCATTGGCTGCATCCGGTTCAACTCGCTGCACCCTCCCTTCGACAACCCGGCGATCCGCCGCCTGGTGATGGCTTGCGTGAACCAGAAGGACTACGCCGAGGCGGTCTCGGGCGCGGAGCCGGAGCTGTACAAGACCGGTGTTGGCCTGTTCACGCCGGGGATGCCGATGGCCACCGATGTGGGCGTGCAGGCGATGGCCGGGCGCACCGATTTCGACAAGGTGAAGCAGGAACTGACCGCGGCCGGGTACAAGGGCGAGAAGGTGGTGCTGCTCGGCCCCTCCACCATTCCGTCGCTGCACGCGCAGTCCCTGGTGGCGAGCGACATGCTGCGGCGCATGGGCTTCAACCTGGATTACCTGTCGCTGGAATGGGGCACGGTGGTGCAGCGCAGAGCGAGCAAAGAGCCGATCGACAAGGGCGGCTGGAGCATCTTCATCACCAACCTCACCAGCCTGAACAACGTGTTCGTGCCGGCGCAGATTGCCATCCGCTCTGGCCCGGCGGCCTGGTTCGGCTGGCCCAACGCGCCGAAGCTGGAGGAACTGCGCGAGCAGTGGCTGGCCGCCAGCGATGTGCCGACGCAGAAGAAGATCGTGGAGCAGATGCAGCTCCAGGCCTTCCAGGATGCGCCCTATGTGCCCACCGGGCACTGGACCGGGTTCACCTGTTTCAATAAATCGATCACTGGTATCCAGAATGGGTGGCCGGTGTTCTGGAACGTTCGAAAGGCATAGGAAGAGTCTTCTTTTTCTGAAGAAAAAAAAGCAAAAAGACTTTTATCCGTTTGCGCTTCGCTCTCCTTGGAGGGCGCGGTGCAAGCGGATAAAAGTTTTTTGGTTCTTTTTTTCAAAAAAGAACCGCTTCCTTTTCCATTACGATATTGCCGTATCCATCGAGCTTTGCGGAGAAGCCGGGTGGTACGACACAGGTAGAGCCGTATTCCTCGATGATCGCTGGGCCCTGGACGGGGCTGGCGAGGTCGGAGCGGAAAAGCACTGGGGTGTCGTGCCACCCGTGGCGCGGCCCGAAATAGGCTTGGCGCGGTTCTGGGCGGATGGTTTCCTCTGGCACGGCGACGCGGATGTGCTCGGGCACCGCGGCGCGTTCGGGGATGCCGCGGGCGATGACGGCGAGGCTGATGACGTCGATCGGCTCTTCCGGGCCAGCGCGGTGGCCGTAGGTTTTCTCGTGCTCCTGGCCGAAGGCCTCGCCGAGGGCGGAGAGATCGAGCGGGCCGTCGGGCACTGGGATGGTGAGTTCGAAGGCCTGGCCGTGGTAGCGCAGGGCGGCGAGGCGTTCCACCTGGCGGCGGACGGGGGGGAAGCTTTCGGCTTCGAGGAGGGCCAGCACCTCGGCGGCCATGGCGGACCAGGTGGTTTCCATGGCGGCGGCGTTGGTGCCAAGGGGGGCGCGGAAGCTGCGGGAGCGGTGGTGTTCGACTTCGGCGTAGAGCAGGCCGAAGGCGGAGAACAGGCCGGGCGAGGGCGGGATCACCACGCGGGTGATGCCGAGTTCGCGGGCCATGGCGGCGCCGAAGACGGGGCCGTTGCCGCCGAAGGCAAAGAGGCCGAAGCGGCGGGGGTCGCGACCGCGTTCGGTGGAGACGGCGCGGATGGCGCGCATCATGCGGGCGACGGCGATCTCGTAGGCACCGTGGGCGGCGCGTTCCAAGGAGAGGCCGAGCGGGGTGGCGATGCGGTCCTGGAAGACGGCGCGGGCTTTTTCGGCGTTGAGGCGCAGGCGGCCGTTCACGAGGTAGGCGGGGTTGATGTAGCCGAGGGTGAGCACGGCGTCTGTCACGGTGGGTTCGGTGCCGCCGGTGTCGTAGCAGACCGGGCCCGGCGAGGAGGCGGCGCTGTGCGGGCCGATCTGGAGCGAGCCGCCGGCGTCGATCCAGACGATGGAGCCGCCGCCGGCGCCGACCTCGGCGAGGTCGATGGCGGGGACCTTGAGGAGGTAGCCGGCGCCGGTGAGCAGGCGGGAGCCCATGATGACGCCGCCGCCGACCTGGTATTCCGGCGAGCGGCTGTAGCGGCCATCCTCGATTAGGGAGGCCTTGGCGGTGGTGCCGCCCATGTCGAAGCTGATCATGTCCGAAAGGCCCAGGCGTTCCGAGACGGCGCGGGCGCCGACGACGCCGGCGGCGGGGCCGGATTCGACGATGTTCATCGGCAGGCGGGCGGCTTCATTGGCGGTGGTGAGGCCACCGTTGGATTGCATGAGGCGCAGGGGGGCGGTGATCCCGGCGGTGGCGAGGTCGGCTTGCAGAGTGGCGAGGTAGCGGGCGACGACGGGCAGGACGTAGGTGTTCACCACGGTGGTGGAGGTGCGTTCGTATTCGCCCATCTCCGGCAGCACGTCGCTGGAGAGGCAGCAGGGGAGGTTGGGGGCGAGGGACGTGACGAGCTCGCGCAGGCGGCGTTCGTGGGTGGGGTTGGCGAAGCTGTTGATGAGGCAGATGGCGATGGCTTCGACGCCTTCGGACAGGAGGGTCTGGATTTCGGTGGTGGCTTCCTGCTCGTTCAGCGGGCGGGCGATGGTGCCGGATGTCTCGATGCGTTCGTCGACGGTGCGGCGGAGGTAGCGTTCGACGAGGGGGGGTGGCTTGTCCCAGGCGAGGTCGTAGAGGCGGGGGAGGCGGAGGTTGCGGATCTGCAGGATGTCGCGGAAGCCCCTGGTGCCGATCAGGCCGATCTTGGCGCCCTTCTGCTCCAGGATGGCGTTGGAGCCGACAGTGGTGGCGTGGCGGAGTTCGGTGATGGCGGGGGTTTTGATGCCGTACTCGGCGAGGGCTTCGGACAGGCCCTCGGCGATAGCGCGGGCGTAGTTCTCGACGCTGGAGGAAATCTTCTTGGTGCGGAAGCTGCCGTCTTCGGACATCAGCACGATGTCGGTGAAGGTACCGCCGATGTCGATTCCGATGCGGAAGGCGGGCATGGCTAGAGCTCCCGCCGGTCGGCGTTGGGGTGGGTGGGGGTTCGGCTGACGGCGGGCGGTTCAGTCCAGTTGCGTTCGGCGCGGATGGTCGCGCGGCGGGCTTTGGTGGCTTCGTGGTCGATGGTGCGGCCGGAGAGGATGACGCCGTAGCAGGCTTCGGCGCGGGCGGGGCTGACGATGTCGTTGCGGACGTCTTTCGCCACGGCTTCGGGGTCGCGATCGAGCGGGTCGCCCCAGCCGCCGGGGCCGGCGATTTCGTGGCGGAGGACGTCGCCGCGGTGGATGGTCATGGTGAGCTTGGAGGGGAGGATTTTCGCTTCGGCTTCGGGGTTGAGGATGTTGTTGGAGGGCGCGCCGGGTTGGCCGCCTTGCAGGCCGTAGGGGCGGATCTCGCGGCGGTCGGAGCGGACCTGGAGGGTGGCTTCGGCTTCGAGGAAACGGTAGTCGCGGCGGAAGGGGGTGCCGCCGCGGTAGCGCCCTGCCCCTTCGCGGTCTGGCACCAGTTCGTAGGCCAGGCATTGGACGGGGTATTCGGATTCCGTCACCTCCACGGAATAGGAGGCCATGTTGGCCATGAGCGAGGAATGGCCATCGGCGCCATCGGCCCAGGGGCGGGCGCCCCAGGCGCCGGCGACGAATTCCACGTAGATGAAGGGTTTTCTCTCGATATCGTAGCCACCGATGGAGATGCCGGTGTTGCCGCCGTCTGACGCGGCGGGGATTTTGTCGGGCAGCATTCCGGCCAGCGCCCCGAGGGCGCAATCCATCATGCGGAAGCCGGAGAGGCCGCGGGCGGCGCAGGCGGCGGGGAGTTGCATGTTGGTGATGGTGCCGGGGAGGGCCAGGACCTCAATGGCGCGGAAGACGCCTTCGTTGTTCGGGATGTCCTGCGGGAGGATGCATTTGACGGCGCAGTAGGTGGCGGCCTTGGTCCAGCCCAGGGTGCCGTTGATGGCGCCCTTCACCTGGGGGGCGCTGCCGCTCCAATCCGCGTGGAGGGTGTCGCCGCGTTTTTCGAAGGTGACGTGCAGGCGGATGGGCTTGCCGAAATCCACGCCGTCGTCGTCGATCCAATCCTCGAAGCTGAAGCGGCCTTCGGGGAGGTGGCTGATGGCGGCGCGGGTGAGGCGTTCGGCGTGGGCGATGGACTCGTCCATGTAGGCGATGGTCTCGGCCAGGCCGTGGCGGGCGACGAGATCGAGGATGGCGCGTTCGCCGATGGTGCAGGCGGCGAGCTGGGCGCGGAGGTCGCCGCGGACCTTGCCGGGCATGCGGACGTTGGTGTCGATCAGGTCGAACATCGTGTCGTTCGGGATGCCGGCGGCGTAGAGGCGGGTGGGCGGGCTGCGCAGGCCTTCGGCGTAGATCTCGGTGGAATCGGCAGCGTTGGAGCCGGCGACGCGGCCGCCGACATCGGTGTGGTGGCAGACGGTGCAGGCGAAGGCGATGTGGGTGCCGTTGGCGAAGACGGGGGCGAACATGAAGATATCGGGCAGGTGCATGCCGCCGGCGTAGGGGTCGTTCATGATGTAGATGTCGCCGGGGGCGATGGCGGCGCCGAAGCGGGCGAGGACGGATTGCAGGGCGGTCGGCACGGAGCCGAGGTGGCCGGGGATGGTGAGGCCCTGGGCGGCGAGGCGGCCGTCGGCGGTGGCGACGGCCGTCGAGTAGTCCATGTTGTTCTTCAGCACGCCGGAATAGGAGGTGCGGAAGATGGTGAGAGCCATCTCGTCTGCCACCGCGAAGAGGGCGTTCTTGAACAGCTCGAAATCGATTGGGTCGCGCACCTGGCAGGATCCCCTTGCGTGGTTCGCAAGGGGAGAACGGACCGGAGCGGAATGCAAGCTGGTTAGAAGTGGGGGCCGGGGAGGACGATGATGGTGGGGGTGGCCGGGAGGGTGGCGCGGCTGACGGTGATGGTGGGGTTTTCGGGGCGGAGGATTTCGGCCTTGTCGCGCATGCGGGAGAGGAAGCGGGCGAGGACGTCTTCACCCCAGTAGTGCATCGGCAGGATGAGGCGGGGGTTCAGCTGGGCGAGGACTTCGACCATGTCGCCTTGGTTGGAGGTCCAGGCGCCGTCGATCGGGACCATGACGATGTCGAGCTGGCCCAGGGTGGCGAGGTCATCCGGGGTGAGCAGGTGGTGCAGGTGGCCGAGATGGGCGATGCAGAGGCCGGCGGATTCGAAGACGAAGATCGAGTTGCCGTAGCGGCGGGTGCCGCCTTCCCAGTTGCGGATGTTGGTGGGCAGGTTGCGGATGCGCAGGTCGCCGACCTTGAGGTCGTGGTTGGCGGGGCCGCCATCGGGGCGCCAGCCGCGCAGGACGTGGGGGATTCGGGCGTCGGGGCTGTCGGTGAAGTGGGTGCTGTGGGCGTGGTTCATGGTGATGATTTCCGGCACGCGCGGGGGGCGGTGGCGGCCGGAATAGTCGGTGACGGCCATGGTGCCGCCGGGGGATTCGATTGCGAAGGTGGCGTGGCCGAGGAAGGTGATGGTGGTGACGCCGGCTTCGGCGGCGACCAGGCTTGCGTGGTGGAAGAGGGGGGAGCGGGCGGACACGCCGCAGGCCAGGGCGAGGGTGGGGAGCATTGCTGCCAGGATTGCCAGCCCGGACAGGAGCACGCGCGCGAGCCTCGCCATATCAGACCCCCTTGGTGGTGTGGGGCGATCCTGCCGAAATGGCGGGGGGGCCGTCACGGAAAATCGGGGGGTGGGGTATGGGCGTGAGTCATCGGCCTTGGTTTTGATGCCAAGGGGCGCTTTGGGCGCTGATTTTCACGGGAGGAGGGCGCGCGCGGGCGGGCCGCGGCCCTGGCGGGGGCGCGGGGGGAGGCGGCGGAGCGGGCGCGCGGGGTCGCGCGGCGGCAGCCGGTAGGCATGGACGACGAGGAGTTCGGGGGAGCCGCGGCGCAGGCGGCGGGGGAGGAACGGACGCAGCTCGGGCGTGCGGCGGCGGCGCGGGCGCAGGGCGGGGATGATGCCGGCGAGGGCATAGAGCAGCAGCGACACGGTCCAGCCCTTGGCCGGGGTGGCCACTGTGATGCCCAGGTGGCGGCAGAGGAGGTTCATCAGGGCGAGGAGCATGGCCACGCCGGCCGTGAATTGGGCGCGATTCTCCGACGCGTCCCCCAGGGGGGCGCGGTCGGCTTGGGCCGGGTGGGTTGCGGGATGGACCTCCATTTGCGCAATTTACACTAACCACCATAGCGGTGCAATGCGGGGCGGGGATGGGTGGCGTGTGGGATTGGGGGTTGGCGCGGGGTTTGGGGGGAGGGGCGGGGGAGGCACTGATGGCACGATGACTGGGCTAACCGCTTGCAATTAGACCCGCTGCAGCCAACAATTTATCTCGATATGATGCGTAGACCGTCGTATTATTTCCTGCAATACGCGGATCATTAGACAATAGAAATTCATATACACTAATTCCAGGTTTTGGTAATCCGAATATCCGTGTAGCTAGACCCTCTAGAGCGACCCTTGTTGTAGAAGAAATATGAGCACAGGAATTTCGAATTGTCTTCAAGTCGATCAAATCACTATTTATGCCACTAAGAATCGCATCAAATGGATAGCCAGCGTCGAAATATATTTTCGCCACCCTGCGCACATTGTCATGGTTTGCATAATCAAAATAGCGAAGCGTATGCAGCACTATTTTTCCCGAATGGACTCTGTCAACCGGATTGACATACCGAGTCGGAACCCCCCCACTAAGTGTTGATTCGCCCATCATAAAATCACATATTGCAGTTTCAATGAACTCTTCCCACGCAATAAAAAGATTCAGAAATGCGGCAACAGTAATCTGCTCGCGATCACGCGGCTGAAATAGGGCGTTTCCTGCCGCATCCTTCCGATGTGCGTTAGCAATCAGGCTATCGCACTGACCTGCGTTAGTCTGAAAATCCGTCAAGGACTGGTGTATGGGCACGGGCCTAATCCGCGAAACTGTTGCTCATGAGATCAAGAAGATAGATCGTGCGCCGCTTCCTAACGGCTTCGTCCGTTGTTGCTCGTCGACTGTCCTGCAGAAACTGCGCAGCAGCACCGGTGAGTGTACCCGCTTCAGCGGAGAACAACGCGGTAATCCTGTCGAGCCCATTCCGTGCGCGACCGATCTCTGCCTCACCCCCCATTGCAACTCGAGGGATAGAGATACGTCTCGAGTCAACAAAATTAGCTAGTCCGTAAAGACAATGATATATTGCTGTAAATAGGGAGTAAAATAAATGAATTCTTTGAAATTCTGTTCCCAAAAGACCGTCCGGAAATATACGCGCAATCATATTTATTACTTCTCTAAAATGCCACTCCAGTCGATCTATATCATATAAGAATTCTTTCTCGTACTTCATATAAAATTTCTTAATTGATTTTTTAGACGTTACCCCTTCAACCATTGCTATCAGCAAATCAGCAACAAGATTCACCTCCTGCATTCTCAATATTTGTTGTGATGTTAGAATTTCTTGCCTCGTCCAGTACTCATTGAATTCAAAGCCAATTCTATCCGCAAGAACCTTGAACGGGCCAAAATGAGATGCATTTATTTTTTCTTGTTCATTCAGTACAACAGCGTAAGAATTTAAACGAGCGAATATGTCCAGTATTTCAGAATCAGGCAAGTTGATGAGCAGATCCACGGACAATTCAAAAGACAGAAACTGCTCTTGTATGTACTCTGGCAATTGACTAAATCGCATGCCCCCATATTTCGGGTGCTGAGTACGCGCGAGAGGAAAAGCATCTTTAATGAAAGACAATATTGTACGAATACGCTGCTGCCCATCCACTATTTCGCGCACCGACTGTTTTGTCGTAACATTAATTTTCTGCCTGATAAATATTTTAGGTATAGGTTTTCCTCGAATTATAGTGTCCACAAGATAGCTTTTGGCCTTATCGGTCCACACAGCACGGCGCTGAAATTGTGGATTAAGGACAATTTGCTTCTGTCCATCCCATTCTACGAAATCGTGGATACTATATGTTCGAGAATCAAAGCTCTTCATAAATCAAACCCCGTTGCATCTCGGATGCACGTTTCGTTTCACCTCCAAAGATCGAGCATTCCAGTTGCAACGTCAAGCAAGCAGCCTCCTCGGTGCGAGGGTAATATTATGTAGTCGTATTAATTAATAATATGCAATTTGTTGCCGGTCGTTTTGGGTACGGAAGATGGAGGGGGTCCAGTGGACCTGCGCTTGGCGGGTCCAGGGCGAGGCCCTAGCCTTTCGCTCCTTCCTTCAGGCGAGCGGGTCGAAGTTTGGCGTGAGTATGCGCCCTGGTTGGTGGGTGTCGGGCCTGGATTTCTTCGCTGCGCTTGCAATAAGGGGGGTGGGGTGGCGAGGGAGCAGGTGCCGGCGGTTTACATGATGGCGAGCCGGCGGAATGGGACGATCTATGTGGGGGTGACGTCGGACCTGGTGCGTCGTGCCTGGGAGCATCGGACGGGGGCGGTGCCGGGGTTCACTTCGCGGTATGGGTGCGTGTTGCTGGTGTGGTTTGAGGTGGCGGGGTCGATGGAGGGGGCGATCCTGCGGGAGAAGCAGATCAAGGCGGGGAGCCGGGTGCGGAAGTTGGCGTTGATCGAGGCTGGGAACCCTGAGTGGCGGGATTTGTATCCGGGGCTTGTTTAGGGGTGGGCTGGGAGGTGGCGCGGTGGTTGTTGGCGGGTTGGCGTGGGTGAAGGACTGGATTGCTTCGCTCCGCTCGCAATGACGTGGGAAGTGGGGCAGTCGCGCCTGGGGGGGCTGG
>CAMDAM010000006.1 GCA_945888575.1 Asaia bogorensis | reverse complement strand
CAGGGCATCGTGCCGAAGGACCCCTTCGTCTCCCTGGATATCGAAGGCGTCGGCGCCCTCATCCGCATGGCCGCCGAACGCGGGCGCAGCACCAAGCCCGGTCTCAAGCTGGGCATCTGCGGCGAACACGGCGGCGACCCATCCTCGATCGCCTTCTGCGAACAAGCCGGCCTCGACTACGTGTCATGCAGCCCCTACCGCGTGCCGGTGGCACGCCTCGCCGCCGCGCAAGCCGCCCTCGGCGCCGGGGGCGACCGCACGGCGTAAGGGAAGGAAGGCCAGGGCTCTGCCCTGGACCCGCTGGGGCCTTAGGCCCCAGACCCCTTTACCTATTCCGCCTTCGGCGGGAGGGGCCGTCACGGCGCGCGACACAGACCGGGTCGGCCCCTCCCGCCGAAGGCGGAACAAATGTGGGTCCAGGGACCTCAGGTCCCTGGTGGGGTCCAGGGGCAAAGCCCCTGACCTTGCTTCCCTAAAGAGCGTCCGTCTGCGTCTCGCCGGTGCGGATGCGGATGGCGCGGCCGAGGTCGGTGACGAAGATTTTGCCGTCGCCGATGCGGCCGGTATGGGCGCCGCGTTGGATGGCTTCGACCACCTGGTCCACCTGGGTATCGTCCACCATGATTTCCACCTTGGTCTTGGGCAGCAGGTTGGTGGTGTATTCGGCGCCGCGGTAGATTTCGGCCTGGCCTTTCTGGCGGCCATAGCCGCGGGCTTCCGTCACGGTCATGCCGGAGAGGCCGAGCGGGGCGAGGGCGTCGCGGACATCTTCCAGCTTGTGCGGCTTGATGACGGCGATAACCAGCTTCACCTGCGGTGCCTCCGTGGCGTTGTGCGCTGCGGCATTAGTGCCACCGCGCGCGGCGGCGCGTCAGCCGGAAAGTGCGGGCGCGCGATTTTTTCCGGTTCCTGCCCTGGACGGATCGGCGGATGTGACCGATGTTTGACACCGCGTGGCGCGCCGATCGGCGTGGCGCGCAGCCGGCCTGGGGTGCCACGACCGATCAAGGTCGTCCTGCGGCCGTGTCGCGAGGCTGGGTGCCGTGGAGAAGCGCGGCCCCTTTCGCACCATGGACCGTGTTGTAACAACCAGGACTCTGGAGGCTGAGCCATGACTTTTTCACGCCGCACCCTGCTGGCGGCCGGCGCCGCGACCTTGGCCGCGCCCGGGCTGATCCGCGCGCAATCCACCAGCGCCCCGATCCGCATCGGGGAGATCAATTCCTACACCGCCATTCCCGCCTTCACCCTGCCCTACCGCATGGGCTGGCAGTTGGCCGTGGAGCAGGTGAACGCCGCCGGCGGCGTGCTGGGCCGCAAGCTGGAGGTGATCAGCCACGACGATGCCGGCAAGCCGCAGGATGCGGTGCGCCTGGCCGGCGCGCTGCTGGACGAAACCAAGGTGGACGTTCTGGCCGGCGGCTTCCTCTCCAACGTCGGCCTGGCGCTCAGCGACGTGGCCAGGCAGCGCAAGCGCCTGTTCGTGGCCAGCGAGCCGCTGACGGATGCCTTGGTGTGGGAGCAGGGCCATCGCTACTGCTACCGGCTGCGGCCGAGCACCTACATGCAGGTGGCGATGATGGTGGACGATGCTGTGAAGCTCGGCGCCAAGCGCTGGGTGACAGTCTCCCCCAACTACGAATACGGCCAGTCGCTGGTGAAGTGGTTCAAGCTGCTGATGGCGCAGCGTCAGCCGGGGATCGAGTTCGTGGCGGAGCAGTGGCCGGCGCTGGGGCGCATTGATGCCGGGGCGACGGTGGCGGCCCTGGCGCAGGCGCGGCCGGACGCGATCTTCAACGGCACCTTCGGGCCGGACCTGACCAACTTCGTCCGCCAGGGCAACACGCGCGGCCTGTTCGAAAAGCGCGGCGTGGTGAGCGTGCTGACCGGCGAGCCGGAATACCTGGAGCCGCTCGGCGACGAGACGCCGGAAGGCTGGATCGTGACCGGCTGGCCCGTGGAGAGCGTGACCGACGCTTCCAACAAGGGCTTCATCGACGCCTATCGCGCCAAGTTTGGCGAGGCGCCGAAGATGGGCAGCGTGGTGGGGCACGCCACGATCACCGCCATCGCCGCGGGCATCGCCAAGAGCGGCTCGGTGGACACGGAGGCAATGGCGGACGGCTTCAAGGGTGCCAGGTTCCCCACACCGTTTGGCGAGGCCTATTGGCGCGCGCAGGACAACCAGGGAACGCTTGGCACCTATGTCGGCCGCACCGCGATGCGGGGTGGCAAGGGCGTGATGGTCGATTGGCGCTATGCCGATGGGGCAAGCGCGATGCCGAGCGACGCCGAGGTGGCGCAGCTGCGCAAGGGCTAGGCCGGTTCGCTCAGGCCGGAAGCGTGCTGGGCGCGAAGGGGCGCTCCAGCGCGCGCTCGACCATCATCAGCCGGTCCTGGCCGTAGAACATCTCGCCGTCCACCACGTAGCTCGGCGAGCCGAGGACGCCAGCGGCGATCGCCGCATCGGTGGCGTTCGCGAACTGCGCCTGGATCGCGGGCGTCAGCGCCGCCTCCAGCAGCGGGGCGGGATCGATGCCGCATTCGCGGGCGATCGCGGCGAGGACCGCAGGATCACCGATGTCGCGGTCGTCGCGCCACAGGGCCTGCAGCACGGCCAGGTGCAGCGCGTCCACATCCTGGCCCCCGGCCTGCGCCGCGAGCACGAAGCCGGACGGCAGGGCGCGGTCGCCATAGTGGTGCGTCGGGTCCACCAGCGCGGGGATGCCGAGATACTCGCTCCAGCGTTCGATCTCGCGCCCGAACTGGTAGCGGCGCAGCGTGGGCGAGCGCTCGGCGAAAGGCTGGCTGCCGGCCGCCGGCAGAACGCGCGAGAGGTCCACCGGCCGATGCACCAGCCGCCGCCCGAACCGGCCGGCCAATGCCACGATGCGCGCGGCGCCGAAATAGGCGTAGATCGAGCGGGTCGAGTAATAGTAGTCGATGGTGGGTTCCATGGCCCGCACGCTCCCTGTGCCTGCCGGAACATTCACCACTGGCGCTGCGGGTTTGCAAGCCGCGTTGGCGATCCGGCATGGCGCCGCTATCCTCGCACGGCCCTGCGAGGAGGTTCCATGGCCGCGCCTGCCACGCCCGCACCGCCTGCTGCGCGACGCGCGCTGCCGGTCTGATTGCGTGGACATCCTGCTTCTCCAGCTGCTGACCGGCCTGGCCGGCGCTTCCACGCTGTTTCTCGTGGCCGCAGGCCTCACGGTGATTTTCGGCGTCACCCGCGTGGTGAATTTCTCCCACGGCAGCCTCTACATGCTGGGCGCCTTCATCGCCTGGAGCTTCCTCTCGCGCCTTCCGCGGGAGCCGGAATACTTCGTTCTCGGCGTGCTCGGCGCGGCGATGGCAACGGCGGTGATCGGCGCGGTGCTGGAGGTCGTTCTGCTCCGGCGCATCTACCGGGCGCCGGAGTTGCTGCAGTTGCTGGCGACGTTCGGCGTGGTGCTGGTGGTGCAGGATGTGGCGCTGTGGGCGTGGGGGCCGGTGGATCTTTCCTTGCCGCGGCCACGGTGGTTGCGTGGGGCGGTGGAGATCGCGGGGCTCAGGTTTCCGTTCTACGACCTGGTGCTGATCGTGGTGGGGCCGGCGGTGCTGGGCGGGTTGCTGCTGCTGTTCCATCGCACGCGCTGGGGCCTGCTGGTGCGGGCGGCGACGCAGGACCGGGACATGGTGGCAGCCCTCGGGGTGGACCAGCGGGTGCTGTTCACCAGCGTGTTCGCACTCGGGGCGGGGCTGGCCGGCCTGGGGGGCGCGCTGGCGCTGCCGCAGGGCTCGGCCAATCTGAACATGGATCTGTCGGTGATTGCCGAGGCGTTCGTGGTGGTGGTGGTGGGCGGCATGGGCAGCCTGGGCGGGGCGTTCCTGGCGGCGTTGCTGATCGGGGTGCTGCAGGCGTTCGGGATCGCGCTGGTGCCGAAGATCACGCTGGTGCTGGTGTTCCTGGTGATGGCCGCGGTGCTGGTGGTGCGGCCACACGGGCTGCTGGGTAAGCCGCAGGCGATGGCGCGTGGCGAGGTGGAGGCTCTGGCGCCGATCCGCCCGGCGGGGCCGGCCTTGCAGCTGCTGGGGGCGGTGGCGCTGCTGGCGGCGGCGCTGGCGCCGTTCATGGCGGGGCCGTACCTGCTGAGCGTGCTGACGGAGGCGGCGGTGGCGGTACTGTTCGCGGCCAGCCTGCACGTGATGATGGGGCCGGGCGGGATGGCGAGCTTCGGCCATGCCGCCTGGTTCGGCGTGGGCGCCTATGCGGCGGCGTTCGCAGCCAAGGGGCTGGGCGCGGGGATGGCCGTGGGGCTGCTGCTGGCGCCGTTCGCGGCGGGCGCCCTGGCGCTGCTGGTCGGCGCCTTCGTGGTGCGGATGAGCGGGGTGTACCTCGCCATGCTGACGCTCGCCTTCGCGCAGATTGCCTGGGCGGTGGCGTTCCAGTGGGTGGAGGTGACGGGCGGGGACAACGGCGTGCTCGGCGTATGGCCCGATGCCTGGGCGGCTGACAAGCCGACGCTGTACTGGCTCGCGCTGCTGCTGTGCGTCGGCGGCGCGCTGCTGCTGCGCCGGGCGCTGTTCGCCCCGTTCGGCTTTGCGCTGCGGGCAACACGGGATTCCGCACTGCGGGCGGAGGCGATCGGGCTCGATGCGCACCGGCTGCGGCTGGCCGCCTTCGTGCTCGCGGGCGCGGGGGCCGGCCTGTCCGGCGCGGTGTTCGCCTATGCCAAGGGCAGTGTGTTCCCCACCTACATGGCGATCCCGCATTCGGTGGACGCGCTGGTGATGGTGCTGCTGGGCGGCGTGCAGACCATGGCCGGGCCGGTGGTGGGGGCGGTGACCTTCACCGTGCTGCAATCCTGGCTGCTGATGGGCGATTTTTGGCGCATCAAGCTCGGCCTGCTGATCATCGCCCTGGTGCTGGCCTTCCCCACGGGGATCGCGGGCGCGGCCGCCGCCACATGGGACCGCTGGCGGGGGCGCGCGGCATGAGCGTTCTGGTGGCGGAAGGGTTGCGCAAGCGCTTCGGGGCGAACGAGGCGGTGGCCGGCGTGTCCTTGGCGGTGCAGCCCGGGGAGATGCTGGCGCTGATCGGGCCGAACGGGGCCGGCAAGTCCACCTGCTTCAACATGCTCGGCGGCCAGCTGCGGCCGGATGCCGGCGAGGTGCGGCTGGCGGAGCGGGTGGTGACAGGGCTGGCCCCGCGGCACCTCGCGCATCTCGGCGTGGGCCGCACCTTCCAGATCACCGCCAGCTTCGCCTCCATGACCGTGCGGGAGAACGTGCAGACGGCCTTGCTGGCGCAGAAGCGGCAGGCCTGGCGGTTCTGGCAGGCGGCGGATGCGCAGCATGTGGGTTTGGCGGAGGGATTGCTCGCGCGGGTGGGCATGGCAAGCCAGGCGGAGCGGCCGGCCGGCGTGCTGGCCTATGGCGACCTCAAGCGGCTGGAACTCGCCATGGCGCTGGCCGGCGATCCCGTGCTGCTGCTGATGGACGAACCGACGGCCGGCATGGCCCCGGCGGAGCGGGCGGCGCTGATGGCGCTGGTGCGCGGCATCGCGCGGGACCAGGGCGTGGCGGTGCTGTTCACCGAGCACGACATGGACGTGGTATTCGGCCATGCCGACCGCGTGCTGGTGCTGGATCGCGGCCGGCTGATCGCCCAAGGCACGCCAGAGGCGGTGCGGGCCGATCCCAGGGTGCGCGCGGTGTATCTGGGCACCTCGGCATGATGCTTCAGGTGGAGAACCTGCACGCTGGCTATGGCGGGGCCAAGATCCTGCGCGGCGTGTCGTTCGATCTCGCGGCCGGCGAGGTGCTGGTGCTGCTGGGCCGCAACGGCGCGGGCAAGAGCACCACGATGAAGGCCCTGATGGGGCTGCTGCGCCCCACGGCCGGCCGGGTGCGGCTGGCCGGGGCCGACATCGCCGGCTGGGAGCCGCACCGGATCGCCCGCGCCGGGCTGGGCTGGGTGCCGGAGGAACGGCGGGTCTTCCCGGAGCTGACAGTGGCGGAGAACCTGGAGGTTGGCCGCCGGGCGCCAGCGGATGAGCGCGCGCCTTGGACCCCGGAGCGGATCTTCGCCCTGTTCCCCAACCTCGCAGACCTGCGGCAGCGGCCGGGGGCGCGGATCAGCGGCGGCGAGCAGCAGATGGTGGCGATCGCGCGCACGCTGATGGGCAACCCGCGCGTGCTGCTGCTCGATGAACCCGGCGAGGGACTGGCGCCGGTGATCGTGGACCTGATGGCCGAGGCGATCCTGGCGCTGAAGCGCGAGGGCGCCACCGTGCTGCTCGCCGAGCAGAGCCTGGCCTTCGCGTCGCGCGTGGCCGACCGGGCGGTGATCCTGGAAACCGGGCGCATCGTGTGGGACGGCGCGATCGACGCATTGCTGGCCGATACCGGGGCACGGGCGCGGCACCTGCAGGTGTAGTTTGGTTGATGCATCGAGGGCCAAGGGATAGGATGGGGCATGGCCCCGCTCCGCACCGTTCCTGCATCCCGCATCGATTATGGCTCCCGCACCTATTGGGCGGGAACGATCAAGATGGGGCTGTCCAAGTTCTTCATCCTGCGCGTTCTGCATGATGGCCCGATGCATGGCTACGACATCGCGCGCACCGTGGCGCGGGTGACCGGCGGGTGCTGCTCGCCCACCGAGGGCACGATCTATCCGGTGCTGCGCGAGTTCGAGGCGGGCGGCTTCGTCACGGTGGAGGAAGAGGTGGTGCAGGGCCGCCAGCGCCGGGTCTATGCGCTGACCGAGCAGGGCCGCGCCGCCGTCCGCGTGGCGCTGGAGGCCTGGATGGAGGCCACCGCCGCGCTGCAAGACACCGGCCGGGCCTTCGCGGCATCTGATGGCTGCCATGGCGGGGCGTGCTGAGGCGCCGGTTGCGCAGCCTGCCGCATGGGCCTATACATTGAGGGTCAATGCATCAAGGAGTGTGCCATGGCACAGGGCTCCCTTCCCGTTGTGATCGTCGGTGCCGGGCCGGTTGGCCTGGCGGCAGCCGCGCATCTGCTGGCGCGCGGGCTTTCGCCGCTGGTGTTGGAGGCGGGGCCGGAAGTGGGGCACGCTGTGCGCGAGTGGGCCCATGTGCGGATGTTCTCGCCCTGGCGCTACAACACCGATGCCGCCGCGCGGGCGCTGCTGGAACCCACGGGCTGGGCGGCGCCGGACCCGGAGGCCTATCCGACCGGCGCCGAACTGGTGCGGGACTATTTGGCGCCGCTGGCCGCCACGCCGGCGCTGCGCGGGTGCATCAGCACCGGGGCCAAGGTGGTGGGCATCGCCCGGCGCGACCATGGAAGGCTGCATGACGGCGCCAGCCGCGATGTCGCGCCCTTCGTGGTGCACGTCGAACAGGGCGGCGCAATGGAGGCGCTGGAGGCCGCGGCGGTGCTCGACTGCTCCGGCACCTGGGGGGCGCCCAACCCGGCCGGGGCGCATGGCATGATGGCACCAGGCGAGGCCGCGCAGGGTGCGCGCATCGCCTATGGCATTCCCGATGTGCTGGGTTCCGCACGCGCCACCTATGCCGGCGCCACCACGCTGGTGGTGGGCGCCGGGCATTCGGCGATGAACGCGGTGCTCGATCTGGTGGAACTGGCGAAGCAGGCCCCGGGCACCCGCATCCTGTGGGCGTTCCGCCGGCCGCTGGGCGCGGTGAACTTCGGCGGCGGCGCGCGCGACGGGCTGGCGCAGCGCGGCGAACTTGGCAGCCGGGCGCAGGCGCTGGTGGAAAGCGGGGCGGTGACGGCGCTGGCGCCGTTCCTGATCGACCGCATCGCGCAAGATGGCGCGGCGCTGCTGGTAGCGGGCCGGCAGGAGGATCGCACGGCGGAGGTGCGGGTGGACCGGGTGATCGTGGCGGCCGGGTTCCGGCCGGACCTGTCCTTCCTGCGCGAGATCAGGCTGTCGCTGGATCCGGCCGTGGAAGCCACGCCGGCGCTGGCGCCGCTGATCGACCCAAACCTGCATTCCTGCGGTACCGTGCGCCCGCATGGCGAGGCGGAGCTGCGCCACCCAGAGGCGGGGTTCTGGATCGTCGGCATGAAGAGCTATGGCCGCGCACCGACCTTCCTGATGGCCACCGGCTACGAGCAGGTGCGCAGCATCGCCGCCGCCCTGGCCGGAGACTGGGTGGCGGCGCGGGAAGTGCATCTGGAACTGCCGGAGACCGGCGTGTGCTCCACCGAACAGGTGGCAGAGGCGACCGGTAGCTGCTGCGGCCCCGCGCCCGCGGCTGCCGCATGCTGCGGCCCGGCGAAGCAGCCGGTGCTGGTGGAGGTGGCCGCCACGGCCGCGTGCTGTGCGCCGGCGCCGAAGCCACAGGCCAAGGGCTGCTGCGGCTGAAGGTCAGGCCGCCCGGCCGAGGCGGCGCAGCAGCCACAGCCCGAAGAGCAGGAACGGGGCGACATGGCCGAAGGCCAGCGCCCAGCCCCACACCGTCTCGCGGCCGAACAGGTCCAGCGTCCAGCCGGCCGCCAGCGGGCCCATGAAGCCGCCGGCATAGCCGCACATGGAATGCAGCCCCATCGTGGCGCCGCGGCGCCCGGGCTCGGCGGCCTGCACTGTGCCGGCGGTGAGAGCGGAGCTGTCCAGGAAGATCGCGGCGTACCAGGCCAGCACGGCCAGGGCGGCGAGCGGGGCGGAGAACGCGATCGAGGCGCCGACGCCGAGTGACAGCAACGCGCCGGCGGCGGTGGCCAGGCTCACCATGCGCATGCGGCCGAGCCGCACCGACATCTCGTTGCCGGTGAGCGAGACGGCGATGCCGAGCAGGCCGGCGAGGGCGATCAGCACGCTGGGCGCCGGCAGCCAGGCAGGGGCGCCGTGCACCGCCACCGCCACGGTGAGGAACGTCACACCCCAGGCGCGCACCGCCGCCATTTCCCAGGTGTGGAAGGTGTAGCCGGTGATCCAGGCCATGGCGGCGCGGTTGCGCAGCACCGGGCGGAAATCCAGCAGGCCAGTGGGGGCCGGGCCCTCGCGTGGCGGAACGGTGCGGGGCATCACCATCCAGCCGATGGCGAAGGCGCCGGCCCCGGCCGCGGCGCAGAACAGGAAGGCGGCCTGGGGGCCGGCCACTGCCTCCAGCCCGCCGGCCACCAGGAAGGAGGCGGCCCCGGAAACGCCGACACCGGCGGCATGCCAGCCCACGGCGCGGGCCTGGGCATCGCCGCTGAGGCGATCCGCCAGCACCTTCAGCCCCGGCATGTAGCAGCCGGCCCAGCCGATGCCGGCCAAGGCACGCAATGCGAGGCCGCTCCAGAACCCGTCGGCCACCAGCACGAAGCCGAGATGCGACAGCGCGGTGCAGGCGGTGCCGAACAGGTACACGCGGCGGGCGGGAATGCGGTCGGTCAGCGCCACCAGCACCGGCACGGCGGCAACGTAGCCGGCGAAGAAGATGCCGAGCATCCAGCCGGCCTGGGCGGAGGAGAGATCCCAGCGCTCAATGAAGCCAGGCAGCAGCGCGGCCAGGGCGAAGGCGCCGATCTGCGCCAGCACCTGGGCCGCCACCACGGCCAGGGCGAAGCCTCTCTGGGTCATGCCGAAGCCATGTTGTTGCGCGGGCAGCCTAGCCGCGCCGGCCGCGGCGGCAAGGGCCTGTCATGGAACTGTCGCTTGGCAGGCGCCATGATTCGATTATCGTCGAAACATGGAATTGGATGATGCGGCGCTGGCCTACGCCGCCCTGGGGCAGCCAACCCGGCTGGAGCTGCTGCGGCTGCTGCTGCGGGCCGGACCCAACGGGATGGCGGCGGGCGGGATCGCGGCAGGGATGGGGGTGCCGCCTTCTTCGCTGTCATTCCACCTGCGCGTGCTGGAGCAGGCCGGGCTGATCCGGCCCACGCGGCAGGGGCGCAGCCTGATCTACGCCGCCCAGCTGCTGCGGCTGCAGGCGGTGCTGCTGTACCTGGCCGAGATCGCGCGGGAGGGTTTTCCCGGCGGGCACGGCGACCTTGCTGCCACCCTCGACACCCTTTCGGGAGATGCCGCCATGTCCGCACCCGCGCCGTTTCATGTGTTGTTCCTGTGCACGCGCAACTCGGCCCGCTCGATCATGGCCGAAGCGATCCTGGCGCGGCTGGCGCCGGGGCGCTTCGTGGCGCATTCGGCGGGCTCCATGCCCTCCCCCGAGGGGCCGATGCCGGAGGTGCTGGCGCAGTTGAAGGCGCTGGGCCACGACGTGTCGGCCTTGCGCTCCAAGTCCTGGGACGAATTCCAGGGCGAGGGCGCGCCGCGGATGGATTTCGTGATCACGCTTTGCGACATCGTGGCCGGGCAGGTGTGCCCGGATTTCGGCAATACCACCGTGACCGCCGCCTGGCCGCTGCCGGACCCGGCGAAGTTCAACGGCAGCGCCGCTGAGCGCGCCACGCTGCTGAACGAGCTGTATGCCGGGCTGCGGCGGCGGCTGGAGGCGTTCACGGCGCTGCCGCTGGCAACGCTGGACCGGATGTCTCTGCAGGCGCGGATCGACGAGCTGGCCGATCCCAATGTGAGGATGAAGTGACCATGCGCGTTGGCATCAACGGAATGGGGCGGATCGGGCGGCTGGCGCTGCGGGCGGCGATGGGCGCTGCCTGGCGCGGGGAGGATGATCCGCGCGCTGGCAACCGGCTGGAGGTGGTGCACCTCAACGAGATCAAGGGCGGCGTGGCGGCCACCGCGCATCTGCTGGAATTCGACAGCGTGCAAGGGCGGTGGCGGGCGGAGATCGAGGCCGGCGATGGGGCCGTGCGGATCGGTACGCGGCGGCTGGGGTTCAGCGAGCATGCGCGGCCCGGCGATATTCCCTGGGGGGAGCTGGGCGTGGATGTGGTGCTGGAATGCACCGGCAAGTTCCTGACGCCCGAGGTGCTGCAGGGCCATCTCGACCGTGGCGCCAAGCGCGTGATCGTGGCCGCGCCGGTGAAGCATGACAGCGTGCTGAACGTGGTGGTGGGGGTGAACCATCATCTGTACGACCGGACACGGCATCCGATCGTGACGGCCGCGTCCTGCACCACGAACTGCCTCGCGCCGGTGGTGAAGGTGGTGCACGAGGCGATCGGTATCCGGCACGGGCAGATCACCACGATCCATGATCCCACCAACACCAACGTGGTGCAGGACGCGCCGCACAAGGATCTGCGCCGGGCACGCAGCGCGCTGCTGAGCCTGCAGCCGACCACCACCGGCAGCGCCACGGCGATCGCGCTGATCTACCCGGAGCTGAAGGGCAAGCTGAACGGCCATGCGGTGCGCGCCCCGGTGCTGAACGCGAGCCTGACCGATTGCGTGTTCGAACTGCAGCGCTCCACCACGGCGGAGGAGGTGAACGCGCTGTTCCGCGCAGCCGCCGCCGGACCTTTGGCGGGCATCCTGGGCTTTGAGACACGGCCGCTGGTGAGTGCGGACTACGCGCGGGACACGCGCAGCGCCATCGTGGACGAGCCAAGCACGTTGGTAACCGACGACACGCTGCTGAAGGTCTATGCCTGGTACGACAACGAGATGGGCTATGCTTGCCGTATGGTCGATCTCGCCTGCCTGATCGGCGAGGCCGGGCTGTGAGCAGCGCGTCTGGCGTGCGCAACTACGCCATCGTGACGGCGGCCTATTGGGGCTTCACGCTCACCGACGGCGCGCTGCGCATGCTGGTGCTGCTGCATTTCTTCAAGCTGGGCTTCTCGCCCTTCACGCTCGCCTTCCTATTCCTGCTCTACGAGGCAGCGGGGATCGGGGCGAACCTGATCGGCGGGTGGCTGGCCACGCGCTTCGGCATCGCGCGCATGCTGGCCGTGGGGCTGGCGACGCAGATCGCGGGGTTCTTGTTGCTGTCGGCTGTCTCGCCCGATTGGGGCATGGCGCTTTCGGTGGCCTGGGTGGTGGCGGCACAGGGCGTGTGCGGCATCGCCAAGGACCTGACCAAGACGGCGAGCAAATCCGCCATTAAGGTGACGGCCGGGGAAGCCTCCGGGCAGTTGTTCCGCTGGGTGGCGCTGTTCACCGGCAGCAAGAACGCGATGAAGGGGGCCGGGTTCTTCCTGGGCGGGCTTCTTCTCGAAGCACTCGGCTTCCGCGGCGCGCTGTGGGCGATGGCCGGCGCGCTCGGGCTGGTGCTGACGGGCGTGGTGCTGTCCTTGCCGCCGATGATGGGAAAGGCCAAGGCATCCAAGTCGGCAAAGGAGCTGTTCGCCAAGAACGCCGGCGTGAACCTGCTCGCCGCGGCGCGGGTGTTCCTGTTCGGGGCGCGGGACGTGTGGTTCGTGGTCGGGCTGCCGGTGTTCCTGACCGCGGCCGGATGGAGCTTCACGCTGGTGGGCGGGTTCCTGGCGGTGTGGACGATCTTCTACGGGCTGATCCAGGCGAGCGCGCCGGCGCTGGTGCGGCGCAGCGCCGATGGGCTTTCCGCCGAGGTGCCGGCGGCACGGGCCTGGTCGCTGGCGCTGGCGCTGGTGCCGGCGGGGTTGGCAGCGATGATGCTGGGCGGCGTGCCGCGGCCGGAGTTCTTCGTGCCGGTGGGGCTGTGCGTGTTCGGCGTGCTGTTCGCGGTGAACTCCTCCGTCCATTCCTACCTGATCCTGGCCTATGCCGGCAGCGAGAAGGCGGCGGAAGACGTGGGGTTCTACTACGCGGCCAATGCCGCCGGGCGGTTCCTGGGGATCCTGCTGTCGGGGTTGCTCTATGGGATCGGGGGGATGGTGGCGTGCCTGATCGGGGCGGCCGTTATGCTGGGGGTTTGCTGGGGGGTGACGTTGGCTTTGCCGTTGGGAAGGAAGAAAGAAAGCACCTTCTTTTTCTGAAGAAAAAGAAGCAAAAAGACTTTGCTACCTTGTGCCTCGTTTCAAGAACCAAATTGGGCATGAGTCTTCGCCGCGGGGCGCGGGGTTTTCGGGACGGATTCGGGTTGAGTTCGGGCGTGCGGCGGTTAAGGGGGGCCGCGCGCGATGCGCATCGGGCGCATTTCGGGTGCCAGCGCGCAGGGCTCGGACATGCCCTTGTTGCGCGTGCCGCGCAAAAGCCAGCCGAGTTCGGCGCGTGCGCGGCGGCGGCGGCGCAGTTCAGACCAGTCGAGGGGGGATTCCTGGTCATCGTCGGCGTTAGTATGCGCGGAGATGAACCAGTCCGTGCGCGGGAGGCGCAGCATGCGGCGCGGGGCTTCCGCCATCGAGAGGGCGGAGAGCAGGGCCAGCAGCAGGAGCTTGAGGGAGGCCGGAATCCGGGCGTGCAGAATCGCCCGCGCCCAGGGGCGCGGTGCGTCGGCTTGGCTCGGTGCGGTGGGTTGGTTTGGCATCACTGCTAACTATGACGGATGCAACGCCGATGCGCAAGGAAAAAGTTAGTCGCAGCGGTTTTTTGTTAGTTTTCCGACGTCGCTCATGCCCATGGCCGGTGTGACGATCCGGTCGTTCGGCCGGCAAGAATTTTCACATGGTGACGCAGAGACAGAGACAATCAAGTGACGATTCAAGAAGAGGTATTTTATAAAAAACTTATCTGCCTGAGACTATATTGGTAATTTGGAGGGTTGATATGGAAGATAGATTGCTTCGTTGCGCTCGCAATGACGAAGAGAGGCACGGCTGCAGTTTATAAAAATTTTTTGGTTCTTTTTTCAAAAAAGAACCGCTTTCTTACCTTGTCCCTGTGCTTCCGAACCCACCGGCACCGCGCTGGGTCTCATCCAGTTCGGCCACTTCGGTCCAGGCGGCGCGGACCACCGGGGCCAGCACGGCTTGGGCGATGCGCATGCCGCGTTCGATGGTGAAGGGTTCGGTGCCGGCGTTCATGACGATGACCTGGAGCTCACCGCGATAGTCCTCGTCGATCGTGCCGGGACTGTTGGGCAGGATGATGCCGTTCTTGAGGGCGAGGCCGGAGCGGGGGCGGATTTGCAGTTCGAAGCCGGGCGGCAGGGCGATGGCGAGGCCCGTGGGGACCAGGGTTCGGGCGCCAGGGGCGAGCACCATGGGGGCTTGGACGGCGGCGAGGAGATCCATGCCGGCGGCCCCGGCCGTGGCGTAGGACGGCAGGGCGAGGCCTTCGCTGTGGGGCAGGCGCTTGACCTGGACTTGGATGTTCATGCCAGGGCCTTTGCGATGCGGTCGGCGAGGCGGGCGGCGACTTCGTTCTTGCCGAGGCGGGGCCAGGGTTCGATGCCGGCCGCGCTGACCAGGTGAATTTCGTTTTCGGTGCCGCCCATGATGCCGGTGGCGGGCGAGACGTCGTTGGCGACGATCCAGTCGGCGTTCTTGCGGGCGCGCTTGTCTTGCGCGTGGGCGAGCATGTCATGGGTTTCGGCGGCGAAGCCGACCACGAGGCGCGGGCGGTGCGGCCCGGCGGCGGCGATGGTGGCGAGGATGTCGGGGTTGGGCGTGAGCGCCAGGGCGGGTGGGGCGCCGCCGGGGGTTTTCTTGAGCTTGCGGTCGGTTTCGGCATCCACGCGCCAGTCGGCCACGGCGGCGCAGAACACGGCGGCGTCGGCGGGCAGCGCGGCCTGGCAGGCTTCCAGCATCTGGCGGGCAGTTTCGATGCGGCGGATGGTCACGCCCGGCGGATCGGGCACGGAGACGGGGCCGCTGACCAGGGTGACGCGGGCGCCGAGGGCGGCGAGGGCTTCGGCGATGGCGTGGCCCTGGCGGCCGGAGGAACGGTTGGCGATGTAGCGGACGGGGTCGATGGGTTCGTGGGTGGGGCCGCTGGTGACCAGCACGTGGCGGCCGGCGAGCGGTTGCGGGCGGGAGAGCAGCGCCTGGATGGCGGCGAGGATGGCGGGCGGTTCGGCGAGGCGGCCGGGGCCGAATTCGCCGCAGGCCATGGTGCCTTCATCCGGCCCGATCACGGCCACGCCGCGGGCGCGCAGGGTGGCCATGTTGGCCTGGGTGGCCGGGTGGTCCCACATGCGCACGTTCATCGCGGGGGCGACCAGCACGCGCTTGTCGGTGGCGAGCAGCACGGTGGAGGCGAGGTCGTTGGCCATGCCGTGCGCCATCTTGGCCAGCAGGTCGGCGGTGGCGGGGGCGACCACGACGAGGTCGGCGGCGCGGGAGAGCTGGATGTGGCCCATCTCGTTCTCGTCGGACAGCGAGAAGATGTCCTGGAAGACCTTGTTCTCGGAGATCGCCTGGAGGGTGAGGGGGGTGACGAACTCGGCGCCGGCCTTGGTGAGCACGCAGGTGACCTCGCCGCCGGCCTTGCGGATGAGGCGGACGAGCTCGATCGCCTTGTAGGCGGCGATGCCGCCGGCGACGACCAGGAGGACGCGCTTGCCGATCACAGGCGCCAGCCGCTGTGGATGGCGGCGATGCCGCCGGCGAGGTTCTGGACGCGCACCTGCTCGAACCCGGCCGTGCGCATCATGGCCGCCAGCGTGTCCTGGTCCGGGTGCATGCGGATGCTCTCGGCGAGGTATTGGTAGCTGTCGGCGTCGTTGGCGATGGCCTGGCCGAGGCGGGGGAGGACCTGGAAGGACCAGGCGTCGTAGACCGGCGCGAGGGCGGCGACCTGGACCTTGGAGAATTCCAGGCAGAGGAAGCGGCCGCCGGGCTTCAGCACGCGGCGGGCTTCGGCCAGCACGGCGTCCTTGTCGGTGCAGTTGCGCAGGCCGAAGGCCATGCTGACGGTATCCACCGTGCGATCCGGCAGCGGCAGGGCCTCGGCATCGGCGACCAGGAAGGACAGGCCGGCGGCATGGCCGCGCCCGAGCAGGCGGTCTCGGCCGACGGTGAGCATGCTCTCGTTGATGTCCGACAAGATGGCGGGGCCGCCGCCTGCCTCCAGCCAGCGCAGCGTGATGTCTCCGGTGCCGCCGGCGAGATCCAGCAGAGTGCGGTGGGGGCGCGGGTCGAGCCGCGTGGTGAGGATGGATTTCCAGGCGCGATGGACGCCGAGCGACATCAGGTCGTTCATGACGTCGTATTTGCGGGCCACGCTGTCGAACACCGCGCGCACCATGGGCTTCTTCTCGGCGACGGGGATGTCGCGGAAGCCGAAATGGGTGGTCTGGCCAGGGGGCTGTTCGGGATTGCCGCTCATGGGGGGCAGTGTATAGCGTCCCGCCTTATGCCGGAACTCCCCGAGGTTGAGACCGTGATGCGCGGGCTGCGCGCCCAGTTGGAGGGCAAGCGGATCAGCCGTGCCCTGGTGCACAGGGCGGATATGCGCTTCCCGTTCCCCGCCGGGCTGGCGGAGGTGATGACCGGGGCGGTGGTGACCGGCTTCCGGCGGCGGGCGAAATACATCCTGATGCGGCTGGATCGGGGGCAGAGTGTTCTGATCCATCTCGGCATGTCTGGCCGGATGTTGATCGAGCGCGTGGGGCGCAATGCGGTGCCGGCGCATGAGCATGTGACGATCGAGACCGAGGACGGCGTGCTGGTGGGGTTTGTGGACCCGCGGCGCTTCGGCTCGGTGGACCTGGTGGCGACGCCGGCGGAGGACGCGCACCGGCTGCTGGCCGGGCTGGGGCCGGAGCCGCTGGACGAGGCGTTCAACGCCGCGGTGCTGGGGGGGGCGCTGGAGGGAAGGCGGACGCCGATCAAGGCCGCGCTGCTGGACCAGCGCAACGTGGCCGGGCTGGGTAACATCTATGTGTGTGAGGCGCTGTTCCGCGCCGGGCTGGCGCCCACGCGGCTGGCGGGCAGCATCACGAAGCCGCAGGTGAAGCGGCTGGTGGCGGAGATCAAGGCGACGCTGGCCGAGGCGGTGGCGGCCGGCGGCTCCAGCCTGCGGGACTATGTGCAGCCGGATGGGGAGTTGGGGTATTTCCAGCATGCCTGGAAGGTCTATGGCCGCGAGGGCGAGCCATGCCCCGCCTGCCCGGGCCCGCCGGGATGCCTGGGGGTGGAGCGCATTGTGCAATCCGGCCGCAGCACCTTCCATTGCCCAAGGCGCCAGCGTTAGCTAGGACCATCCCAGAACGAGGGAGGCAGGCATGCCGGAGATGATCGAAGTTGAGACCCACGGGCCCGTTGGGCTGATCCGGCTCAACCGGCCGAAGGCGCTGAACGCGCTGTGCGACCAGCTGATGGAGGAGCTGGGCACCCAGCTGCGCGCCTTCGATGCGGACCCCGCGATCGGCGCCATCGTGCTGACCGGCAGCGAGCGGGCCTTTGCCGCCGGGGCCGATATCAAGGAGATGCGCGACCGCAGCTACCCGGCGGTGTACGGGGACGATTTCATCGGCAAGCGCTGGGAGACGGTGCTGGAGATCAAAAAGCCTGTGGTGGCTGCCGTCGCCGGCTTCGCGCTGGGTGGCGGGTGCGAGCTGGCGATGATGTGCGACATCATCCTGGCCGCCGACACCGCCAAGTTCGGCCAGCCGGAGATCAATCTGGGCGTGATCCCCGGCGCCGGCGGCACCCAGCGGCTGACGCGGGCGGTGGGCAAGAGCAAGGCGATGGAGATGGTGCTGACGGCCCGCATGATGGACGCGGCTGAGGCCGAACGCGCCAATCTGGTCAGCCGCGTGGTCCCTGCTGCCGAGCTGATGGCAGAGGCGCTCAAGCTGGGCGAGAAGCTCGCCAGCCTCTCCCCGGTGGCGGTGGCCATGGCCAAGGAGGCGGTGAACCGCGCCTTCGAGGTGACGCTGAACGAGGGCGTGCGCTTCGAGCGGCGGTTGTTCCTTTCGCTGTTCGGCACGCCCGACCAGAAGGAAGGGATGGCGGCCTTCGCCGAGAAGCGCGCCCCGAATTTCGGGCGCGGCTAGCGTTGTCCGATCGCGTGAGTCACGCCTGCGGCCCATCGGCCTCCGGCGATCACGCTCAGGGGGCGATACCCTTCCTTGACTCTGCCGGGGCGCGGACATAGAACGCGCCCCTTGCCGCCGAGGCCGATATGCCGCCAAGCTGTCGTCTCCGGCCCTTCTTCATGCCTGCCCCATAGCCGAGATCCGATCAGCCCATGGCCAACACCGCCTCCGCCCGCAAGCGCATCCGCCAGATCGAGCGCCGCACCGAGCGAAACAAGTCCCGCATGTCGCGCATGCGGACCTTCATCAAGAAGGTCGAGATGGCCGTGGCCAGCGGTGACAAGGACGCCGCAACCGTGGCGCTGCGCGAGGCGCAGCCGGAGATGCAGCGCGCCGCCGGCAAGGGCGTGGTGCACAAGAACACCATCTCCCGCAAGATCTCCCGTCTGTCGGCCCGCGTGAAGTCGCTCGGCGCCACCGCAGGCTGAATTCCGACCGGATGGCCGGTGCCGCAGCGCGGCATCGGCAGGGGCCTGCCCAGGCCCCGGCGCGTTCGCGCCAAAGCCATCAATGACTTGGCACGGAGCCCTGAAGCGACATAGCATCGCTTCAATAAAACCCCCCACGAATACCTGTCGTAACTTCCAAGGCATCGCAAATCGACTTGCCTCCGCCACTTTGGCGTTGCCTTGGGACTGGTTTCGGCCTAGTCATTTCTCTGCCAGCGGGCCCCGGACGATCCGGTCCTGCTTCGGCCGGGAAGAGGCTTTTGCCCGTGTATTCGCCGTTTTCGGCGGTCATGGCGGCACCTGTTCCGGCCACCGACGGGAGCATGCTGCGCGACAGCGCGGCTGGCCGGGAGGGGTGATTGAGCGGCTGGTGTTTAACGGCGACGTCGAGGGGGAGCATTCCGCGGCAATGGATTACCTACCCCCCGAACAGCTCGCCACCCTCTGGGCCCGCGTTCGCGGCCGCCTGCAGCAGGAGGTCGGCGAGGTCGAATACCGCACCTGGCTGCGCCAGATGACGCTGGTGGGCCTGGATGGCGACGAGATCACCGTGCACCTGCCGACCCGTTTCCTGCGCGATTGGGTGCGCGCCCAGTTCGGCGACCGCCTGACCACGCTGTGGCAGGAACAGCTGCCTTCCGTGCGGCGTGTGGAAGTGGGCGTGGGCAATGGCGGCGGCACCGGCCTGGCCGAGAGCGTCAGCCCGCCGCCGCGCAGCCCCACCGGGCTGCTCCGGCCGCTGGAGGCCAAGTCGCTGATTCAGGTCGATGCCAAGGTGGCGGAGACCAAGGGCGGCGATGACCGCGCCGAGGCGAGCGCGCCGCTGGACCAGCGCTTCACCTTCGACAGTTTCGTGGTGGGCAAGCCGAACGAATTCGCCCATGCCTGCGCCCGCCGCGTGGCGGAGAAGCCGGCGAGCCAGGGCTTCAACCCGCTGTTCCTGTATGGCGGCGTCGGCCTGGGCAAGACCCACCTGATGCATGCCATCGCTTGGGAGTTGACCGCCCAGGACCGGCCGGGCGGGCCGGTGACGGTCGCCTACATGTCGGCCGAGAAGTTCATGTATCGCTTCATCTCGGCGATCCGCAGCCAGGCGACGATCCAGTTCAAGGAGCAGCTGCGCAGCGTCGACGTGCTGATGATCGACGACCTGCAGTTCCTCATCAACAAGGACGCCACGCAGGAAGAATTCTTCCACACCTTCAACGCCCTGGTGGAGAGCGGCAAGCAGATCGTCGTCTCTGCCGACAAATCCCCCTCCGACCTTTCGGGGCTGGAGGAGCGGGTCCGCACGCGCCTGGGCAGCGGCATGGTGGCCGACCTGCATGCCACCACCTTCGAGCTGCGCGTCTCGATCCTGGAGGCCAAGGTGGCGCGCGCCGGCGTTTCGGTGCCGGCCAAGGTGCTGGAATTCCTGTCGCACAAGATCACGTCGAACATCCGCGAGCTGGAAGGCGCGCTGAACCGCCTCATCGCCCATGCCAATCTGTTCGGCCGCGCCATCACGCTGGAGACCACGCAGGAGGTCCTGCACGACATCCTCAAGGCGCACGACCGGCGCGTGACGATCGAGGAGATCCAGAAGCGGGTGGCCGAGCACTGGAACATCCGCCTGACGGACATGTCCTCCGCCCGGCGTGCCCGCGCGGTCGCGCGCCCGCGGCAGGTGGCGATGTATCTGGCCAAGCAGCTCACCAGCCGGTCCCTGCCCGAGATCGGCCGCCGCTTCGGCAACCGCGACCACACCACGGTGATGCATGCCGTCAGCCGGGTGACCGAGCTGATCGAGCGCGACGCGTCCTTCGCCGAGGATGTGGAGCTGCTGCGGCGGATGCTGGAGAGCTGAATCCCCACCCGGGAACGTTCGAGGCAGCGCGAAATTTGGCATCGTGTTTCACGGTGCGCAAAAGCACGGTAAACTGGATGACCGGTTTGCCTGCGAATCGGCCGCCGCCTCAGAGGATCATGCGATGAAGTTCAAGGTCGACCGTGCGACCCTGCTCAAGGCCCTTGCGCACGTGCAGAGCGTGGTCGAGCGGCGCAACACGATCCCCATCCTGGCCAACGTCATGATCGCAGTGCGCGATGGCAAGCTGACGCTGACCGCGACCGACATGGAGATCGCCATCGTCGAGGACGTGGCGGCCGACAGCGTGCGCAACGGCGCCTGCACCGCGCCCGCCTCCACGCTGTATGAGATCGTGCGCAAGCTGCCCGATGGCGCGGTGGTGGAGCTGGACTGCCCCGGCGGCGATGCCCAGCTGGCGCTGCGCGCGGGGCGCTACGCCACCAGCCTGGTGGTGCTGCCGACCGAGGATTTCCCGGCCATGACCGCCGGCACCCTGCCGCACAAATTCGCCCTGCCGGCGCAAACCCTGCGCGGCCTGATCGACCGCACGCGCTTCGCCATCTCCACCGAGGAGACGCGCTACTACCTGAACGGCATCTACATCCACCAGACCGAGGCCGACGGCGCCAAGGTGCTGCGCGCCGTGGCCACCGACGGCCATCGCCTGGCCCGGGTGGAGGAGCCGCTGCCGGAGGGGGCCGGCTCCATGCCCGGCGTGATCGTGCCGCGCAAGACCGTGGGCGAGCTGCGCAAGCTGCTGGACGAGACCACCGGCGAGGTGGAAGTGGCGCTGTCGGACACGCGCATCCAGTTCCGCGTCGGCACCGTGACGCTGACCAGCAAGCTGATCGATGGCACCTTCCCGGAATACGAACGCGTGATCCCGCGCGACAACGACAAGGTGATGCGGGTGAACAAGGGCGACTTCGCCGAGGCCGTGGCCCGCGTGGCCGCCATCTCGTCGGAGCGGTCGCGCCCTGTGAAGCTCTCCCTGGCCCGCGACCTGCTGGTGCTCTCCGCCTCCAGCCCGGAGCAGGGCACCGCCAGCGAGGAGCTGGATGGGGACAAGGTGAAGTACGAGGCCGGCCCGCTCGAGATCGGCTTCCAGGCGCGCTACCTGAACGACATCACCGACCAGATCAGCAACGTGGTGGAGTTCCGCTTCTCCGACGGGGCGGCACCGACCGTGGTGCTCGATAGCGCCGACGCGAGTGCACTCTACGTGCTGATGCCGATGCGGGTCTGATCCCGCCCTCATGATGTCGCGAGGCAGGTGATGGCCGGGCCGCAGCTGCGGCTGTCCCGCCTGTCGTTGACCGGTTTCCGCAGCTACGGGGCGCTCACCTGGCACCCGCAGGGCCGCATTAGCGTGCTGGCGGGGCCGAACGGTAGCGGCAAGACCAATCTTCTGGAGGCGATCTCACTGCTGGTGCCCGGGCGCGGCCTGCGCGGGGCGCGGGTGGCGGAGTTGCAGCGCCTGGGTGGTGCCTCCTGGGCCGTGGCGGCGCGGCTGGAAACACCGCATGCGGCGGTGGATATCGGCACCGGCTCGCCGCCGGATGGCCGCGGGGAGCGGCGGGTGTTCCGCCTCAACGGCCAGCCACCGCGCAACCAGGCCGAGGTGGCCTCCCTGGTGGCCGCCGTGTGGCTTACCCCGCAGATGGACCGGCTGTTCCAGGAAGCCGCCGGCGGTCGGCGCCGCTTCCTCGATCGGCTTGTGTATGCGCTGGAGCCTGCCCATGCGCGGGAGGTGGCGGCGCATGACACCGCGATGGCAGGGCGTAACCGCTTGCTGTCCGAAGGGCGACGCGATCCTGCATGGCTCGGCGGGCTGGAGGATTCGATGGCCCGCCATGCCGTGGCCGCCACGGTGGCGCGCATGGCGCTGGTGGCGCGGCTGAACGCGGTGCCGCCGCCCGGCGCCTTCCCGGCCGCGCGGATGAACCTGCTGTGCCCGATCGCCGACCGGCTGGCCACCGAGCCGGCGCTGGCCGTGGAGGATTGGCTGCGCGAGTCGCTGGCCGCCGCCCGCGGCACCGATGCCGCCGCCGGCAGTGCCTCGCTGGGGGCACATCGGGCCGATATGGGGCTGGAGGATGCAACTACCGCCCTGCCCGCCGGGCTGGCCAGCACCGGGCAGCAGAAGGCGCTGCTGATCGGCGTGGTGCTGGCCCATGCCGCGCTGCTGGCCGGCGCCCGCGGCTTTGCCCCGCTGCTGCTGCTCGATGAGCCCGCCGTGCATCTGGATCCCGCCCGCCGTGCCGCGCTGTTCGGCGCGCTGCTGGACCTGCCGGCGCAGGTGTTCCTGACCGGCACGGACGAGGCCACCTTCGGCGAATTGCGCGGTGCCGCAGAGCTGCTGCAGACCACCGGCGGCGGGCTGGCGCAGGTGCCGGATTTCACCCCTCCCATGCCCCCCTGATGGGCTGGGAAAACTGGCCAAATCCGAGAAAATCCATTATGTTGCACGCTTTCCCATGACACCCCGGAGCACCCTGTCGGCATGACCGAGAACGCCGCGCCGAAGCCCGATGCGCCCACCCCCGAGGCCGCCCCCGACAACGATGCGTACGATGCCGCCTCGATCTCCGTGCTGCGTGGCCTTGATGCCGTGCGCAAGCGCCCGGGCATGTATATCGGCGACACCGATGACGGCTCCGGCCTGCATCACATGGCCTTCGAGATCATCGACAACGCGGTGGACGAGGCCCAGGCCGGGCATGCCGACCGCGTGTCGTTGACGCTGAACGGCGATGGCAGCGTGACGGTGCGCGACAACGGGCGCGGCATTCCGACCGACATCCACCACGAGGAAGGCGTTTCCGCCGCCGAGGTGGTGCTGACCAAGCTGCATGCCGGCGGCAAGTTCAACCAGAATTCCTACAAGGTTTCCGGCGGCCTGCATGGCGTGGGCGCCGCGGTGGTGAACGCGCTGTCGGAATGGATGGAGGTGCGCATCTGGCGGCTGGGCCAGGAGCATTTCATCCGCTTCCGCCATGGCGATGCCGAGGCGCCGCTTTCGATCGTTGGCCCGTCTGACGCGGCGGGCGGGACCGAGGTGACGTTCAAGCCCTCCACCGGCACCTTCACCAAGGTGGAGTTCGACTATGCCGTGCTGGAGCGCCGGTTGCGCGAGCTGGCCTTCCTGAACTCGGGCCTGGCCATCGTTCTGCGCGACGAGCGGCATGCGCCGGCGGTGGAATCGGTGTTCCACTATGTGGGCGGGCTGGTGGAGTTCGTGAACTGGCTCGATCGGGCGAAGACGCCGGTGGTCACCCCGCCGATCAGCGTGAACGGCGCCGGCATCGGGCCGAATGGCGAGATCAAGGTGGAGCTGGCGCTGTCGTGGAACGACAGCTTCCATGAGACGATGCTCTGCTTCACCAACAACATCCCGCAGCGTGATGGCGGCGCGCATCTGGCCGGGTTCCGTGCGGCGCTGACGCAGGTGGTGTCGAAATACGCCGAGGGGATGGGCAAGAAGGACAGCTTGGCCCTGGTCGGCGAGGACATGCGCGAGGGCATGACGGCGGTGCTCTCGGTGAAGGTGCCGGACCCGAAGTTCTCGTCCCAGACCAAGGACAAGCTGGTCTCCTCCGAGGTGACGCCCGTGGTGCGTGCCGCGGTGGTTGATGCCGTGAGCCACTGGTTCGAAACGCATCCGCGCGAGGCCAAGTCGATCATCCAGAAGGTGATGGACGCCGCTGCCGCCCGCGAGGCTGCCCGCAAGGCGCGCGAGCTGACGCGGCGCAAGGGCGTGCTGGATGTCTCCACCCTGCCGGGCAAGCTGGCGGACTGCCAGGAGCGCGACCCGGCGAAATCAGAGCTGTTCATCGTCGAGGGCGACAGCGCCGGTGGCTCCGCCAAGCAGGGGCGCGATCGCAAGAACCAGGCGATCCTGCCGTTGAAGGGCAAGATCCTGAACGTGGAGCGCGCCCGCTTCGACCGCATGCTGGGCAGCGCCGAGATCGGCACGCTGATCACGGCACTCGGCACCGGCATCGGGCGCGGCGAGCCGGAACAGGGCGGCTTCGATGTGGGCAAGCTGCGCTACCACAAGATCATCATCATGACGGACGCCGATGTGGACGGCTCCCACATCCGCACCCTGCTGCTGACGTTCTTCTTCCGGCAGATGCGGCCGTTGATCGACCGCGGGCATTTGTTCATCGCCCAGCCGCCGCTGTATCGCGCCAAGCGCGGCAACGAGGAGCGCTACCTGAAGGACGACGACGCGCTGGACAACTTCCTGCTGGACAAGGTGCTGGCCGATGCGCGGCTGGGCTACGCCAATGGCGAAGTGCTGGCCGGCGAGGATCTGCGCGGGCATTCCACCTTCCTGCGCCTGTCCTATGACCGGCTGAAGCGCCTGGGCGCCCCGGCCGGCATTCCGATCAGCCTGCTGGAGCAGGCGGCCATCGTCGGTGCGCTGACGCCGGATGAGAACCGGGTGAACAACGTGGCCGCCGACCTTGCCGCAAGGCTCAACGCCGTGTCGCTGCCGGCCGAGCGGAGCTGGGTGGTTTCCGCCAATAGCGGTGGCGGGTTGACCCTGGCGCGCACGGTGCGTGGCGTTGCGGAGATCCACAAGCTGGATGCCGCCACCATGCGCAGTGCCGAGGCGCGCTGGCTGAACGACCGGGCCGAGGAACTCGCCCGCCGCTTCGGCGAGCCGGCGCTGCTGGCGCTGGACCGCAACGAGGCGCAGGTGGCCGGGCCGGCCACGGCGTTCGAGCGGATCATCGCCCAGGGCCGCAAGGGCCTGTCGATCCAGCGCTTCAAGGGGCTGGGCGAGATGAACCCGGACCAGCTGTGGAAGACCACGCTCGATCCCGCCGTGCGCACCCTGCTGCAGGTGGAGGTGGGCGATACCGAGGAAGCCGAGGGCGTGTTCTCCACCCTGATGGGCGACGTGGTGGAGCCGCGCCGCGACTTCATCGTGGGCAACGCGCTGAAGGTGGCCAACCTCGACGTTTAGGCGGAAGGTGCCGGGCATGATTGCGATCCAGCTGTTCGCCCTACTTGCCCTGGCCTTCCCGGCCGCCGCCCAGCCGCGCACCGAGGCGGAGCCGCAGCGCTTTGCCGGCACGCTGGCCGCGCACAACCAGGCGCGGCAGGCGGTAGGCGTGGCGCCGCTGCAATGGTCTGCGGAGCTGGCTGTTACCGCGCAGCGCTGGGCCGACAAGCTGCGTGAGTCTCGCTGCGCGATGCGGCACAGCGGCGCTGCCGGGCTGGGGGAGAACCTGGCCTGGGCGAGTGGGCAGGCGCTGTCACCGGCCGGTGTGGTGGGGATGTGGGTGGGCGAACGCCGGGACTACGACGCCACGCGCAACAGTTGTGCGCCCGGCAAGGTGTGCGGCCACTACACCCAGGTGGTTTGGCGCAACACCACGCATGTTGGATGTGGGATGGCCAGCTGCGGGAATTCCGAAGTCTGGGTCTGCAACTACGCCCCGCCGGGCAATTACGTGGGCCAGCGGCCGCACTGATACCGTTGGAGCAAGGTAAGGCTGGGCTCTGCCCAGACCCGCCAGAGGCCGAGCCCCTGGACCTCTTTTTTTAGAAGTAATGGTTTCCAAAGGCCGCCGGCCTTTGGTGGGTCCAGGGCAAAGCCCTGGCCTTGCTTGGCTCGTGGCCATGCGTGATCGCCGCGGGACGCGGGGTTTTTGCGACGGATTCGGGGGGGGTGGGCGCTTGACGGCGCAGGGGGCGCGCGGGCGGCCTGGGTGGGGCGGAGTGCGGGTGCGCGGTGGCCGGACAGGGACATGCCCTCGGCGCGGTCGCAGCGCATCAGCCAGCCGAGGCGGGCGCGCAGACGACGGAATCGGCGCAGGACGTGGGGGTCCCAGGCGGAGTCCGGGTCTTCGGTGGTGTCGGTGGTGCAGGAGAGGAGCCAGTCCGTGTGCGGGCGGCCCAAGGGGCGGCACAGGGGGTGACGCGCGAAGGTCGCGACCGAGAGGGCGGCGAGGAGGGCCAGCAGCAGGAGCTTCAACGTGGCCGGAATCCGGGCGTGCGAGATCGACTGCGCCAGGGCGCGCAGGGCGTCGGCTTCGTCCGGAGTGGCGGGTTGATGTGGCATCGCTGGGAATTCCAGCACATGCACCATCGGTGGACAAGAAATTTTTCTTTGATTTCGGCGAATTGTTAGTTTGACAGGGAAACGGGAACCGGAGGGTTGGGTTAGGCGGCCGGATACAGCCCCGCCATCCGGGCGCGGACCTTCATCAGCGCCACCATCATGTCCAGCGTCGGCGTGGCGACCCCGGCCAGGCGGGCGAGGTCGAGCGCGGTGGCGTAGATGCCGTCGATTTCCATCGGGCGGCCCAGCTCCAGGTCCTGCAGGATGCTGGGGCGGTGGGTCATGCTGCGGCCGTGTTCGATCTGGCTGTCCACGTCCACTTGCGGGTGGCAGCCCATGGCGGCGGCGATGGCCAGGCCCTCGGCGTAGCTGGCGCGGACGGCGCGTTCCACGGCGGGTTCCAGGGAATAGGCCTTGGGCGCCACGGCGCCGAGCACGGCGGCCGGGCCGCTGGAGAGGTTGCCGACCAGCTTCTGCCAGACGAGGTCGCGGATGCGCGGGCTTTCATCCACCAGGAAGCCGCCTTCGCGCAGGGGGGCTGCGATGGCGGCCATGCGGGCCGACAGGCTGCCATCGGGCTCGCCCAGGAAGAGCCGGCTGCGGCGGTGGGCCACCTGGATGACGCCGGGCTCGATCACGGTGCAGGCGGAATAGACCACGCCGCCGATGGCGCGGGCGGGCCCGATCGCATCCCAGACCGCACCGCCGGGGTCGGCCTGTGCCACGCGCCGACCGTCCCAGGGGCCGCCATGGGCGTGGAAATACCACCAGGGGATGCCGTTCATCACGAACACCACCGCCGTGTTCGGACCCAGCAGCGGCGCGATGCCCTGCGCCACCGTGGGCAGTGCGGGGGCCTTCACCGTGACCAGCACGGCATCCTGCACGCCGAATGCGGCGGGATCGGAGCCGGCGCGGACGGGGTGGGTATCTTCCAGATCCGGCGAGACGATGCGGATGCCGCGGGCCTGCATGGCCGCCAGATGCGCGCCGCGGGCGATCACCGAGACATCCGCGCCGCCGCGCACCAGACGTGCGGCCAGGTGCCCGCCGATGGCACCAGCGCCGAAAACCGCGATTTTCATGGGTGGATCAGTCCTTGGGCCAGGGCGCCAGCGCCACGCGCGGCGCCACGCCCTCGTTCACGATGTGGCCCGGCCTGGGCCAGTGGCCCCGCAGCACGGCGCAGAGATTCTCGATGCCGCCGCGCGACACGTCTTGCCCCGCCTCGATGGAATTGGCGGCCACGTGCGGGGTGGCGATGACGTTGTCCAGCTCCAGCAGGCTCCAGTGCGGCATGGGCGGGTTCTCGGCGAAGACGTCGATCCGCTCGAAGGTGTCCAGCCCGGCCCCGCCGAGATGGCCGCTGCGCAAGGCTGCTTCCAGCGCCGCCTCGTCCACCAGCCCGCCGCGGGAGGTGTTGATGAACAGGGCGCCGGGCTTCATCTGCGCGAACTCGGCCGCGCCGATCATGTGATGCGTTTCGGCGGCCAGCGGCAGGTGCAGGGAGACATAGTCGCTCTCCCGCAGCACCGTTGGCAGGTCGGTCATCTCCACGCCCAAGGACGGGTCTATCGGCGTGGCGCTGCGCCGTGTGGCCAGGACGCGCAGGCCGAAGCCGCGGGCGCGCTGGGCCGTCAGCCGGGCCGAGTTGCCGAAGCCCACCAGCCCCAGCGTCTGCCCGTTCATGCGCCGGTTGCCGCGCGAGACGCCCTGGGCGGCGTTGTAGGCGCCGGCCCGCATGGCGCGCTGCATCGGCGGCAGCTTGCGCACCAGGGCCAGCAGCAGGGCCATGGTGTGGTCGGCCTGCTCCTCGATGCAGAAGGTCGGCACATTGGTGACGAGGATGCCGCGCTGCTTGGCCAGTGCCACGTCGATCTTGTCGGTGCCGGTGCCGAGGCGGGAGATCACCCGGCACCTTTTCATCGCCGCCACCACGGGGGTGGGCAGGGAGACGGAGATCGCGAAGACGCCATCGGCCTCGGCCACGAGGGGGATCAGCTCCTCCACCGTGTTGGCCTCGGCCTCCTGCGGCACGATGCCGGACTGCGCCCACTCCGCGCGTTCGAACGCGCTTGGCGGGAACAGCGCGGCGTTCAGGCGAACAACGCGCAGGCCCGACAAGTCGGACACGGCTGCCTCACACCGCGACGTATTTGTGGCGCTTGTAGCTGCCGAGGTTGAAGCCTTCGATGCGCAGCAGGGTGGTGGACGCATCGCGGCGGGGCGAATGCAGCACGCCGGGCTCGTAGGCATAGGCCATGCCCGGGGTCAGCTTGTAGTCGCGGATGCGCTTCACGCGGCCCGGCTCGTCGCCGTTTGGCTCGGCCACCTTTTCCCAATCGGTCATGATCGTCTCGCCCGTGGCCTGGCCGTAGATCGCCCAGGTGGGGCCGTGATCATGCGGCGCGCTGTCCTTGGCGCCGTGGTAGCTGTGGGCGAGAATGGCGAACTTGTGGATCGGGTCTTCGTAGATCACCTGGCGCTCCGGCCCGTCCGCCTTGATGGTGGCGGCAACGAAAGCCTGGTCCTGCAGGACCTCGCGCACCAGTTCGCACACCTTCTGCCGGCCGCCCGCACCCGGGTCAGCCGAAATCGCGGCGGCGCAAGCCTTGGCAAAACTCTCCAGCGTGTGAGCCATGTCATTTCCTCCAGCAACGTCGTTGCGGCAGCCTAGCGCCGAACGGGCGCGCGGGGAAGGAAGGCCAGGGTCCTGCCCTGGACCCTGCTCGAGCCGCGGCAGGGGATCGGCCACCGTGGGGGCATCGGGGTAGCGGGCATCGCCCAGCAGGCAGGACGTCTCGGCCGGCAGGTTCTCGGCCAGGATCGCCGCGTGGTGGGCCAGCGCGAGGTGGTGGTAGCGCACCGGCGGGGCGGCATCCCGCACCACGCGCACGCCATCCAGCAGGGCCACCGCCGGCACCATCACATCCTCCAGCCACAGCGCATGGCTCGGGCTCACCACCAGGCCCCGCGCCGGGCGGCCGGGGCCGAAGGCATGGGCGCGGTGGGCGGGGTCGGCTTCATCCGTGTCCCAGGCGCCGGCCCAGGTGATGGGATGGGCCTCGCCGTCCACGGTAAGCACCGCATCGCCCGGGCGCAGCGCCTCGACGGCACGCCAGCCGAAGGGGGTGGCGATGCGCGTGCCGGGGGCGAAGCAGGGCACCACCCCGTCGGCGATCTCCACCCGGGCCTGGCCGTTGCTCCAGGTGGTGAAGCCGGCGGCGTTGGCGCCCTGCACCCAGCCGGAACCGTCGAACGATACGCTGTCGTTGGCGTCGCCGAGCACGCGCAGGGTGTTGGAGGTGGAGGAGAGGTTCAGCACCGTCGGCTTCGTCAGCACCAGCGTGTTGTTGACCACGCTGCCGCCGAGGTCGATCTGCTCGATATCCTGCACCTTCATGCTGGAGAGCGTGTCGGCGCCGATCACGTTGTTCTCGCCGCTCAGCGCCAGCACCAGCGTATCGGTGCCGCTGCCGCCCACCGCGCGCGCAAAGCCGAGGTCGGAAACCTCGATCGTGTCGTCGCCGGCACCGCCGATCAGCACATCGCCGCCGCCGTCGCCGACGAGCGTGTCGTGGCCCAGCCCGCCCACCATGGTGTCGGCGCCGACGGTGCCGATCAGCGTCTCGCCCGCGGCGGTGCCGGCATGGGTGGCCGTGCCGAGGAAGTCGCGCCCGAAGATCACGTAGGTTTCGCCGGGAGGATCCCCATAGTAGCTCCCGATACCGGCCTGGGGCGCGCCCACGATCAGGTCGTCGAAGTCGTCGCCGTCCCCGTTGATGTCCCCCGCCGCCGCCACGGATATGCCCGACACATCGCCGGCATCCCGGCCCGGGATCACGAAGCCGCCGGTGCCGAGCGAGGCCAGGTTGATGGTGCCGAGGCCGCCCGCCTTCTCACGACATGGGGCGGCTTGCCCGAACGGCTCTGTCATGGCCTATCCTCGCCGACGCCCCCCGCCGAAGCACCGTCCAGCCCGAAGTCGTGCCGCAAGGACCCAACGATGAGCGCCGCCGCCGAAGCCGCCCCGAAGCTGGAGATCACCACCTCCCGCCAGCTGCCGAACTTCCTCGCCGAGCAGAAGCTGAGCCTCGCCACCACCACCTACCAGGCCGGCAAGCTGTTCCTGTTCGGCCTCAAGCCCGATGGCCGCCTTTCCGTGTTCGAGCGCACGCTGGAGCGCTGCATGGGGCTCTCGGCCGATGACGGCTCCCTCCACATCGCCACCCTCCAGCAGCTGTGGAAGTTCACCAACGTGCTGCCGGCAGGCCAGGACTGGCAGGGCCACGACGCGCTCTACGCCCCCCGCCGCAGCTGGGTCACCGGCGACCTCGATATCCACGACGTGGCGCTGGACAACACCGGCCGCCCGGTCTTCGCCAACACCCTGTTCAGCTGCGTCGCCGCCGCGTCCGATACGCACAGCTTCCAGCCGCTCTGGCAGCCCCGCTTCATCTCCCGCCTCGCCGCGGAGGATCGCTGCCACCTCAACGGCCTCGCCATGGAAAACGGCACCCCCCGCTTCGCCACCCTCGTCGGCCCCAGCGACGTCGCCGATGGCTGGCGCGCGCACCGCGCCGGCGGCGGCCAGGTGATCGACATCGTCACCGGCGAGCCGGTCTGCGCCGGCCTCTCCATGCCGCATTCCCCGCGCGTGCATCGCGGCCAGCTGTTTCTGCTGAATGCCGGCACCGGCGAATTCGGCCGCGTGGATCTCGCCGCAGGGCACTTCGTGCCGATCGCCTTCTGCCCCGGCTACGCCCGCGGCCTCGCCTTCCACGGCAACTACGCGATCATCGGCACCTCCCTGCCGCGCGACAACCGCACCTTCACCGGCCTCGCCCTGGACCAGGAACTCGCCCGCCGCGGCGCCGAGCCGCGCTGCGCCATCCTGGTGATCGACCTGCGCACCGGGGACACCGTGCACTGGCTGCGCTTCGAAGGCGTGGTGCAGGAGCTCTACGACGTCGCCGTGCTCCCCGGCGTGGTCCGCCCGGCGGCGATCGGCTTCAAGTCGGATGAGATCCGCCGCATCATCACCATCGCCGACCCGCAAGCCGCATGACCCCGGCGCCCGCCGAGCCGGCGCGCCTGCTGCGCCGCCTCGCCGCCCTGGCGCCGGACGATCCCGCCCTCGCGCTGCGCCTCGGCGCCGCCCTGCTGCAGGGCGAAAACAGCGCGCCGGCCCTGCTGCAGTTCCAGCACGTCACCGCCCGCTGGCCGCATCTGGAGGATGGCTGGCAGGGCCTCGGCAAGGCGCTGGTGGATCTGCAACGCCCCGATGAGGCGGTCGCCGCCTTCACCGAAGCCGCCCGCCGCAGCCCCGCCCCCGCCCGCGCGCTGTATCACCGCGGCATGGCCCACCTGCTCGCCGGCCGCTTCGCCGAGGGCTGGGCCGAATACGAGCACCGCCTGAACGTGCCGGAGCTGCGCCCGCGCCGCCTGCCCGCCCCGCTCTGGGATGGCAGCCCGCTCGCCGGCCGCCGCCTGCTGGTGGTGTGCGAGCAGGGCTACGGCGACGTGTTCCAGGCCATCCGCCTGCTGCCCCGCCTGCACGCCCTCGGCGGCCAGATCGTCTTCGAATGCCCCGCCGAACTGCACGCGCTGCTCTCCCCCCTGCTGCAGGGCTGCGACATCGTCCCCCTGCGCGGACGCGAAGCACCGGAGGCCCGCTTCGACCTCTGGCTCCCGCTGATGAGCCTGCCGCACCGCCTCGGCCTCATGCTGGCGGACCTGCCGGGCCCGATGCCCTATCTGCACGCCACGCCGATCCCGATGCCGCCAGGCGGAATCGGCGTGTGCTGGGCCGGCAGCCCGCGCCACCCGCAGGACCACCAGCGTTCCATGGACCCGGAGTTCCTTGCCCCGCTCGCACGTCTGCCGGGGGCGCGGCTGGTCTCGCTGCAGAAGGAGACGGCGCACCGCCCGCCGCTGCCCGGTTTCGCTGCCATGCTGCACGCACCGCCTCTCCCACTCGCCGATTTCGCCGCCACCGCGCGCGTGATTGCCGGGCTGGATGCCGTGGTGACGGTGGATACCGCCATCGCCCACCTCGCCGGGGCCGTGGGCCGCCCCACGATCCTGCTGCTGCATCACGCCGCCGAATGGCGCTGGCTGATGCAGCGCGACGACTCCCCCTGGTACCCCTCCCTCCACCTCGCCCGGCAGCCCGAACCCGGCGACTGGCCCGGCGCCATCGCACGGGCCCAAAAAAGCCTGGAGACGATGCTTTCCCCTGCCGCAAGGCATTCACTGGCCATGGTTCGGTAAGGCGGCATCCCCCCTGGCCCCCTGGCCTTCCTTCCCCTCCGCACCACGTTCCGCTAGATCGTCGCGGGTTCGCGGGTGCACGGATGTTCATCGAGCTTGGTCATTTCGCGTTGGCGTTGGCGCTTTGCCTGGCGCTCGTCCAATCCATCGTGCCGCTGGCCGGTGCGGCGCGCCGCCTGTCCGGCTGGATGGCGGTGGGGCGTAGTGCGGCGCTAGGCCAGTTCGCCATGGTGGCGCTGTCTTTCGCCGCGCTGACCCACGCCTATGTCACCAGCGATTTCAGCGTGAGCAACGTGGTGGAGAACAGCCACTCCGCGAAGCCCATGCTCTACAAGATCAGCGGCGTGTGGGGGAACCATGAGGGTTCCATGCTCCTCTGGGTGCTCATCCTCTCGCTCTGCGGCGCCGCGGTGGCGACCTTCGGGGGCAACCTTCCGCGCGAGCTGAGGGCCCGCGTGCTGGCGGTGCAGGGCATGGTGGCCACGGGGTTCCTGCTGTTCATCCTGGCGACATCGAACCCCTTCACCCGCGTGATCCCGGCGCCGGTGGACGGGCACGGGCTCAACCCGGTGCTGCAGGATCCGGGCCTGGCCTTCCACCCGCCGTTTCTCTACCTCGGCTATGTCGGCTCCTCGGTGGCGTTTGCGTTTGCGGTCGCGGCGCTGATCGAAGGCCGCGTCGATGCCGCCTGGGCGCGCTGGGTGCGGCCCTGGGCGCTGGTTTCGTGGTGTGCGCTCACGGTCGGCATCGCGCTCGGCTCCTGGTGGGCGTACTACACGCTGGGCTGGGGTGGCTGGTGGTTCTGGGACCCGGTGGAGAACGCCTCGCTGCTGCCCTGGCTTTCCGGCACCGCGCTGATCCATTCGGCCATCGTGGTGGAACGGCGGGACACGATGAAGAGCTGGACCATCCTGCTCGCCCTGCTCACCTTCGGCCTCGCCTTGGTCGGCACCTTCCTGGTGCGCTCCGGCGTGCTCAGTTCGGTGCACGCCTTCGCCGTCGATCCCGCGCGCGGCGTGTTCATCCTCGGCCTGCTCATCATTGCCATCGGCGGCTCCTTCACCCTCTACGCCTGGCGTGCGCCGGCGATGCAGGGCGGCGGGTTGTTCGCGCCGATCTCGCGTGAGGGCGCGCTGGTGCTGAACAACCTCCTGCTCGCCACCGCCACCGGCACGGTGCTGCTGGGCACGCTGTATCCGCTGTTCATGGACGCGTTCGGGTTGAAGATCTCCGTCGGCCCGCCCTTCTACAACCGCACCTTCCTGCCGCTGATGACGCCGCTGCTGGTGGCGATGGCCGTCGGCCCGCTGCTGGCCTGGAAGCGCGGCGACCTCACCGCCGCCCTGCAGCGCCTCTGGGTTGCCTTCGGCTTCGCGCTGCTCGTGGTGCTGGTCGGCCTGTATCTCTCGGGCTTCCATGCCGTGCTCGCCATCCTGGGCCTTGGCCTCGCGGCCTGGATCGCTGCCGGCGTGCTGGCCGAATGGGGCGAGCGCATCCGCCTGTTCCGCCTGCCGCTGCGTGATTCCTGGCGCCGCGCCGCCGGCCTGCCGCGCGCCGCCTATGGCATGTCGCTGGCCCATTTCGGCATCGCCGTGCTGGTGGCCGGCGTCTCCGCCTCTGCCTTCGAGCAGGAGCGCATCGAGTCCCTGCGCCCCGGCGACCACATCGACATCGCCGGCTACACCCTCACCCTGCGCGAGGTTCGCCGGGTTCCCGGGCCCAACTACATCGCCGACGAGGCCGTGATCGAGGTGAAGCGCGGCGGCACCGTGATCGACGAGATGCACCCGCAGCGCCGCACCTTCACCGTGCAGCGCCAGACCACGGCGCTAACGGCCATCCGCACCGGGCTTTCCGCAGATCTCTATCTCGCCCTCGGTGAAGGCGATGCCCAGGCCGGCTGGGTCGTGCGCGCCTGGCACAAGCCGATCGTCTCCTGGATCTGGCTCGGCGCGCTGGTGATGGCCCTCGGCGGCGTCGTCAGCCTCACGGACCGGCGCTGGCGCGTCGGCGTCGCCGCCCGCAAGCCCGCCGCCTTGCCGGCCGCCGCGGAATAGCCGATGCGCCGCCTCGTCTTTCTCGCCCCGCTCGCCCTGTTCCTCGGCCTCGCCGGCTGGTTCGCCGCCGCCCTGTTATCCGGCCGCGACCCGCGCGAGCTGCCCTCCGCGCTGATCGACAAGCCCGCCCCGGACTTCGACCTGCCCAGTCTTGCGGAGGGCCGCCTGTCATCCGCCTCCCTGCGCGGGCAGGTGACAGTGGTGAACTTCTTCGCCTCCTGGTGCGCGCCTTGCCGCGTGGAACATCCGGTCCTGCTGCGGATGGCCCGGCAGGAGAAAATCCGCGTCATCGGCATCGCCTACAAAGACCGCCCGGAGGACTCCCGCCGCTTCCTCGCCGAACTCGGCGACCCCTTCCTCACCACCGGCATCGATCGCGATGGCCGCACCGGCATCGATTTCGGCCTCTACGGCGTGCCGGAGACCTACGTGATCGACAAGCAGGGCCACATCCGCAAACGCATCGTCGGCCCCGTCACCCCCGCCCTACTGGACCGCGAGCTGCTGCCGCTGCTGCGCGCACTGGAGCGCTCGTGAGGCTCCTCTTCGCTCTGTTCCTGTTGGTCGCACCAGCCTGGGCCGTGCAGCCGGACGAACGCCTGGCCGACCCCGCGCTGGAAGCCCGCGCCCTCGCGCTCTCGAGGGAACTGCGCTGCGTCGTCTGCCACAACGAATCGATCGACGACAGCAACGCCACCCTGGCGCGAGACATCCGCATCGTGCTGCGCGAACGCCTCGCCGCCGGGGACAGCGATGCGCAGGCGAAGGCCTATCTCGTTGCCCGCTACGGCGATTTCGTGCTGCTCCGCCCGCCGGTGCGCGCCGACACCTACCTGCTCTGGTTCGGCCCCTTTGCCCTGCTGGCCCTCGGCGGGGTGGCTGCTTTCGCCGCGCAACGCCGCCGCAAGCCCGCCGCCTCCGCGCCGCTCACGCCCGAGGAACAGGCCCGGCTCGCCGCCCTGCTGCGCGAGGAGCCGAAGTGATCGCCTTCGCTATCGCCGCCACCCTGCTTGCCCTGCTCGTGCTGGCCGTCGTGCTGCTGCCCCTGCTGCGCGGCGGCGCCAGCGCTCCCTCCCGCGAAATCTTCGACCGCGCCGTCTATCGCGACCAGATCGCCGAGCTGGAGCGTGAGCAGGCCCGCGGCCTGATCGCCCCCGCGGAAGCCGATGCCGCCCGCCTCGAAATCCAGCGCCGCCTGCTGCGCGCCGAGGGCGGCCCGGCCGAGGCCCGTGCCGGCCGCAACCCCGCCCTGGCCCTCGTCCTCGCCCTGCTCGCCGCCAGCGGTGCCGGCCTGATCTACCTCGCCACCGGCACGCCCGGCCTGCCGGCCCAGCCCTTCGCCCAGCGCACCCCGGATCCGGAGGAGCAAGCGCTGCGCCAGGGCCTCGCCCAGATCGAACGCCGCGTGCAGGAAGCGCCAGGGGATGGCGAGGCCTGGCTGCTGCTCGCCCGCACCCGCGGCGCCCTGGCCCAATGGCGCGCCGCCGACGAGGCCTGGCGCCGCGCCCTCGCCCTGGTGCCCGTCACGCCCGACCTGCGCGCCGCCGCTTTGGAAGCCAGCGTGCTCGCCGCCGACGGCACCATCTCCCCTGCCGCCACCGAAGGGTTCGCAAAGGTGCTGGCCGAGGAGCCGGACAATCCCGTCGCCCGCTTCTACCTCGCCGCCGCCGCCGCCCAGGACGGCCGCCAGCAGGAAGCCATCACCGCCTGGCTGGCGCTCGCCGCCGACCTGCCAGCGGGGCTGGCCATCCGCGACGAGATCGCCCGCCGCGTCGCCATCGCCGCCCGTGCCGCCGGCATCGCCACCCCCGCCCTGCCGCCTCCGGCCGAGCCGCCGGATGCGCAGGCCCGGCAGGAAATGATCCGCGGCATGGTCGAGCGCCTCGCTGCAAGGCTGGAGGCGGAGCCGAACGATGCCGATGGCTGGCAACGCCTCGGCCGCGCCTGGGGCGTACTGGGCGAGCGCGAGAAATCCATCGCCGCCTATGCCCGCGCTGGTGCCCTGCGCCCGGACGACATGGCCATCGCCTCGGCCGAGGCCCAGGCGCTGCTGGAAGGCCTGCCCCCCACCGCGCCCTTTCCGCCCCGCGCGCTGGAGTTGCTGAAGCGCGTCAACGCCGCCGAGCCAAGGCAGCCCGCCGCGCTCTGGCACCTCGGCGTGGAAGCCGCCAAGCGTGGCGCGATGGATGAGGCGGTTGTTCTTTGGGAACGCCTGCTCATTGTGCTGCCGCAGGAGGCGGAGGATGCGAAGTTGGTGCGGTCGGCCATTGAGGCGGTGAAGCGAAGGTAAGCGTTGTTCTTTTTTGAAAAAAAGAACCAAAAAACTTTTGTTCGCTTGCGCCTCGCCCCCTTGATCGGGCGCAGGTGAGAAAAGTCTTTTTGCTTCTTTTTCTTCAGAAAAATAAGACCCTTGCTTCCTTCCCTCTCCGCCCCCACGATTTCCGAAACGAACGGGAGGGCCACCATGGCGCTGCATGTGGACTACTACGCCTCGCTCAACTCGCCGTGGACCCATCTGGGCGCCGCGCGGATCGAGGCGATGTGCGCGCAGCATGGCGCCTCCCTGCGCATCTGGCCGGTTGATTTCGGCACCATCTTTGCCAATTCCGGCGGCCTGCCCTTGCCCAAGCGTTCGCCGCAGCGCCAGGCCTACCGCATGCAGGAACTGCCCCGCTGGCGCGATTTCCTCGGCATTCCCATCAATCTCCAGCCGAAGCACTTCCCCACCTCGGAGGCCCTGTCCTCGGCCTGTTGCATCGCATTGCGGGAGACGATGGGCGATGCCCCGGCCATCCGCCTCGCCCATCGCGTGCTGAAGGCGATCTGGGAGGAGGAGTTGAACCCGGCTGACGAGGCGGTCCTCGCGAAGCTGATCGGCGAATGCGGGCTGGATGCCGCGCAGGTGATGGCGCTAGGCGCCGAGCCGCGCTGGACGGAGCGCAAGGCGGCGGACACCCAGGCGGCACTGGCCCGCGGCGTATTCGGCGCGCCGAGCTACGTGATCGGCGAGGGGATCTTCTGGGGCCAGGACCGGCTGGATTTCGTGCAGCGGCGTCTGGCGCGCGGGTAGCACATCAGCGGCGCTGGCCGTTGCGATAGTCCCACGGCATCACGAATGGGCCGCTCCAGAGCCCACGCCGGGCTGCGCGGGCCTGGTCCTCGTCCGGCACATAGGCTTCCGAGAAACGCCGGGATGCCACGGCCCAACCATTGGCCACCAGCCAGCGGTTGATATCCTCCGCACCTTTGAAGCACACGGCAATGATCCGATTGCCGTGCACATCGCCATTTGGCTGGCAGCGGACGGTTCTGCCTCCGACGAACGAGTCGAGCGCTACGGCGGCCTCCACACCGCAGTCCCAGTCCCGCCGATTGGTCCGCCTGCAGGTCTGGCTGAGTTCCGGGGCGTCCACGCCGTGGAGGCGTATGCGCGTTCCCCGTATCTCGATCGTGTCGCCATCGATCACGGTGGCGCGGCCGGAGACCGCCGGCTGTGCGGTTGCGGGCAGGATGGCGGCCGCGGTTATGCCGAAGGCCAGGGCGAGGGCCTTCACGGCCGTGCCGCTGCGTACGCGCATCGGCGATGCGGCGTGCGGCATCTGCATTTCGTCATCGCCAGCTCCCGGTTCCCCTCTTTACTTGGCGCGGTGGCGAGCCAATGCCATACCCTGCGATACCGATGCTTCCTGGCAACGGATCGCCTGGTGTGGCCGGATACGGTGTATTGCCAGCAGGTTACACGCTCTGTTGGGCGTCGATTCTGGTGCGTGCCATCGCGTGCGCGAGGGAATGCGCCGCATGCCGCAGCTGAGCCTGGCCTTCTTTGCCTCGGGCTTTGCGGCCCTGCTGTGCCAGGTGGTCTGGCAGCGCATGCTGGGGCTGTTCGCGGAGTCTGACACCGTTTCGGCGGCGCTGGTGGTGGGGGCGTTTCTCATCGGGCTCGGCATCGGCACCATTCTCGCCGCGCGGGTGGCGGACCGGTTGAGCCGGACGCAGGCGATCATCGCGTTCGCGCTCTGCGAGACTGGCGTGGCGGTGTTCGTGCTGGTCTCCAAACTGTTTCTCTACGACTGGCTGGCGCTGGAGATGGCCGGGCGGATCGACGGCACGCATTGCGCTGCTGTACGGGCTCAACACCGTGGGTGCCGGGTTGGGCGCGTTGCTGGGCGGCTGGGTGATGCGATCCTGCCGGAGTCATCCCAATCCGGCGTGCTTTACTCGGCGGAGTTCATGCAGGCGCTGCGGGCGCGGCTGGCGCCGGGGGGGCTTTATGTGCAGTGGGCGCCTTCGCCGCGGGTGGTGGACACCTTCGCCTCGGTGTTCCCGCATGTGGTGCTGCTACGGCCGATCTCGATCCTGATTGGATCGAACGATCCGATTCCGTACGACCGTGAGGCGCTGCTGGCGCGGCTGGCCAGCCCGGGGGTGGCGGCGCATCTGGCGCGTGGGCGGGCCGGGTGCTGCGACTGGAAATCGATGCTTCATGAGCCGGCGCGGCACTGGACGCCCGGCATGCCGCGCGAGGCTGCGCCGTTGACGGACCTGTTTCCGCGCGACGAGTTCTACCTGAACTAGGAGCCCGTCCGAGTAACCCTTGCGTCGTGGGATCGGATGGGATTCGCTGCGTGGATGACGAAGACCTTCCGTCCCTGGGACGTGGACCAGCATTGGCTGTTGCCGGCATCGGTGCATGAGTTCGTGCCGCCAGGGCACCTGGCGC
>CAMDAM010000005.1 GCA_945888575.1 Asaia bogorensis | reverse complement strand
CCCCTCCGTGCGACTTGCATGTGTTAAGCATGCCGCCAGCGTTCGCTCTGAGCCAGGATCAAACTCTCAGGTTCATCAAACCCAGTCCGGCCGAAACCAAACCAAGCCCAACGAACAGGACCCAAATCTCTCAGACATCCATCCCGTGGCCCACAAGAACCACAGAACTCTCGAAGCGTCTGTCAACGCATATAGAAAGACACATCAACAAACACCCAAAGCAAAGCCCAAGAAACCAGAGCCGAAACCCCAGAAACCCAAACCAAACCGATACCAGCCCTAAAGCCAATATCTAAAGGACGCCGCCAACGTATCCCTTCCTATTCCTGATTTGACTTTCAAAGAACAAGACCGGCTCGACCCCACAGAAAGGTGCCGACCGGTTCGCCGAATCCGCTACTCGGCGAGGCCGAGGTAGATACAGGCTTTCGCGGGGATTTGCAAGAGGCAGTCCTTCGCGGTGAACGGGGATTTAGGCCTCGGCGGCTGGGCGGTCAACCCTTGAATCGACGAACCGTCATTTTTCTCGCGCCACCCACTCCAGATACCAAAGGGCGAACCGCGGAATTCCCACCGACAACGGTGTGGCGGGCACAAAACCCGTCAGCTGGTGGATGGACTCCACGGAGGCAAACGTCTCTTCCACATCCGCCAGCGGCCGCGCCGCTTCCACCCGAACCGCCTGGCGGCCCAGCGCGGCCTCCAGCAGATCCACCAGGTCGCTCACCGCCTCGCTGCGACTGTTGCCGATGTTCAGAATCCGCGGCTGCCGCCCCTCTTCCGGCGGACGATCCAACGCGCCCACCACCCCGGCCACGATGTCGTCGATATAGGTGAAGTCCCGCCGCAGCCGCCCCCCGTCATACAACGTGACCGGCTCGCCCTTCAGGATCGCCCGCGCGAAGCTGAAATAGGCCATGTCCGGCCGCCCCCACGGGCCATAGACCGTGAAGAACCGCAGCCCGGTCTGCCGGATCCCATACAGGTGCGAATAGGCGTGGCTCATCAACTCGTCGGCGCGCTTGGTCGCCGCATACAGCGACAGCGGCGTATCCACCCGATCCTCCTCGCGGAACGGCACCTGCCGGTTCCCGCCATAGACCGAGGACGAGCTGGCATACACGAGGTGCCGGCAGTGCGGCATGCTCCGCGCGATCTCCAGAATCGCCAGGTGCCCCGCCAGGTTGGAGGTCACATAGGACCAGGGATCCTCCATCGAGAACCGAACCCCCGCCTGCGCCGCCAGGTGCACGATCGCCTCGAACGGCCCGTGCCGCGCCACCACGGATGCCATGGCCTCCCGGTCGCTGATATCGGCGCGCTGGAAGGCGAAGCCCCCCTGCCCTTCCAGCCGCGCCAGCCGCGCCTCCTTCAGCCGGACGTCGTAATAGGCATTGACGTTGTCGACCCCGACAACGCGCTCGCCACGCGCCAACAGCGCCTGGGCGACATGGGAGCCGATGAACCCGGCCGCGCCGGTAACAAGGATGGCCAAGCATGCCTCCGCAATCGCTGTGCGCGCCTACACCGTCCCGCCACCATCCCGCAACAAACCTTCCTGCGCGGCTATTGCGCCACCCATCCACCGTCGACGGAGATGGAGCTTCCGGTGATCGTCGCCGCACCCTCGGAGCACAGGAACACCGCGGTGGCGCCGATCTGCTCCGGCGTGGTGAAGCGGGCCATGGCCTGCTTCTCGGTCAGCATGGCGCGCTTGGCTTCCTCCACTGAAACCCCCGCCGCTTCCGCCCTCGCCTTCACCTGCACCTCCACCAACGGCGTCAGCACCCAGCCGGGGCAGATTGCGTTGCAGGTGATGCCGTCATTCGCAAGCTCCAGGGCCGCCACCTTGGTCAGCCCCACCAGCCCGTGCTTGGCCGCGACGTAGGCGGATTTCTGCGCGCTCGCCACCAGCCCATGCGCCGAGGCGATGTTCACGATCCGCCCCCAGCCACGCGCCTTCATCCCAGGGATCGCCGCCTGCATGGCCAGGAACGCGCCGGTCAGGTTGGTCCCGATCACCCGCTGCCACTGCGCCACCGGGAAGGTTTCAATCGGCGCCACGAACTGGATCCCGGCATTGTTCACCAGGATATCCAGCCGCCCCAGCTCCGTCTCCGCCTGCGCGACCATGCCGGCCACCGCATCGGGGTCGCTGATATCGGCCGCGGCGTAGGTCACCCGCACCCCGTGCGCAGTGGCAAGTTCCTGCCGGGTACGCGCAATCGTGTCCGCGTCGCCGAACCCGTTCATCACGATATCCGCCCCGGCCGCTGCCAGTGCATGGGCAATTCCCAGCCCGATCCCACTGGTTGAGCCCGTTACCAGCGCCACTTTGCCCCGAAGATCCGCCATCGCATGCCCTCCGTTACCTGAGACTGCCACCTAGGCCGTCCGGCATCCCGAAGCAACGCCGCCTTGCCCCGGCCCCGGTTTTGCTTCCCGTTCGCCATGGCCTGCTGGCATGAAGGGGCCATGGCCCTTCCCGCCGCCCTCGTCCCCCTGCGCCATCCCGTCTTCCGCATGCTCTGGATCACCAACCTGGTGGTCTCGTTCGGGGTGTGGATGCAGAACACCGGTGCCGGCTGGCTGATGGCCACGCTGGCGCCGGATGCGTTCACCGTCAGCCTCGTCTCGGCCGCGACCATCCTGCCCGTGTTCCTGCTGGCGATGCCCGCGGGCGCACTGGCGGATATCGTGGACAAACGGCTGTTCATCATCGCCACCCAATCCTGGATGCTGGGCGTCGCCGCCATCCTCGCCCTGCTCACCTATGCCGGCTGGGTCGGCTCCAGCACGCTGCTGATGCTCACCTTCGCGCTCGGCCTGGGCGCGGCGATGAACAACCCGGCCTGGGGCACCGTGCTCAGCGAATCCGTCCCGCGCCGGGACCTCGTTCAGGCCATTGCGCTGAACGGCGTGGGCTTCAACCTCGCCCGCGCGATCGGCCCGGCGCTCGCCGGCGTGCTCATTGTTTTCGGCGGCCCCGAGCTTGCCTTCGCGCTCAACGCCCTGTCCTACCTGGCGGTGATCGGCGTTCTGCTCAGCTGGCGCCGCACCCGCGTCCGCAGTTCCTCCCTGCCGCGGGAGAACCTGATTTCCGCCATGCGCGCCGGCGCCCGCTTCGTGCGGCATTCGCCGGTGATGCGCGCTGCCATGGCCCGCACGGCCTGCTTCTTCTTCCCGGCCGCGGCACCCTGGGCGATGCTGCCGCTGGTGGTGAAGGAACAGCTTGGCCTCGGCGCCGGCTCGTTCGGCATCCTGCTGGGCCTGATGGGCAGCGGCGGCGTGACGGCCGGGATGCTGCTGCCCCAGGTGCGCGCCCGCCTCTCGCGCGGCGCCACCGTTTTCGCCGCCAGCCTCAGCGCCATGGTCGGCATCGCCCTGCTGGGCTCGGCGCATCATTGGGCGCAGGCGGCACTTGCCATGGTGCTGTTCGGCGTCGGCTGGGTGGCTTCCTCCTCGGTGGCCCAGGGTGCGGCCCAGCTTGCCGCCCCGGCCTGGGTACGTTCCCGCGCGCTGGCCATCTACCAACTCGGCTTCAACTTCGCCCTCGGCCTCGGCACCTTCTTCTGGGGTTGGCTCGGCACACGCGTCGGCTTGCAGACTGCTCTGCTGGCCGCCGCCGGCACCGGCCTGCTCCTCGCCCTCGCCGCCCGCCGGTTCGATATCGATCGCGAACCCGCCGCCACCGCCCCCTCCACGCCCGACCTGCCTACCCCCGAAGCGGTGGACCCAGACCTCGTCGCCGTCATGCCCCGCGCCCGCGGCCATGTGCTGGAAAGCCAGCGCTACCGCATCCTGCCGGCCGACCGCGCCGGCTTCCTCGCCGCCATGGCGGAACTGCGCAATGTCCGCGGCCGTGCCGGCGCCATCGAATGGCAGATCTACGAAGACATCGCCCATGCCGACGAATGGATGGAGGTGTGGGAGGTGGAAAACTGGTCCGACCACCTGCGCGAAGCCTCCCGCATGGGCGATGCCGATCGCGCCGCCATCGCCCAGGCCATGCAGTTCCACCAGGGCGATCCCATCCCGCCCAGCCGCTTCCTCGCCGTCTCGCCACGCTCCCGGCACCCCACCGCCCCCCCGCGGCGCAACGAGGAGCCGCGCTGACCGTTCTCCCCCCGCCGCCGCCGGACCATCCGGCGGCATGCCGCAACGGAGAACCACCACCATGCTCACCCGCAACAGCCTCGATTCGAACGCCCGCAGCGCCGCCATCAGCCTGCTCAACGCCCGCGTGGCCGACACGATCGACCTCGCTTTGGCCGCCAAGCAGGCGCACTGGAACATCCGCGGCCCCAGCTTCATCGGCGTGCACGAGATGCTGGACAAGCTGCGCGCCGACCTCGACCAACACGTGGACACGATGGCAGAGCGGGTCTCCGCCCTCGGCGGCATTGCCCGCGGCACCACGCAGGATGCCGCGGAATCCATTCTTCCCCCCTACCCCACCGAGATCCGCGCCATCCCTGAGCATCTCTCCGCCCTGGCCGAACGCCTCGCCACCCTGGGCGGCGCCGTCCGCGACAACATCGACGACGCAGACGACGCCGGAGACATGGACACGGCCGACATCTTCACCGCCGTCTCCCGCGACCTCGACAAGTGGCTCTGGTTCATCGAGGCCCACCAGCCCACGCAGGGATAGACGCCGCGCGCCAAGCTTGCCCAGCCCCGGGGGCGGTCGCTAGAGTGCCCTCGAGACTGGAGAACACAACATGAACGACCTGTTCGGCGCCGGGAAGGGCGGCCGCGATTCCACCCCGGCGGCCCCCTCCTATTCCGCCAAGGACATCGAGGTGCTGGAGGGGCTGGAGCCCGTCCGGCGCCGCCCGGGCATGTATATCGGTGGCACGGACGAGAACGCCTTCCACCACCTGGCCGCCGAAATCCTCGACAACGCGATGGACGAGGCCGTGGCCGGCCACGCCAGCACGATCGAAATGGCGCTGGAGGAAGGCAACATCCTGCTGGTGCGCGACAACGGCCGCGGCATTCCGGTCGACCCGCACCCCAAGTTCAAGGATCTCAGCGCGCTGGAGGTGATCCTCACCACGCTGCATTCCGGCGGCAAGTTCTCCGGCAAGGTCTACGACACCTCGGGCGGCCTGCACGGCGTCGGCAGTTCCGTGGTGAACGCGCTGTCGGAAATGCTGGAGGTGGAGGTCGCCCGCGAGCGCGTGCTCTGGCGCCAGCGCTACAGCCGCGGCGCGCCACAGACCAAGCTCGAAAACGCCGGCCCGGTGCAGAACCGCCGCGGCACCACCTTCCGCTTCAAGCCGGACCCGCAGATCTTCGGCGAGCTGCGCTTCAGCCCCGCCCGCCTCTACCGGCTCTGCCGCTCCAAGGCCTATCTGTTCCGCGGCGTTACCATCCGCTGGTCCTGCGCGCCCTCCCTCGTCAAGGACGACACCCCGACGGAGGCCGTGCTCCACTTCCCCGGCGGCCTGCGCGACAGCCTCGCCGCCGATATCGGCGCCAGCCCCATCGTCGGCCAGATCTGGTCCGGCGAGGCCGACCTGCCCGCCGCCGCCGATGGCCAGAAGGCCGGCCGCGTGGAATGGGCGCTGGCCTGGCAGGAGGAAGGCGAAGGCTTCCTGCACTCCTACTGCAACACCGTGCCCACCGCGCAGGGCGGCACGCATGAAGCGGGCTTCCGCGCCGCGCTGCTGAAGGGCCTGCGCGCCTGGGGCGAACAGCGCGGCAACCGCCGTGCCGGCAACGTCACCGGCGAGGATATCCTGGGCGGCCTGGTCGCCAAGCTCTCCGCCTTCATCCGCGACCCGCAATTCCAGGGCCAGACCAAGGAAAAGCTCACCAGCCCGGAAGCCACCCGCTACGTGGAAACCGCACTGCGCGACCGCTTCGACCATTTCCTCGCCGGCGACCCGGCCCAGGCCGACAACCTGCTCGCCTTCGTCATCGAGCGCGCCGAGGAACGCATCCGCCGGCGCGAGAACAAGGATGTCGCGCGCAAATCCGCCACCAAGCGCCTGCGCCTGCCCGGCAAGCTCGCCGACTGCACGCTGGAGGACGTCACCCGCACCGAGATCTTCCTGGTGGAGGGCGACAGCGCCGGCGGCTCCGCCAAGCAGGCCCGCGACCGCGCCACCCAGGCCGTGCTGCCCCTGCGCGGCAAGATCCTCAACGTTGCCAGCGCCAGCACAGAGAAGCTGCGCCAGAACCAGGAACTGAAGGACCTCGTCGAGGCGCTCGGCTGCGGCGTCGGCGAGCGTTTCGATCGCGCACGGCTCCGCTACGGCCGCGTCATCATCATGACAGACGCCGACGTGGACGGCGCCCACATCGCCTCCCTGCTGATGACCTTCTTCTACCGCGAGCTGCCGCATTTGGTGCGCGAGGGCCATCTCTTCCTCGCCCAGCCGCCGCTCTACCGCCTCGTCCAGGGTGCGAAATCCGTCTACGCGATGGACGATGCCGATCGCGAACGAAAGATGAAGCTTTTCAAGAACGGAAAGGTCGAGGTCAGCCGCTTCAAGGGCCTTGGCGAAATGCCGCCATCGGCGCTGAAGGAAACCACGATGGACCCGGCGAAGCGCACCCTGCTCAAGGTGACCGCCCCGCCCGAGGAACGCGCCCAGACCAACGACCTCGTCGAAAGCCTGATGGGCCGCCGCCCGGAGCTGCGCTTCCAGTTCATCCAGGAACACGCCCGCGACGTGGAGGAGCTGGACGTCTGAATAAAATACAAAAAGCCCGCCTCACGATCGGGCAGGCTCTTTCAAAACCGTTCGGTCAACCGCACGAAGAAGGTGCGCCGCTGGGGTCGCCCACCTGGGCAGACCCCATGCAGCGAAAAATGTCAGACAGACTTCTTGAGGGTGGGCGAGGCCTTGAAGCGCACGGTCTTGCCCGCCTTCACCTTGATCGCCTCGCCGGTGCGCGGGTTCAGGCCCTTGCGTGCCTTGGTCTTGCGAACGGTAAACGTGCCGAAGCTCGGGAGCGTGAACTTGCCGTTCTTCTTCAGCTCCTTGACGATCGCACCCATCAGGTCGCCGGCCGCACGGTTTGCAGCGATTCCCGTCAGCGACGCCGACTCCTGGAGAACCTGGGCAATGAAGGCTTTCGACATGAAGGTGGCTTTCCTCTCTTGGGTGTTTGCAGCGTGCTGACCAGCCTGGCGTCCCCCCGCATGCGATTCGTCGATACGGCGCCGTCATCAACAGTGACGCGCCTCCTATCAGCGCATCCAAGCGCTTGCAAAAGATTTCTTACGCGAAGCGGTCATCCCGCATCGCGCAACGATCTCCGCCAACAATGCCCATCCGTCACGAACGTCCTGCCCGGCTTTCACCCCGCCGCGCACAGCACGAAGGCTCCCTGATGCCGCCAGTTCCCCCCGCCACAGTCGTTCCGGCCACCGAAGCAATCAACCCCCGCTACCGCGACATCGACGCCTGGGACCCGCTCTCCGCGCTGCAGGCGATGTGGGAAGCACAGATGGCCGCCGCCGCCGCCGTGCAACCCGCCCTGCCCGCACTGGCCGCCGCCGCCGAAGCTGCTGCCCTGCGCCTCGCCGATGGCACAGGCCGCCTCGCTTATGCCGGCGCCGGCACCTCCGGCCGCATCGGCGTGCAGGACGGCGCGGAACTGCCCCCCACCTTCGATTGGCCGCAGAACCGCCTCGTCCTGCTCATGGCCGGCGGCGACCAGGCCTTCACCCGCTCGATCGAGAACGCCGAGGACAACCGAGAGGCCGGTGCCGCCGCCGTGGCCGACAACGCCATCGGCCCGCACGATGTCGTCGTCGGCACCGCCGCAAGCGGCAGCACGCCCTACACCACCGCCGTGATCCAGGCCGCCCGCGCCCGCGGCGCGCTCACCATCGGCCTCGCCAATTCCCCCGGCGGCACGCTGCTCGCCGCCGCCGAGCACCCGATCCTGGTCGAAACCGGCGCGGAGGCCATCGCCGGCTCCACCCGCATGAAGGCCGGCACCGCGCAGAAGATCGTGCTCAACCTGCTGTCCTCGCAGATCATGATCCAGCTCGGCCGCGTCCATCTCGGCCTGATGGTGGATATGCAGGCCAAGAACGAAAAACTGCGCCTGCGCGCCCTGCGCATGCTCCGCCACCTCACCGGCGAAGCCGACCAGGCGCTGCTGCAATCTGCCCTCGCCGCCGCCGACAACAAGGTAAAAACCGCGGTCCTCATCGTTCACGGCCTGGACCGCCAAGCCGCCGAAGCATCGCTTCTGCGCAACAACAACCGCCTGCGCGAAGCCCTCAAGGAGATCGGAAAATGATCGCCCTCCGCGCCGCCCGTCTGTTCGATGGCCACAACGAACACGAGGATGCCGTCATCCTCATCGAGCACGGCCGCATCACCGGCATCGCCGCCGACGCGCCCCCCGGCGTGCCCATCGAGGAACTGCACGAGGATGCCATCCTCGCCCCCGGCTATATCGACCTTCAGGTGAACGGCGGCGGCGGCCTGATGTTCAATGGCGAAAGCACCCTGCAAGACCTCGCCGCCATCGCCGCCGCCCATGCCCGCACCGGCACCACCGCGATCCTGCCCACCCTCATCAGCTCCAGCCGCGACCACCTCGCTCGCGCCATCGAAACCGCCCGCATCGCCATCGAGGCGGAAACGCCAGGGATCGCCGGCCTGCACCTGGAAGGCCCCTTCCTCGCCCCCACCCGCCGCGGCATCCACCCCGCCGCCGCCATCACCACCATCACCGAAGCGGACATCCACGCGCTCTCCGCCCCCTTCCCCGCCCCTGTCCTCGTCACCCTCGCGCCCGACTGCGTGGCGCCGGCCGACATCGCCACCCTCGCCCGCGCCGGCGTCACCGTCTTCGCCGGCCATTCCGATGCCACCTGGGACCAGGCCCGCGCCGGGCTCGATGCCGGCATCCGCGGCGCCACCCACCTGTTCAACGCCATGTCCCAATTCCAGGGCCGCGCCCCCGGCCTGGTCGGCGCCATCCTGGACGATTCCCGCGCCGCCGCCGGCATCATCGCCGACGGCCACCACGCCCATCCCGCCGCGCTGCGCATCGCACTCAACGCCCTCGGCGCCGAACGCCTCTTCCTCGTCTCCGATGCCATGGCCACCGCCGGCTCCGAGATCACCGGCTTCACCCTCGCCGGCGAAGCGATCTTCCTGCGCGACGGCCGCCTCACCAACGCCGAAGGCACCCTCGCCGGCGCCCACCTCACCATGGCCGAAGCCGTGCGCAACCTCGTCGCCTTCACTGGCTGCGACTGGACCACCGCCGTGCGCATGGCCACCGCAACCCCCGCCGAAATCATGGGCCTGGAAGACCGCGGTGTGATTGCCGTTGGTGCACGGGCCGATCTCGTGGTGCTCGACGATGATCTGCAGGTGATGGAGGTTTGGCAGGGTGGCGCCCGCCTTTAAGCAAGAGGTTCTTTTTTGAAAAAAAGAACCAAAAAACTTTTAAAACTTCAAAACGAACCCGCCGTGGCCAGCTAGACCACGGCGGTGCCGCCTCAAACGAATGAAGTCTTTTTTGCTTCTTTTTTCTTCAGAAAAAAGAAGACGCTTCCTTACAACCCAGCCTGCGTCACGAACTTCGTGTTCAGGTAGGCCTCGATCGCCTCCGACCCACCTTCGGAGCCATAGCCGCTATCCTTGATCCCCCCGAACGGCACTTCCGGCAGCGCCAGGCCGAGGTGATTGATCGTGTGCATGCCGCTCTCCACCGCGTTGGCGATGGCGTTTGCCGTCTTGGCCGAGCGCGTGAAGGAATACGCCGCCAGCCCATAGGGCAGCCGGTTCGCCTCCGTCACCACGTCATCGAAGCTGCGGAACGGCACCATCAGCGCCAGCGGGCCGAACGGCTCCTCGTTCATCACCCGCATGTCGTGGTTCAGGTTGGTCAGCACCGTGGGCTCGAAGAAATTGCCCTTGTTGCCGATGCGCTTGCCGCCGGTCTGAAGCTCCGCGCCCTTCTGCACCGCGTCGCCCACCAGCGCCTCCATGGCGGTGATGCGGCGCGCATTGGCCAGCGGGCCCATGGTGGCGCTGGGGTCCGTCCCCTCGCCCACCTTCACCTTCTTGGCCACGCCCACGAAGGTCTCCACGAACTTCTCGTACACGCTCTCCTGCACCAGGAACCGCGTGGGAGAGACGCACACCTGCCCGGCATTGCGGAACTTCGCCGCCCCCAGGATGCGCGCCGCGGCTTCCACATCGGCGTCCTCGAACACCATCGCCGGCGCGTGCCCGCCCAGCTCCATCGTCACCCGCTTCATATGCAGTCCGGCCAGCGCCGCCAGTTGCTTGCCCACGGCGGTGGAGCCGGTGAAGGAGATCTTCTTGATCGTCGGATGCGGGATCAGATACTCGGAAATCTCCGAGGGCACACCGTACACAAGGTTCACTACCCCGCCAGGCACGCCCGCATCGACAAAGCAACGGATCAGCTCGGCGCACGAAGCCGGCGTCTCCTCCGGACCCTTCAGGATCACAGCGCACCCCGCCGCCAGTGCGGCCGAGGTCTTGCGCACCGCCTGGTTGATCGGGAAGTTCCACGGCGTGAACGCGGCCACCACGCCCACGGGCTCCTTCACCACCAGCTGGTACACGCCCTCGGCCCGCGCCGGAATCACCCGTCCGTAAGCCCGCCGCGCTTCCTCGGCGAACCAGTCGATCACGTCCGCGCCCGCCAGCGTCTCGCCCTTTGCCTCGGCCACCGGCTTGCCCTGCTCGGTGGTCATCAGCGCCGCGATCAGGTCAGCGCGCTCGCGCAGCAGGTTGGCCGCCTTGCGCATCACCTTGCTGCGCTCGAACGCGTTCACGCGCCGCCACACCTCGAAGCCCTTCGCCGCCGCTTCCAGCGCCCGGTCCAGATCCTCGCGCCCGGCATGCGCCACCTTGCCCGCGGGCTCGCCCGTCGCCGGGTTCAGCACTTCCAGCCATCGCCCGGCCGCACTTGGCCCCCAGGCGCCATCGATCAGCAGGGAGGTATCCTGATACGCCATCGCTCGATCCTCATCCGTTATGAGTCCACGGGAATAGCGACTATCGCCCATCTGGCCTCGCCCGTCGAGATTAACATCGGTGTCATGTCGCGTTCAGTTATTTGTAATCTCATACTGCGCCAGCCTTGCTGCACCGCAAACACGAAGGCGGCACTCCATGCAGACCCCCCGGGCCCCACGGTTGAGGCGATCAAGAAGCGCGGCACGCTGAATTGCGGCATCGACACCGATGTGCCCGGCTTCGCCGCCCAGGATGCCAGCGGCACCTGGAAGGGCATCGACATCGATTACTGCCGCGCCCTGGCCGCCGCCGTTCTCGGCGACCCCGGCAAGATCAAGTACACCCCCACCACCGCCGCCGCCCGCTCCACCACGCTCGGGCTCGACCAGGTGGCGGTGAATTTCTATGCCGGCCAGGGCTTCCTGGTCCGCAAGTAACTCGGCGTCAGCAAAGCTGCCGACCTCCAGGGTGCAACCATCTGCACCGTCACCGGCGCCACGCTGGAGCTGAACATCGCCGACTTCGCCCGCTCCACCGGCGCCAAGATCGGCACACTGCTGTTCGACAAGGCCGAGGAAGCCATCGCCGCCATGGAAGCCGGCCGCTGCGACGGCTACACCGACGACACCGGCAGCCTCGCCGGCATGCGCTCCACCCTCAAGGCCCCGGCCGAATGGATGGTGCTGCCCGAACTGATCAGCAAGGAGCCGCTCGGCCTCCACATCCGCTCCGGCGACGCACGCTGGCACAAGGGCGATTTCGGCAAGATGCTCGGCCTGGACAATGAATGGATGTACCGCGCCATCAAGATCTCGGGCAACTACGGCGAAATGTACGACACGCATTGGGGCCCGAAGGCGCTCGACCTGCCGCGCGCCATGAACAACCTCTACAATAAGGGCGGCATGCACTACACGCTGCCGCTGCGCTGATCCGAACGCAACGGCGCCCAGGGCCTTGAACCCACGCATCAAGTCCTGGGCCGGGCAGGGGGCGGCGGTGATCGCCGTCGCCTTCCTCGCCAGCCGCGCCGGGTTCGACATGCCGTTCCGCCTGGTGGAGTGGGACAGCTCCTACCCGTACGGTTGGGCGCCCTACGTCTCCGGCGTCAACACGCTGCTCGCCTCTGCCCTCATCGTCGTGCTCGCCTCGGTGTTGGGCCTCGCCCTCATGCGCCTTTCCGGCAACCCGCTCGCCGCCGGCACCTCCCGCGCCATCATTGAAGTGGTGCGCAACACGCCGCAGCTGGTGCAGATCGTCTTCGTCTATGTCGCCGTGCTGCAGGTCCTGCCGCCGATGCGCCAGAGCCTCATTTGGTTCGGCAGCATCTTCCTCAATGCCCGCGGCCTCCACCTGCCCTCCCCCTCCGGCGCCGCGTACGACTGGATCATCACCGCAACGGTCGTGATTGTCATTGCGGCCGCGATCCTCTGGCGACGCCTCGGCCTCATCGCGGTGCCGCGCCTCGTCGTGTTGCCCCCGATCCTCGTCCTCGGCGCCGTGATCGCCGGCTTCACCGCCAACTGGGACACCCCGGCTCTAAAGGGCTTCAATATCGTCGGCGGTACCCGCGTGCCCCCCGAGTTGCTGGCCCTCGTGCTCGGCATCGGCATCTACACCAGCGTCTTCATCGCCGAGATCATCCGCGCCGCGATCGAGGGGATCCACCGCGGCCAATCCGAAGCCCCCCGCTCACTCGGCCTCACCGCCAATCAGTCGATGTTCCTGGTCGTCCTGCCCCAGGCCCTGCGCCTGTCCATCCCAGGGATCGTCAACATCGCCGTGGACCTGTTCAAGGACACCACGCTGGTCTCCATCGTCGGCCTGTTTGACCTGATGGGCGTGGTGAACCAGTCCATGAAAGACCCCGCCTGGCTCGGCCTCGCCGCCGAGGGCTACACCTTCGCCGCCATCGTCTTCTTCTTCGCCTGCCTCGTCATTTCCCTCGGCGGCTCGCTGCTGGAGCGCCGGTTCGGCGTCGCCCACCACCGCTGAGGCGGCCGAGGCGCTTGTCATCAAACTGCAACTCGCTTGTCATCTGCCTGCCTTTGGGCGTGTGATACCCGCCGCGGCGGAAGCGAGGACTCCTATGAACAAACGCAACGTGCTCCTGATCGTCGTCGATCAGTGGCGAGCCGACCACGTCCCCCATCTCGGGGCCACCCATCTCCGCACCCCCAACCTGGACCGCCTGTGCCGCCAGGGCGTGACGTTCCGCAACCACGTCACCACCTGCGTCCCTTGCGGCCCCGCCCGCGCCAGCCTGCACACCGGGCTGTACCTGATGAACCACCGCCAGGTGCAAAACTGGATTCCGCTGGACGCCCGCCACACCACCCTGCCCCGCGCCATCCGCGGCTGCGGCCTCGATCCCGCGCTGATCGGCTACACCACCACCGTGCCGGATCCGCGCACCACCCACCCCAACGACCCGCGCTTCCAGAATCTCGGCGACATGATGGAAGGCTGGCGCCCCGTCGGCGCCTTCGGCCCGGGCCATGAATTCTACTTCGGCTGGCTCGCCCAGAAGGGCTTCCCCCTGCCCAAGAACCGCGAGGAAATCTGGCTGCCGGAAGGCGAGGATGCCATTCCCGGCGCCACCGCCCGCCCCGCCCGCATCCCCAAGGAATTGTCCGACAGCACCTTCTTCACCGAGAAGGCGCTGGAATACCTCAAGGGCCGCAACGGCAACCCCTTCTTCCTGCATCTCGGCTACTACCGCCCGCACCCGCCCTTCGTGGTCAGCGCGCCGTATCACGACATGTACCGCCCGGAAGACATGCCCAAGCCCATCGCCGCCCCCACGCCAGAAGCGGAGGCTGGCACCCACCCGCTTCTCTCCCATTATCTGCGCCACACCCGCCAGGCCAGCTTCTTCACCGGCGGCCAGGGCATGATCGCGGAGATGGATGCCGCAACCATCGCCCAGATGCGCGCCACCTATTGCGGCATGATCGCCGAGGTGGACGACAATATCGGCCGCGTCCTCGACCTGCTGGAACAGACCGGGCAGATGAAGGACACGCTGATCATCTTCACCTCCGACCACGGCGAGCAGCTCGGCGACCACCACCTCGCCGGCAAGCTCGGCTACCACGACGAGAGCTTCCGCATCCCGCTCGTCATCGTGGACCCCGACGCGCCCGACCAGGCCGGCCGCATCGAGAACGCGCCCACCGAATCGATCGACCTGATGCCGACCATGATCGACTGGCTCGGCGGCGAGGTCCCCCGCGCCTGCGACGGCCGCTCGCTGCGCCCGCTGGTGCTGGACATGAAGCCGGCGGACTGGCGCACCGAGCTGCACTACGAATACGACTTCCGCGACACCTTCCATTCCCGCGCCGAAACCGAGCTGGGCCTGCACATGGACGAGTGCACCCTGCTGGTGGTCCAGGACGAGCGCTGGAAATACGTCCACTTCACCACCCTGCCCCCGCTGCTGTTCGACCTAGAGCGCGACCCCGGCCAGTTCACCAACCTCGCCGAGGATCCCGCCCACGCCGCCATCGCCCGCGACTACGCGCAGAAGGCGCTGTCCTGGCGCATGTTCCACGCTGACCGCACCCTCACCCACTACCGCGCCTCGCCGAACGGCCTCGAGCGCCGCATCCCGGCTGCGAACGGAGAGAAAGCATGACCCGCCTTACCCGCCGCGCCGCCCTCGCGGGCACCGCCGCCGTCGCCACAACCTCCCTGCCGCGTTTCGCCATCGGCCAGGCCGACAACCGGCCGACCATCACGGTGGCGGTGCAGAAGATCAGCAACACCAACACGCTCTCGGCCCTGCGCGAGCAGTCCAATGTCGGCACCCGCATCGCGCCGACCATCACCGAGCGGCTGATCGACCTCAACTACCAATCCAAGCTGGAACCCGTTCCGGGCCTGGCCACGGAATGGAAGCGCATCAGCGACACCACGGTGGAATTCAAGCTGCGCCAGGGCGTGAAGTTCCACGACGGCAGCGAGTTCACCGCCGAGGACGTCGCCGGCAGCTTCTCGCCGCAGCACATGTTCGGCGAAACCCGCCCCACCGTGCGCGGCGTCACCATCCCGCTCTCGGGCAGCAATCCCGCAGTGTTCACCAAGGAACTCATCCGCGACGTGCCGCCGGTCGCCCGCCGCCTCTGGCCGGCGCTGGAGAAGATCGAGATCGTCGACAAGCACACCGTCCGCTTCGTCAACGCCGCCCCCGACGTCACCATCGAGGGCCGCGCCAGCGTGCGCGGCAGCGACATCGTGAACGCAAAGGCGTTCAACGAGGCCGCCTCATGGCTTGAATACGCCCGCAAGCCGATCGGCACCGGCCCCTACAAGGTGCGCGAGTTCAAGCCCGACAACGTGCTCGTGCTCGATGCCCACGACGAGTACTGGGGCGGCCGCCCGCCCATCAAAACCCTGCGCTTCGTCGAGGTCCCGGAAGCCTCCTCGCGCATCAACGGCCTGCTCGCCGGCGAATACCATTTCGCCTCCGACATCGGCCCCGACCAGATCGCCGATATCGAGAAGAACCGTGCCTTCGAGGTACAGCATAGCCTGGTGCCCAACCACCGCATGATCGCGTTCGACAAGGGCCACGCCCCGATCGCCGATCCCCGCATGCGCCGCGCCATGACCCACGCCATCGACCGCCAGGCGATCGTAGATGCCCTCTGGGCCGGCCGCACCGCCGTGCCGCGCGGCCTGCAGTGGGATTTCTATGCCGACATGCTGGTGGCCGACTGGACGGTGCCGAAGTTCGACCCCACCCTGGCCCGTCAGCTCATCAAGGAGGCCGGCTACAAGGGCGATCCGATCACCTTCCGCGTCATCCCCAACTACTATATCAACCAGAATGCCACCGCGCAGGTTCTGGTGGAGATGTGGAAGCAGGTCGGCCTGAACGTGCAGATCAAGATGGTGGAGAACTGGTCACAGATCTTCGCCCGCGGTCCGGACCGCGGCATCCGCGACTGGTCGAATTCCGCCACCTTCAGCGACCCCGTCTCCTCCATCGTTGCCCAGCACGGCCCCAACGGCCAGCAGCAGCAGATGGGCGAATGGACGCAGGATGAGATGAACAAGCTGACGGTGGAGCTGGAAAGCAGCACCGACCGCGCCCGCCGCAAGGCCGTCTTCGCCCGCATGCTGGAAATCTGCGAACGCGAAGACCCCGCCTACACCGTGCTGCACCAGAACGCCGTCTTCACCGCCAAGCGCCGCGAGTTCAAGTGGAAGGCCGCACCGTCCTTCGCCATGGACTTCCGCGCGCATAACTGGGGGTAAGGAAGAGGCTTCTTTTTTCTGAAGAAAAAAGAAGCAAAGAAAACTTCATCCGTTTGAGGCGGAAAGGCCCGCCCTATCCGCCTCAAACGGACAAAAGTTTTTTGGTTCTTTGTTTCAAAAAGAACCCCTTCCTTTGCTGGAGCCATCCCGATGCTCACTCGCCGCGCCGCCCTCATCGGCACCGCTGCCGCCCTGCCTCGCTTCGCCATCGCCCAGGCCGACAGCCGCCCCACGATCACCGTCGCGGTGCAGAACATCGCCACCTCCAACACGCTGGAGATGCTGCGCGAGCAGTCCAACGTCGGCACCCGGATCTTCCGCAACTATGTCGAGCCCCTGGTCGACACCGACTGGCTCGGCGACATGTCGCTCATCCCCGGCCTGGCCACCGCCTGGCGCCGCATCGACGACATGACCGTGGAGTTCGACCTGCGCGAAGGCGTCACCTTCCACAACGGCGATGCCTTCACCGCCGACGACGTGCTGTTCAGCTTCGGCCCCGAGCGCATGTGGGGCGGCACCGCGCGCGAGGTGCCGACGCCGGCCGTCGCCAATGCACGCCGCGCCTTCCCCGGCTTCGACCGCATCGAGGTGCTGTCCCCCCATCGCCTGCGCGTCATCTCCAAGGTGCCCGACATCGTGCTCGAGGGCCGCATGTCCCGCTCGCTGGCCGTCATCGCCCCGCGCCGCGGCTTCATGGCGGCTTCAAGCTGGATGGACTGGGCCCGCCGCCCGATCGGCACCGGACCCTACCGCATCGCCGAGTACCGCGCCGACCAGGAACTGGTGATGGAGCCGCACGACGCCCACTGGCAGGGCCGGCCGCCGATCCGCCGCCTGCGCTTCGCCGAGATTCCCGAGGTCGCCTCGCGCATCAACATGCTGATCTCCGGCGGCGCCCAGTTCGCCAGCGAGATCCCGCCCGACCAGATCGCCGAGATCGAGCGCGACCGCCGGTTCGAGGTGGTCGGCGGCCCGATCAACAACTCCCGCTACATCGTCTTCAACAAGGCCCACCCGGTCCTTGCCAACCCGCTCGTCCGCCGCGCCATGAGTCACGGCATCGACCGCGAGGCGATCATCGCCGCACTGTGGGCCGGGCGCACCAGCGTTCCGCGCGGCCTGCAATGGGAATTCTACGGCGAGATGTTCCTGGCCGACATCGAGGTCCCCCGCTTCGACCCCGCCGAGGTCCGCCGCCTGCTGCGGGAGGCCGGCTATCGCGGCCAGCCCATCCCCTACAAGTGCCTCAACAACTACTACACCAACCAGACCCCCACGGCGCAGATCCTGCTCGAGGGCTGGCGCGCCCTGGGCCTCAACGTCGAGCTGCAGATGGTCGAGAACTGGGGCCAGATCACCGGCGGCCCGGTCGAATCCCGCGGCGTGCACGATTGGTCGGCCGCCGCCGTGGTGCCCGACCCCTCGATCCAGATGGCCGCCACCTGGGGCCGCACCGGCGGGCCGTGGCTCGCCAACCAGTGGCGCAACGAGGCGTTCGGTGCTCTCGCCGCCGAACTGGAAGCCAGCATGGACCGCCCCCGCCGCAAGCAGGTCTGGCGCCGCATGCTGGAGATCATCGAGCGCGAGGACCCCGGCTACGTCGTGCTCCACCGCAATGCCAGCTTCACCGCCAAGCGCCGGGATATCGCCTGGAAGCCGTCGCAGTCCTTCTTCATGGATTTCCGGGCCGCCAACTATGCCGTTTGAACCCGCGCTCCCGGAACCGCTTGTTTCCATCCGCAACCTGCATGTTGCCTTCAACGGCCTGCCCGCCCTGCGCGGCATCGATCTTGATGTCGCACCCGGCGAGGCGGTGGGCCTGGTCGGCGAATCCGGCTGCGGCAAGTCCGTCACCTGGCTCGCCGCGCTCGGCCTGCTGCCCGGCACCGCCACCGTCACCGGCAGCGTGACGCTGCAGGGCCAGGAACTGCTGCATGCCGCGCCCACGGTGCTCGATCGCGTTCGCGGCGGGCGCATCGCCATGATCTTCCAGGACCCCGCCAGCGCGCTCAATCCGGTGAAGAAGGTCGGCGTTCAGGTGGCCGAAGCGCTGCGGCTGCATCGCGGGCTTGATGGTGGCGCGGCGGAGGCGGAGGTGCTGCGGCTGTTCGACCAGGTCGGCATTCCCGATGCGAAGCGGCGGGTGCACATCTACCCGCACGAGATGTCCGGCGGGCAGAACCAGCGCGTGATGATCGCCATGGCGCTGGCCGGCCAGCCGGAGCTGCTGGTGGCGGACGAGCCGACGACCGCGCTCGATGCCACCATCCAGGCCCAAATCCTGGATCTGCTGCGGCGCCTGCAGCAGGAAACCGGGATGGCGCTGGTGCTGATCAGCCACGACCTTGGCGTGGTGGCGGAGATGTGCCGGCGCGTCTGCGTGATGTATGCCGGGCGCATCGTGGAGCAGTCGCCCAGCGACGAACTGTTCGCCCATCCGCGCCACCCCTACACCAAGGGCCTGCTCGCCGCCCTGCCCGACATGGTCGGCCCGCGCCGGCGGCTGGAGGCGATCCCCGGCGGGGTGCCGGAGCCGTGGAACATGCCGCCGGGCTGCGCCTTCGCGCCGCGCTGCGAGCGGGCCACGCCGGAATGCGGGGCGGGCATGCCCGGCTTCGTGCCGGTCGGGCCGGGGCACAAGGCCGCTTGCATTCACGTCGAGCCCGCCACGGTGCCCGCATGAGCCTGCTGTCACTCGATGGCGTTTCACGCGTTTACTCCACCCGCCGCGGCCTGTTCGGCAAGCCGGTGCCGGTGCGGGCGGTGGATCACATTTCCTTCTCCGTCGCCCCCGGCCGCACGCTGGGCATTGTCGGCGAGAGCGGCTGCGGCAAGTCCACCACCGGGCGCGTGGCACTCGGCATCGAGCGGCCGAGCGACGGCACGATCACCTTCGAAGGCGTTGCCATGCCCATGCCGGGCACGCCGGAGTGGCGCCGGATGCGGGCGCGGATGCAGCTTGTCCACCAGGATCCGCTGGGGGCGATGGACCGGCGCCTGACGGTGGCCGCCCAGGTGGCCGAGCCGCTGGAGATCCACGAAATCGGCGACAAGGCGGAGCGCGGCGATCGCGTGGCCGCCCTGCTGCGCGATGTCGGGCTGCGGGCCGATCTCGCCCAGCGGCATCCGCACGAGCTCTCTGGCGGGCAGCGCCAGCGCGCCGTGCTGGCCCGGGCGCTGGCCACCGATCCCGCGCTGCTGGTGGCGGATGAGCCGGTGAGTGCGCTCGATGTCTCGATCCAGGCACAGGTGATCAACATGCTCACCGACCTGCAGGAGGCGCGCGGCATCGCCATGCTGTTCATCAGCCACGACCTGAAGGTGGTGCGCCAGGTGAGCCATGCGGTGGCGGTGATGTATCTCGGCCGCATCGTGGAGCAGGGCGACCCCGAGGCGATCTTCGCCGACCCGCTGCACCCGTATTCGCGCGCGCTGGTCTCCGCCATTCCGGTGCCGGGGCCGCGGCGGATCGAGCGCATCGTGCTTTCCGGCGACCCGCCCAACCCGGCCGACCGGCCTTCCGGCTGCGCTTTCCATCCGCGCTGCCCTCTGGCCGTTTCGGCGTGCCGGGCGGAGGTGCCGCAGTTGAAGGTGGCAGCGGATGGACGGCAGGTCGCCTGCCACCTGGTGGAGGCCGCCTGATGCTGCGCTTTGTGGCCCTGCGCGTGGGGCGTGCCCTTCTGACCATCGCGCTGGTGGTGACCTTCGCCTTCGTGGTGCTGCGGCTTTCCGGCGATCCCGCGCTGATGATCATGTCCCCCGATGCGCCGCCGGAGGCGCTGGCGGCGTTCCGCAAGGCGTGGGGGCTGGATGAGCCGATCTGGCTGCAGTACCTGAAATACTTCACTGCCATCCTGCAGGGCGAGCTCGGCCAGTCGTTTCGCGACGGGCGGCCGGCGCTGCAGCTGGTGGCGGAGCGCATTCCCGCCACGCTGCAGCTGACGCTGCCGGCGCTGGCGCTGAAGGTGGGCTTGGGCATTCCGGCCGGGATCTATGCCGCGCTGCATCGCAACTCCGCGATCGATCGGGCGGTGATGACGTTTGCGGTGGCCGGGTTCACCGTGCCGAGCTTCGTGCTGGGGCTGCTGCTGGTGCTGGTGTTCGCGGTGCAGCTGGGCTGGCTGCCGAGTGGCGGGCAGGAGAGCTGGCGCAGCGTGATCCTGCCGGTGATCTCCATGGGGTTGGGCGGGGCGGGCATCCTGGCGCGGTTCACGCGCTCGGCCATGCTGGAGGTGCTCGGCCAGCCATATATCCGCACGGCAAGTGCCAAGGGCGTGCCGTGGCACCAGGTGGTGCGCAAGCATGCGTTGCCGAACGCGGCGATCCCGACCGTGACGATCGTGGGGTTCATGGTCGGCACGCTGATGGCGGGTGCGGTGGTGGTGGAGAGCGTGTTCTCCTGGCCCGGAGTGGGGCGGCTGATGGTGGTGGCGGTTTCCAATCGGGACCTCGCGGTGGTGCAGTGCATCCTGCTGCTGGTCTCTGCCACCATGGTGACATCGAACCTGATCGTGGATCTGCTGTACGGCGTGCTGGATCCGCGGTTGCGCGGCACGGCGCCGGCGGGGGGCGGGCACTGATGTCGGAGCAGGTTGTTCCCGCGGTCGTTGCGGCGCCGCCGAGGCGGCGGGTGGCGATTCCGCCCGGGGTGGCGCTGGCGATGCTGTGGCTGCTGGCGATGGTGACGATCGCGGTGCTGGCCGATGTGATCCGGCCGTACGGGATCACGGCGATGGATCTGCGGGCGCGGCTGCAGCCGCCGGTGGGGTTCGGCGGTGGCTGGCTGCATCCTCTGGGGACGGATGAGCTGGGGCGGGACGTGTTCAGCCGGCTAATCGAATCCATTCGCGTGTCCTTGATGATCGCCTTCGGGGCCACGATCATCGCGGCGGTGTTCGGCACCACGATGGGCTTCCTGGCGGCGCATTTCCGCGGCTGGGTGGAGCAGGCGGTGCTGATGCTGATCGACTTCCAGGCCAGCATGCCGTTTCTCATTCTCGCGCTTTCGGTGCTCGCCTTCTTCGGCAATTCGCTGCCCTTGTTCATCTGCCTGATGGGGCTGTACGGGTGGGAGCGGCATGCCCGCATCTCCCGCGGTTTGGCGATCGCGGCGAATGCGCAAGGCTATGCGGCGGCGGTTCGGCAGTTGGGGGCCAAGCCGTTGCGGATCTACCTGAAGCATGTGCTGCCCAACATCGCCTCTACCCTGATCGTGGCGGCGACGCTGTCGTTTCCGGAAGTGGTGCTGCTGGAGAGCGGGCTGTCGTTCCTGGGGCTGGGGGTGCAGCCGCCGATGACCTCCTTGGGGAACATGGTGGGGTATGGGCGCGAGTACATCACGCGGGCGCCGTGGATTTTGCTGTCTCCTTGCGTGGTGATCATTCTGACGACGTTGTCGGTGAGCATCCTGGGCGACTGGCTGCGCGACCGGCTTGATCCCACGCTGACCTAGGGCGGCGACGTGGCCGATGTGGCCGATATCGTCGAGCGGATGCGGCGCAATCCGATGGGGGATTGGACCATCGCCGACGTGATCGCGGCCTGTCGGGGGCACGACATGTATTGCGAGCCGCCGCGCGGTGGCGGATCGCATTACAAGGTGGGTCATCCGCGCTTGGCCGAGAAGCTGACGATCCCCTACAAGCGGCCGATCAAGCCGGTGTATATTCGCAAGCTGGTCGCGCTGATCGCGGCCGCGAGGGCCCTGCCATGACCGCCTCCGCATACCCCTTGCTGGTCGAGCCGCTTCCCGCCGAGGAGGGCGGCGGGTTCGTGGCGATCGTGCCGGACCTGCCGGGATGCATGAGCGATGGCGACACGCCGCAGGAGGCGGTGGCCAATGTGCAGGATGCGATCCTGGCCTGGATCGAGGCTGCGCGCGATCTCGGGCACCCTGTGCCAGCCCCTTCCCGCCACCTGAACGTGGCTGCCGAGTGAGTTTCCAATGACCCTGATTGCATCCCATCGCGGTGGCTCCCTGGAGGCGCCGGAGAATTCGCCGACGTCGTTCCGGCATACGGCGGGGTTGGCGGTGGAGCAGGTGGAGTTCGATATCCATCCGACGGCCGATGGACAGATCGTGGTGATCCATGATGCGACGCTGGATCGGACGACGAACGGCAGCGGGCCGGTGGCGGCGAAAACGTTGGCGGAGCTTCGGGCGTTGGTGATCACCGGCACGGCCGATGATCGGATCATGACGCTGGCGGAGGTGATCGAGCTGTTTCGGCCGACGGGGATCACGCTGCGGATGGAGGTGAAGTCCGACGTGGAGCACCAGCCCTATCCCGGGCTGCTGGAGCATGCGCTGCGGTTGATCGATGCGGCGGGGATGCGGGGGCGGACGGTGGTGACGAGCTTCCTGGCGCCGATCGTGGGCGAGGCGGTGAAGGCGCCGGGGTTGCAGGGGCGGATCTGGCTGGTTTCGCCGGTGATCATGGATGATTGCGGGCTGCCGGGCGTGGTGGCGGCGGCGGAGGCGCATGCGATTTCCCATGTGGGGATCCGTGCGAGCCGGCTGGATGGCGGGGTGGCGGAGTATCTGCGGTCGGCCGGGCTGGGCGTGGGGGCCTGGGCGGTGAACGATGCGGCGAGCGTGGCCAAGGTGCTGGATCTCGGGATGGAGGTTTTCACCACCGATATCCCGACCACGGCGCTGGCGCTTCGCGCTGAGCGGAACAAGCCGTAGCCGGAACGGGTTGGGCGCGCTGAGGCATGGTCAGTCGCGGCCGTATTTTTTCCAGGACGCTCGGATCCAGCTTCGCTCCCAGGGACGCAGCTTGAGGCGGGGATCGTTGAGGCTGAGCCTGGCCTGATCGGGCAGGCGGGGCCGGGGCGGGCGCGGCTTGCGGGGGCGCGCGGGCAGACGCAGCGGCGGGGTGAGGTCGACGCCGAGGGCGTGGCAGAGCGGGCGCAGCAGGCGGCCGGCGCGGGGGACCTCGGCGACGAAGCGGTCGATTTCCGGCAGGTAGAGCAGTGCCTGGAGATTGCCGCCGCAGGGGGCGGCTTCGGGGATGCGCTTGTTGATCCAGCCGCGTTCGCGCGGCAGGCGCAGCGAGGGCGGGCGCGGCGTGGTGGGGGCCCCTGCCCCGGCCTGGGCGGATTCCTGGGGGTGGCGGGGGCGCGACGGCGCGAGACGGCCGGCGGCCCAGCGTGCGTGAAGGCTGCGGAAGCGCGCGGCGAGGCGCTGGGCGCGGCGGACCAGAAGCTGCCAGAGTTCGGCCGGGATGGGTTTGTGGGGGCTGGGAGCCTCGACCTGCGAGAAGTACCGGCTGCCCAGGAGCACGACCATGGGGCCGCGAGCCTGCCGCGCCAGATGGGCGCCGACGGCGGTGCAGAGCAGATTCGTGATCTGGATGAAGAGGCCAACGATATTGGTCATTGGTATTTTACCTAACTGACTTTCAAACCCGCTGCAAGCGGAATGCCCCAAGGGGCGCAGATTTTTTAAGGGGGGGCCGCGCGGGGCGGAGCGGTGTTGCTGAAAGGCGGGCATCGGCCCATCGTTTGGCCGGCAAGGGGTGGATGGCCGGCTCGTCCAGGGGCACCCGGCGGGGATCGGTCATCGAGAACAAGACGGAGGGGGCGCATGGACATCACCGGGCAGGCGACACGGCCGGAGCTGCTGGCGGCGGACGACGCGGTGATCGACGATGCGATCGGGTATGCCGAGCCCATGGTGCTGCGCGGCCTGCTCTATCAGCTGACCGGGGATCCCGAGGTGGCGGCGACGGGGGTGAAGACGGTCCATGCCGGGTATGTCGACCTGGTGGCACCGGCCACCGACGAGGACGTGGCGCTGCTGCGGCGCAAGGCGGCGGCGTTCCTGAAGGCCTATCGCGACAGTGGCGCCGGGGCCATCGATATCGGCCCGCGCGAGCGGCTGGCGGACAGTTTGAGCCTGTTGCTGGGACGGCGCATGGAGGGTGAGAGCCTGCAGCACCATCTGGAGGAGCTGGCGCTGGACCCGAAGGCGCGCGCGCTGCGCTGGCAGGAGGCGCCCAATCCGGCGCGGCTGAGGGATTTCACCGTGACGGTGATCGGGGCGGGGATGGGCGGGCTGAATGCCGCGCTGCAGCTGCGCGAGGCCGGGTTTGCCTTCACCGTGCTGGAGAAGAACACCGGGGTGGGCGGGACCTGGTGGGAGAACCGCTATCCCGGCGCGCGGGTGGATACGGTGAGCCGCAGCTACACCCATATCTTCGGCGTGGATTTCCCCTACCCCAATCCGTATTGCGACTGGCGGGAGAACGCCCGCTATTTCGACTGGGTGGCCGACCATTTCGACCTGCGCCGGCATGTCCGCTTCGAGACCGAGGTGAAGGCGCTGACCTGGGACGAGGCGGCCGGCGAGTGGGTGATCGACATCGTGGGCCCCGGCGGGGCTTCGACGCTGCGCTCGCGCGCGGTGATCACTTCCGTGGGGTTCCTCAGCCGGCCGAACATCCCGGAGATCGCGGGGGCCGAGAGCTTCGCGGGGGGAGCCTGGCACACGGCGCGGTGGCCGGAGGGGGCCTGCATGAAGGGCAAGCGGGTGGCGGTGATCGGCACCGGCGCCACCGGCTACCAGATGATTCCCGAGTTGGCGCTGGAGGCGGCGCAGGTGACGGTGTTCCAGCGCACGCCGCAGTGGCTTTCGCCGGCGCCCGGCTATCGCTCGCCGTTTCCGCCGCAGGTGAACTGGCTGGACCGCAACCTGCCGTTCCACACCAATTTCATGCGCGCGCGCAGCTGCACGCTGGACCGGGTGGCGCATGTGGCGCAGATCGATCCGGACTTCCAGGACCCGCATGCCATCAGCCCGTTGAACAAGCGGGCGCGCGACGTGAGCATCGCCTTCCTGGAGCGCAAGCTGGGCGACCCCGCGCTGGTGGCGGCGATGACGCCGAAGCACCCGGTGTGGTCGGCCCGCGCGGTTGTGGTGGACACGGAGTACTGCGTGCTGGACGCGTTGCTGCGCGACAACGTGACGCTGGTGACGGACGGGATCGAGCGCATCGTGCCGGAGGGCGTGGTGGGAACGGACGGGGTTCTGCACGCGGCCGATGTGATCGTGTATGCCACCGGCTTCCACGCCACCGAATACCTCTACCCCATGACCATCACCGGCCGCGGCGGCAAGACGCTGGCGGAGTTGTGGGCCAAGGACGGGGCGCGCGCCTATCTCGGCTGCATGATGCCGGGCTTTCCCAACCTGTGGTCGATCTACGGGCCCAACACCAACGGGGCGCTCACCGTGGCCTCCTTCCACGAGAAGGTGGCGCTGTATGCGTTGCAGTGCCTGGAGGCGCTGGTGCTGGGCCACGGCCGGGCGATGGAGGTTCGGGCGGAGGCGTTCTGGCGCTACAACCGGCTGGTGGACGCGCGCAACCTGACCAAGGCGTGGAGCGACCCGCGCGCGCGCAACTACTATTGGACCGAACATGGCCGGTCGGCGACGATGAACCCGTTCTACAGCGACGAGATGTCGGGGTTTCTGCGAGCGCCCGACCTGGCGGATATGGAGATCGGCTGACGTAGGACGGCGGCACAGCGGCCGACGGGCCGGACCGTGCGGGCGGCGCTGACCTTGGGGCATGCCGGGTTGATGACGACGGCATGGTTCCGCATGCCGGAGCACCGCACGCTGTAAGACCGGCTGCCGGCGATGGGGCCACGACGCCGATCTTGCGCCTCGGCCCCCGCCTTCCCTGACCTGCTGCCCCGGCGTGCGGGCGCGAAGCCGCGGCGTGGCGGATGATCGCAGACCAGCGCAGGCTCCCCCCGGACACAGGTCAGTGATGCCTCCGGAAATACATTGGCGGCTATTTTGAGAATCAATATCTTGTAATGACTCAGTAAATGGGAGTCATACCTATGTCTTCATCAAAAGTTGCTTCAATTGCGATCGTTTGTTCTGGGGTTCTTTTATACTGCTCTCCATCGTATGCGGGGCCGTTCATTCTGGCCGGCACCGATGCCGATGACCATGGCTTCGCCACCGCCACCGACAACGTGGATGGGTGGCTGTTCATGCAGAAGGTGCTGGAGAACCTGGCCCCGGCGGTGACCAACGGGAACACCACCGTTGTCTCCCTGGGCAGCAATCCCGGCTCCACCGCGGGCAATGCGGCGTTGTCTGCGTTCGAGAAGTCGGCCCTGCCCGGCTTGGGCTGGACCTTCCAGACGGTGAACGACGCCGCAGGGATCACGGCCTTCCTGAGCGGGGGCGCGGCTGGGGCGGGGATCATCATGCTCGATTCCGGTTCGAACGTGGGAGGCGGCCTGAGCGGTTCGGAGCAGACCGCAATCTCAAGTGAGGCGACGGCCCTCAACACGTATGTGGGCGCCGGTGGCGGGTTGTTCAGCCAGGCCAACGGCTTCGGCTTCCTCGGCGCGCTGGGGTTGGGGGTGACGGTTGTCGATGAATTCGAAACCGGCATCGCGCTGACTGCGGCGGGCCAATCGGCGTTTCCGGGGCTGACGAACAGCGACCTGAGCGCCGGGCCGTATCATTCGTCCTTCACCAATGTCGGCGCGTTCCCTGTGCTGGGGCTTTCGACGCTGACCGACAACATCGTGATCATCGGCTCGAACACCGGCAGCATCATCGATCCCGGCAACCCGACCGGGGTTCCGGAGCCGGTGACGGCCGCGCTGCTGGGCGTGGGGATGCTGGGCCTGGGGCTGGCGCGGCGCCGCCGGGCTTAGCCGTGACTTGGGTGGGGGAGGCCGGTGGCCTCCCCTGCTTCATTTGGCCAGCAGCGCCCGGGCGGCATCGGCCATCACGGCGCCGCCGAGCATGATGTCTTCGTCGGAGGTGTTCTCGCTCCAGTGGTGGCTGATGCCGCCGATGCTGGGGACGAAGAGCATGGCGGACGGCATGACCTTGGCCAGCATCTGGGCGTCGTGCCCGGCGCCGCTGGGCATGTGCTGGTGCAGGCCGGGGGCGTGGGTTTCGGCGGCGGATTCGAGGGCGGCCTGGAAGCTGGGGTCCATCACCTTGGGGACCGAGCGGGAATTGTTGGTGAGGATGGCGGTGCACGGGCCCTGGTTGGCTTCGGCGACCAGGCGTTCCAGCGTGGCTTCGAGGCGGAGCAGGATTTCGGGGTCGGCGTCGCGGAACTGGAAGATGAGTTCGGCGCCGCCGGGGATGATGCTGCCGGCGCCGGGATCGAGCGTGATGCGGCCCACGGTCCAGACGGTGCGGGGGGCGCAGATTTTGGGGAATTCCTGGTCGATGGCGACGGCGAGCTTGGCGGCGGCGAGGCCGGCGTCTTTCCGGATGGCCATGCGGGTGGTGCCGGCGTGGTTCTGCACGCCGGTGAACTGCACGCGGTAGGACCAGATGCCGACGATGGAGGTGACGATGCCGATCTTGAGGTTGCGGGCTTCGAGGTCGTCGCCCTGTTCGATGTGGGCTTCGAGGTAGCCCTTGTAGCGGCCGGGTTCGAAGGCGATGCGCGGCGTGTTGGCGAGGCCGGCTTCGGCCAGGGCTTCGCGCAGGGTTTTGGCGGAGTAGCGGTTGGAGCAGGAATCGATCTCGGCTTCGGTGACTTCGCCGATATAGGAGCGGCTGCCGAGGAAGCTGCCGTAATGGCCTTCCTCGTCGGCCCAGGAGACGACGTCGATGCCGCCGCCGAGGGCTCTTGCGGTTTCGAGCGCGTAGAGGACGCCGAGGGCGCCATCGAGCCAGCCGGCTTCGGGCTGGGTTTCGGTGTGGCTGCCGAGGAGGAGCTTGGGGCCGGGGGTGGGATCCCGCCCTATGACGTTGCCGATGCCGTCGATTTCGGGGACGAGGCCGGCTTCACGCATGCGCTCGCAGAGCCAGTGGCGGGATTCCATGTCCACCTTGGAGTAGGTCGGGCGGTGGACGCCGGTCTTGAAGGTGCCGAACTGGCGCAGCTTGTAGAGGTCGGCCAGGAGGCGGGGGCCGTCGTAGCCGGTGTTGGAGCGGGTCATCGGGGGGGTCCTTCGGGCCGTCGGCTGCGTTCGTGGCGACATTGTCCGGTTGTCGGGACGGCATGCAAGCGGGGGGTGGGCGGAGGCAGGAAGATTCACCGCGGAGGCGCGGAGGGCGCGGAGAAGGCACGGAGGGCGAGGTTTCGGCTCCGTGCCTTCTCCGTGGCCTCCGTGGCTCCGTGGTGAGCCTTCCTTTCTGCACCCTCGCGACGGCGGCGGTGAATGGGGGCATAGTGGGGGCATGACCGAGATCTATGTGGATGCGGATGCCTGCCCGGTGCGGGACGAGGTTTACAAGGTGGCGGGCCGGCTGGGGCTGGTGGTGCACCTGGTGAGCAATGGGTCGCGGCCGATCCGGCCTTCCGGGCTGCCGAATGTGCGCAGCGTGATCGTGGCGGAAGGGGCGGATGCGGCGGATGACTGGATCGCCGAGCGGATCGAGGCGGCGGATGTGTGCGTGACCAACGATATTCCGCTGGCCTCGCGGTGCCTGGCGCGGGGGGCGCGGGCGCTGGCGAGCAATGGGAAGATCTGGAGCGGGGACAATATCGGCAATGCGTTGGCCGGGCGGGCGGTGGCGCAGCACATGCGGGAGAGCGGGTTCATGACAGGGGGGCCGGCACCGATGAGCAAGGGCGACAAGTCCAAGTTCCTGTCGGCCTTGGATACGCTGGTGCAGGCCGCGTTGCGGGGGCGGTAGGGCCCTACATTCCGGCGAAGAGTGCGGTAGAGAGGTAGCGCTCGGCGAAGCTGGGGGCGATGGCGACGATGAGCTTGCCGGTGTTGGCGGGGTCTCGGGCGAGGTCCAGGGCGGCGTGCAGGGCGGCGCCGGAGGAGATGCCGATGGGGAGGCCCTCGGCCTGGGCGCAGAGGCGGGCGGCGGCGATGGCGTCGCGTTCGGAGACGCGGATGACCTGGTCCATCAGGGCGAGGTCGAGCACGCCGGGCTGGAAGCCGGGGCCGATGCCCTGCAGGCCGTGCGGGCCCGGCTCGTCGCCGGAGAGGACGGCGGATTCGGCGGGCTCGATGGCGATGACCTGGAGGCCGGGGCGGCGGGGCTTGAGGGCGCGGGCGATGCCGGTGAGGGTGCCGCCGGTGCCGGCGCCGCCGATGACGATATCGACCTTCCCCGCCGTGTCGGCCCAGATTTCCTCGGCGGTGGTGGCTTCGTGGATGGCGGGGTTGGCCGGGTTGTCGAACTGGCGGGGCATCCAGGCGCCGGGGGTGGCGGCGAGGATGGCCTCGGCGCGGTTGATGGCGCCGGCCATGCCCTGGCGGGCGGGGGTGAGTTCAACCTCGGCGCCCATCAGGCGGAGCATCTTGCGGCGTTCGACCGAAGCGCCTTCGGGCATGCAGACGATGAGGCGGTAGCCGCGGGCGGCGGCGACGAAGGCGAGCGCGATGCCGGTGTTGCCGCTGGTGGGTTCCACCAACGTGGAGCGACCGGGGGCGATGGTGCCTTCGGCCTCCGCGGCGTCGACCATGGCCAGGCCGATGCGGTCCTTCACGGAGGCGAGGGGGTTGAAGAATTCCAGCTTCAGCGTGAGGTCGGCGGTGAGGGACTGGGCGGCGGTGAGGCGCGGGAGACGCACGATGGGGGTGGCGCCGATCGTGTCGAGCACGCTGGCATGGATCCGGCCGCGGAAGGACGCGCTGGCTGTGCGGGGCGTGGTTGGCGGCTTGGATCGAGTCATGCAGCGTTCTAGCATGGCTGATGGTGGCTTTACACGCCTGCTGGGCGTGGTTTAGTGGCGCCGGAGCCGGCGGGACGACCGGCGGGGGCGACGCGGAGGAACAACCATGCTGATCCGCAAGGACAGGGCGATGCTCGCCATCACCATCCTGCTCGATGTGGCGTTCCATGGCGGGCGGCAATCGACGGTGAGTGCGGCGGATCTGGCCGAGCGGCTGGGGCTGGCGCGGCGGGGGATGGAGCCGCTGCTGCAGGCGCTGTCGCGGGCGGGGCTGCTGGAAAGCGTGCGCGGGCCGCGCGGGGGCTATCGGCTGGGGCGGCCGCGGCGGGACATCAAGCTTTCCGAGATCGTGGCGGTGGCTGGCGGCGAGGAGCCGGATGCGGCGGATGGGCCGCACGGGGCGCTGCTGGAGAAGGTGGTGGAGCCGCTGTGGCTGAAGCTGGAGACGACGACGCAGGGGGTGCTGGCGGGCATGACGCTGGACGACCTGCTGCGCCAGGCCGGGGCGGCGGGGCTGCAGCGGCCGGATGCGGAGCCGATTACCTTCGCCATTTGACGCGTGGCCATTTGATCTTTGCGGTGGGCGCCGGTAAGGCCAAGGGTTCGAGATGCTGGAGAGCCTGATGTCCGACTACCGCATGGCGATCGTGCCCGTGACCATGTTCCAGCAGAACTGCACCGTGATGTGGCACACGGGGACCAAGCGCGCGGTGATCGTGGACCCCGGCGGCGAGGTGGGGCGCATCCTGGACCTGCTGGAGACGCAGGAGCTTCAGGTGGAGACGATCCTGCTGACGCACGGGCATCTGGACCATGCCGGCGGCGCGGGGGCGGCGCGCGGGGTGATCAACCAAGCCTATGAGCGGCTGGGCTGGGCGAAGGTGCCGGTGCTGGGGCCGGATGAGCGCGATGCGCCGCTGCTGTCGCAGATCGAGGCGCAGGCGGCGCGGATGGGGTTGCAGGGGCTGGTGAACGTGGTGCCGGACCGGTACCTCACCGAGGGCGAGGTGATCGAGACGATCGGGCTTTCGTTCGAGGTGCTGCACTGCCCCGGGCATTCGCCGGGCCATGTGGTGTTCGTGGAGAAGACGGCGCGGATCGCCTTCGTGGGCGACGTGCTGTTCAAGGGCTCCGTGGGGCGGACGGATTTCGACTACGGCGACCATGACGCGCTGATAAGCTCCATCAAGACCAAGCTGCTGCCGCTGGGGGACGATATCCGCTTCATCTGCGGGCATGGCGACGGATCGAGCTTCGGGGCGGAGCGGGTGGGCAATCCGTTCCTGCAGGACTGACAGAAGGACACCGCCGATGAACCGCGAGCCGCTGATCATGGTGTGCACCTGCGAGATGGCGGGGCGGGTGCGGGGCAAGGGGTTTCCGGCGCGGGAGTTGCCGGGGCGGATGGCCAAGGGCGTGGGCTGGGTGCCGACGAATGCGATGATCAACGCGTTCTCGGTGATCGCGGCCACGCCGTTCGGGACCGGGGGCGACCTGATCCTGGTGCCGGACCCGACGGCGGAGGTGGAGGTGGATTTCGCCGATGGGTCGGCCAAGGAGCACTTCTTCCTGGGCGATCTGCGCTGGCTGGACGGGCGGGCGTGGGAGTTGTGCCCGCGGGATTTCCTGCGCCGGGCGCTGGCGGCGCTGAAGGAGGCGGCCGGGGTGAGCCTGGTGGCCGCGTTCGAGCATGAGTTCACCTATACCGGGGTGCAGGACGGGCCGGGCAACCCGTATTCGCTGGATGCGTTCCGGCGGCAGGGGGTGTTCGCCGAGGTGTTCACGGCGGCGCTTCGGGCGGCTGGGTGCGAGCCGGACAGCTTCATGGCCGAGTATGGCGCGCGGCAGTACGAGTTCACCGTGGATGTGGCCGAGGGGATGCGGGCGGCGGACCGGGCGGTGGTGGCGCGCGAGATGGCGCGGGCTTCGGCGCATCGGTTGGGGCATCAGGCGATCTTCTCCCCGGTGCTGGACCCCGCCGGGGTGGGCAACGGGGTGCATATCCATTTCAGCTTCAAGGATGCCGCCGGCGTGCCGGTGATGCACGACCCCAGCGACAAGCTGGGGCTTTCGCCGGTGGCGCGGGCCTTCGCGGCGGGGATCCTGCACCACCAGCCGGCGCTGTGCGCGCTGACCGCGCCTTCGACGATTTCGTATATCCGGCTGCGGCCGAACCGCTGGGCGCCGACGCATGCCACGCTGGAGCAGCAGGATCGCGGGGCGGCGCTGCGCATCTGCCCGGTGCTGCCGGGGCCGAACGTGGCCAAGCAGTTCAACGTGGAATACCGGGTGGCCGATGGCGCGGCCTCGCCTTACCTCGCGCTCGCCGCGGTGGTGTGGGCGGGGGTGGACGGCATTCGGCGCGGGCTGGCGATTCCGGATGAGGGCCCTGCCCTGCCCGCTTCGCTGGAGCAGGCGCTGGATGCGCTGGAGGCCAGCGAGGCCGCGCGCGGCTGGATGGGCGAGAGCTTCCATGGCGCCTACCTGATGCACAAGCGCGGCGAGGCGGCCCTGATGGCGGGGCTGACCGAGGCGGAGCAGTGTGCGCGCTACGCTGAGACGTATTGAGCGCGCTTCCGCGCGACAACGTATTGAGGAGCCGAAAGATGGCCAACCTGCCGCACCCCGACACGCGCGACCTGAACGTGGAGATTCCGCACACCACGCTGCTGTTCATCGATGTGCAGAACTATTGCGCGCGGCGGGACGGCAGCGAGTTCGCGCATATGTCGAAGGAAGAATTCGACCGCGAGCTCGGCTGGTTCTTCGACACGTTCGAGCGCGAGACGCTGCCGAACATGCAGAAGCTGCAGGAGGGCTGCCGCAAGGCCGGGATCGAGGTGATGTACACCGTGATCCGCAACCTGACCGACGATGGGCGGGACCGGTCGCTGGATTACAAGATCACCGGGTTCAACGTGCCGAAGGACAGCTTCGACGGGCAGGTGCTGGATGCGATCAAGCCGGTGGGCGACGAGATCGTGCTGCCGAAGACGTCCTCCAACGTGTTCGTTTCCACCAACATCGACTACGTGCTGCGCAATCTCTCCACCAAATACCTGGTGATTTCGGGGATCGTGACCGACCAGTGCGTGGCTTCGGCCACGATGACGGCGTGCGACCTCGGCTACCTGGTGACGCTGGTGACGGATGCCTGCGCGACCTACACGCAGGAACGGCACGACGCGACGCTGAAGGCGATCAAGGGGTATTGCCGGCAGCGCACGACCGAGGCTTTCCTGGCGGAGATCGGGGGGGCGTAGCGCTAGGGGGCCGGGAAGATATCCTGGCCCAGGGTCATCTCGTCCATCCGCGGTTCCATGCGAAGGCCCTTGCGGCCGGCCCAGAGGTTGAGCTGGTAGTGGGTGGGAAACACGGCGGCATCGGCGATGGCCAGACGCTGGGCTTCGGCGATGGCGCTGCCGCGGCTTGCGGGGTTGGTATCGGTGCGGGCCTGGTCCAGCAGGGTATCGACGCGCGGGTTGGCGTAGCCGCCGTAGTTCTCCAGGCCCTTGCTGTGCAGCGTCTCGCGCATCAGCACGTAGGTGTCGCCGGTGGCGAAGCCCCAGCTGACGATGTTGAAGGTGAAGGCGCGCTTGCGGGCGTTCTGGAAGAACATGCCCACGGGCTGCGTCTCCACGCTGGTCTGGATGCCGACGCGCGACAGCATCTGGGCGATGGCCTCGGCCTGCTGCTGGTCGTTGGCGTAGCGGCCGGCGGTGCTGTGCAGGGTGAGCTTGAAGCCCTGGGGGTAGCCGGCTTCGGCCAGCAGGGCGCGGGCCTTTGCGGGGTCGAAGGCGGGTAGCGTGATGGCGGGGTCGTAGCCTGCCATGCCGATGGGCACGAGCTGGGTGGCCGGGACGGCGACGCCTTCCATGATGCGTTCGAGCAGGGCCGGGCGGTTGATGGCGAGCATGACGGCCTGGCGCACCCGGATATCGCGGAACGGGTTGGGGATGGCGGTGCCGTCCTTGGCGGTGACGTGGGGGGTGGTTTCGCGGCTGGAATCGATGGTCCAGAACACATCGCGGTTGGAGACGCTTTCCCAGACATTCAGCTTGGGGTCGGATTTCAGGCGCGGCAGGTCGGCGGTGGGGACGGCGGCGATGAGATCGACGTCGCCGGCGAGGAGAGCGGCGACGCGGGCGCCGTTGTTGGCGACGGGGCGCATGCGGATGGATTGCCAGTTCGGCGCCCCGCCCCACCAGGCGGCGTTGCCGGCGAAGGCGATCTCGGCGCCCGGCGTCCAGCGCACGAAGCGGTAGGGGCCGGTGCCGATGGTGTGCTGGCCGTTGTTGAAGTCCTTGGGTTCCGCGGCCGCCCCGATCTTCGCGGGGACGATCGGCACGTTGGTGAGGTTGTTGGGCAGGATGGCCGAGGGCTCGGCGGTGCGGATGAGCAGGGTTGATGCGTCGACCACCTGCACCTCCCGGATGTCGCGCACGAAGCGGCCCATGGTGGAGGGGGCGTTGGGGACGGCGACGATGCGCTTGAGGGAGAAGGCCGCGTCCTGCGCGGTGAAGGGGGTGCCGTCGTGGAAGGTGACGCCCTGGCGCAGGGTGATGCGCCATTGGGTGGGGTCGTCGGTGAGGGTCCAGGTGAGGGCGAGGCCGGGCTTCAGTTCCGCCTTGGCGCCGGCGGTGACCAGGGAATCGAAGATCTGGCGCGCGACGTTGGCGTTGGGGCCGATGTCCTGGAAATGCGGGTCGATCGAGGTGGCGTCTGACGGGATGGCGACCGTGAGGGTTTGGGCGTTGGCGTGGGCGCCGGCCAGCAGCAGCGTGGCGGCGAGAAGGGTGCGCATCCGGGGCATCTCCAGGCGTGTCGAGGGTGCTATCCCGGGGTGTGCGGCGGGGTGTGTCAAGCGGGGTTGAGCCGCGGCGGGGTGCGTGGTTCGGTGTGGGGAGAGGGAGAGACCGCCATGGCCCAGCCGCCGACCGCCGCCGAGATCGATTTCGACACGCCGGGATTCCGCACCGGGTATGTGCGGCTTTCGCATTCCGATGACCGGCATGCGTTTTCGGTGATCCCCGTGCCGGTGGCGGTGCTGGTGGGCGGGCGGGCTGGGCCGACGATGTTCCTGAGTGGGGGCACGCATGGCGACGAATACGAGGGCCAGGCGCTGCTGCACCGGCTGTTGCGCGCCACGGACCCGGCGGGGCTGGCGGGGCGGTTGATCGTGATGCCGGCGCTGAACCTGCCGGCGGTGCGGGCGGGGCGGCGGGTTTCTCCGCTGGATGGCGGCAATCTCAACCGGGTGTTTCCTGGCGATCCCGCCACGGGGCCGACGGGGGCGATTGCAGCGTGGGTGGCGGCGAATGTGCTCAGCCGCGCGGGGTTTGCCTGCGACCTGCATAGCGGGGGGAGTTCCGGGCGGTATCTGCCCTGCGCCTATCTGCACTGGGGTGGGGATACGGCATTCCGGCGGCGCAAGATTGCGGCGGCGCGGGCGTTCGGGGCGCCGTTCACGGTGATTGCGGCGGGGACCGGGGCCTATGGCTCCATGACCGCGGAGTGCGACCGGCGCGGGGTGGTGATGGTCTCGGCGGAGTTTGGCGGCGGGGCGTCCTTGGATATCGAACTGAAGGACTTGGCCGGGGCATGCCTGGAGCGGCTGCTGGCGCATGTGGGCATTCGCGATGCCGGGGTGGCGCCCGTGGGGGAGACGCGGTTTTTGCGGCTGGCGGGTTCGGGCAGTGCGCCGATGGCCGAGGTGCCGGGGCTGTTCGAGCCGGCGCGGCGGATTGGCGAGACGGTGCGGGCGGGGGAGCTGGCCGGCACGATCTGGCCGGTGACGGCGCTGGGCAGCCCCGGGGTGGAGGTGCGGTTCCCCAGGGACGGGCTGCTGGTGGTGGAACTGGTGCGCCCGATGGTGGAGCCGGGCGACCTGCTGTTTCAGCTGGGGACCGAGGTGGACCCCGAGAGCCTGATGGATTTCTAGGCGCGGGCCGCGGCGATCATGCGGCGGACGCGGGCGGGGTCGGTGACCGTGTGGCGGTATTCGCGGTTGGCGTCGTCGCCGCCCATGGCGAGCGCCGGGTTGCGGTAGCGCATCGCGCTGGGGATCGTGGCGGGGGCGGAGAAGTGGAGCTCCGAGAGGTTCGCGGTGCGGCGGACTTCGGCGATCGTGGCTTCGTCGAGATCGCCGCAGCCGAGGATGATGATGCGGCCGGCGGCCTGCTGGACGAGCTTTGCCAGAAGCAGCGCGCCATCGATGCCGCGGGGGCGCTGGCCGCTGGTGAGGACGCGCTTCACGCCGCAGCGGATCAGGGCTTCCAGGGCTTCGGCGGCGTTCGCCGTCATGTCGAAGGCGCGGTGGACGGTGGTGTCGAGTGGGCCGGCGGCTTCCGCCAGGGCCTTGGTGCGGGGTTCGTCGATAGCGCCATCGGGGGTGAGGCAGCCGAAGACGACGCCAGCGGCGCCGGTTTCGCGGATGGCGTGGATGTCCGCCAGCATGGTTTCGAATTCGCGCTCGGAATAGAGGAAGTCGCCGCCGCGGGGGCGGACCATGACCATGACGGGGACGCTGACGGCGGCGACTGTGGCGCGGATGGTGGCGAGGCTGGGGGTGATACCGCCTTCGATGAGGGCGGCGCAGAGCTCGATGCGGTCGGCGCCGGCTTCCGCCGCGGTGATGGCGTTGTCGATGCCTTCGACGCAGAGTTCGATCAGGGGGTGGCTCACGGGGCGACCCCAGCCACGGCCAGGATGGCGGTGAGGCCAGCGGCCATGCCCTTTACGGAATTGGTTTGTTCCACGTCGATCCATTCCTCCAGCGAGTGGGCGCGGCCCGAGGTGCCGCCGGAGCCGATCTTCACGGCGGGGATGCCGAGGCTCATGGGGATGTTGGCATCGGTGCTGGAATAGGCGTGGCGCACCTCGAAGCCGTGCGCCTTCAGGGCTTCGGTGCTGTGCTGGACGATGTCGGAGTCCATGGGCGTATTGCCGGCCGGGCGGTCGCCGATCAGCTTGGCGTCGACGGTGATCCGGCCCTGGGCGGTGGAGCGGGCGTGGTTCTCGGCCTCGGCCGCCTGTTCCACGATGGCGAGGAAGCGCTGTTCCAGGCGGGCGAGTTCGGCGGGGGCCTCGGAGCGGAGATCGACTTCTACCCAGACCTCGTTGGGGATGGCGTTCACGCTGGTGCCGCCGCCGAAGACGCTGGCGCTGAAAGTGGTTTTCGGCTTGGCGGGGACGGAGATGCGGGAGAGTTCCAGCATCGCCTGGCTCATGGCGAAGGCCGGCGAGACCAGGCCGAAGGCGCCGAAGCTGTGGCCGCCGGGGCCGCGGAAGGTGGCGCGGTAGCGCTTGGAGCCGACGCCGCCGACGACCAAGCCTTCCATGTCTGGGCTGTCCACGGTGAAGAAGGCTTCGATGCGGCCTTTGTATTTGCCCTCGGTGAAGAGGTGCCGGACGCCGCGGAGGTCGCCGAGGCCTTCCTCGCCCACGTCGCCGACGAAGAGGATATCGGCGTTGGTGCGGACGCCGGCGGCATCCAGGGCGCGGATATAGGCGAGGAGGACGGCGAGGCTGCGGGTGTCGTCGCCCACGCCGGGGGCGAAGAGCTTGGTGCCCTCGCGCTTCACGCGCACATCGGTGCCGGCGGGGAAGACGGTGTCCAGATGGGCGGCGACGACGATCAGCTTGCCGTTCCCTGCCCCGCGGCGCAGGCCCATGGCGTTGCCGATGCCGTCCAGCTCCACATCCTCCAGCCCGTGGGCGCGGAGCATTTCGAGGTAGTGGGCGGCCTTGGGGCCTTCGCCGAACGGGGGGGCGGGGATTTCGGTGAGGGTGATGACGTCGGCTACCGTGCGGTCGTGCTCGGCATCCAGCACCTCCACGATGCGGCGGTAGGCGGGGGAGTGCATGATCTCGGCGACGGTCATCGGGGCTCAACCTGTGTTGCGGCGTGGAGCCCGACAGGAACCACATCCCGGCGCAAAGCGGGAGGGGGTGCGTTCAGCCGGGTTCGCCGGGCACGTCGGTGGGGGTGCCGAGGGTTTGGCGGATGTAGAGTTTCTTGACCAGCACGAAGGCGACGACGGTGACCGGGGCGGCCAGGATGACGCCGGCGATGCCGAACAGGGAACCGACGGCGACGACGGCGAAGATCACCAGCGCGGGCGGCAGGTCGACCATGCGGCGCTGCACCAGGGGCGTGACCACGTTCGATTCCACCTGCTGGACCACGAGGAACAGCAGGCCGGTCCAGAGCAGCGTGGCCATGCTGTCGGTGGCGGCGAGCAGCACGGCGGGGACGGCACCGGCGAAGGCGCCGAGGAACGGGACCACGTTCGTGATCCCGGCGAACAGGCCGAGCGCCAGGGGGGACGGCAGGCCGAGTGCCCAGCTGCCCAGGCCGGACAGCACGCCGACGAAAATCATCGAGATGAGCTGGGCCGCCATCCACAGGCGCAGCGCGCGGCCGCAGGCCACCATGGCATCGAGCGCGCGGCGGCGCTGGTTCGGTGGCAGCAGCAGCGCGACCCCGCGGCGATACATCAGCGGGTCCACCGCCAGGAAGAAGCCGCCGACCACCACGACCACCAGGGACGACACGCCTGACAGGACGCCGACGCCCAGGCCCATCGCCTGCTGCGCCACCGTGCCTGCCGCGGACAGCGCCGCATCCTGCACGCCGCCCTGGCGCGGCAGGCTGAGGTCGTAGCGCTGGAGGACGTCGTCCAGCACCTGCGGCAGTCGCCGGGCGAGATCGGTGGCCTGGGCGCGGATTTCGCCGCCCACGAGCAGCGCGATCAGGAGGAAGAGGGCGGCGAGCGCTAGGGCGACCACGGCGAGGGACAGGCCGGCGGGCAGGCCCAGCCGGCGCTGCAGCGGCGTGGCCAGGGCCCGCAGCATGACCGCGACCACGATGCCGGCGAAGACCAGAAGCAGCGTGTCGCGCACCACCCACAGCAGCAGCGCCAGCGCGACGATGGCGAGCGTGGTCAGGACATGGCGCAGGAACGCGGCATCGGCACGGCTGGCCGCGTGGTTCGGGCCCGTTTCCTGCGAATGCATGCATGTTGCTCCTGCTGGCAGGAGGCAACGAATTCGGCGCCCGGCGGTTGCCCGCGGCGGGATGAACTACTTGTTCAGTTCCTTGGCCATCTCGTCGATCCCGCCCAGGGTGAGCGGATACATCCTGTTTTCCATCACCTTGCGCAGCATGCCGATGGTCATGGCGTGGTCCCAGGCGTTGCGCGGGCGCGGGTTGAGCCAGGCGGACCGGCGGAAATGGCGGGTTAGGCGTTCCATCCACACGGAGCCGGGCTCGTCGTTCCAGTGTTCCACGCTGCCGCCGGGGTGGGAGACCTCGTAGGGGGACATGGAGGCGTCGCCAACGAAGATCGCCTTGTAGTCGGGGCCGTATTTGCGCATGACCTCCTCGGTGGGGGTCATGTTGTCGTTGCGGCGGCGGTTGGTCTTCCAGACGCGTTCGTAGATGCAGTTGTGGAAGTAGAAGTATTCCAGGTGCTTGAACTCGCCGCGGGCGGCGGAGAAGAGTTCCTCGCAGACGCGGACGTGTTCGTCCATCGAGCCGCCGATATCGAGGAACAGCAGAACCTTCACCGTGTTGTGGCGCTCCGGCACCATCTTGAGGTCGAGGTAGCCGGCGTTGTTGGCGGTGGTGCGGATGGTCTCGGGGATGTCGAGTTCGGTGGGTGTGCCCTGGCGGGCGAATTTGCGCAGGCGGCGCAGGGCCAGCTTGATGTTGCGGGTGCCGATCTCGACGGTGTCGTCCAGGTCCTTGAACTCGCGCTTGTC
>CAMDAM010000004.1:0-42910 GCA_945888575.1 Asaia bogorensis | reverse complement strand
GTTGATCGCCTCGTCCTGCCAGGAGGAGCGCCAGGACGGGTACTGCGCCAGCCGGGCCTCCACACGGTTGTCAGGGTTCACCGCGTGGCGCGAGATCATGCTGTTGGAGTCCGGATAGCCGGCGCCCCAGCCGATGAGCAGCACCTCGAAGTCGCGCGAGCGGGCGCGGGTGAAGAGCTGCGCGTCGGCCATCTGTTCCAGCTGGAGGGTCACGCCGATCTTGGCGGCATTGGCCTGCACGTGCTGGGCCACGGCCGGCGAGATGTTGTTGGCGGAGTGGATGAACTTCTTGGTGAAGCCGGTGGGGAAGCCGGCTTCGGCCAGCAGCGCCTTGGCCTTTTCCAGGTCGAGCTTGAAGGGCTGGCCCTCCTTCTCATCCAGCGCACCGAAGGCGCCGATCGGTACCAGGCTGGCGCGCGGCGTGCCCTGGTATTCCAGCACCGTCGAACCGAGGCCCTGGTAGTCGATCATCCAGCGAAAGGCCTGGCGCACCTTCGGATTGGAGAAGATCGGGTCCTGCGAATTGAAGGCGAGGTAGGAGTAGCCGTGCATCGTGGTGGTTTCCACGTGCACGTCCTTGTTCTTGGACAGCGCGCGCAGGTCGTCGGTGTTGAGCAGGCGGGCCACATCGATGTCGCCCTTCTCCAGCAGCAGGCGCTGCGCCGCACTTTCGGGCACGTGGCGGATGATCACGCGCTTCAGCTTGGCCTTTTCGCCGAAATAGTTCTCGTTGCGCTCCAGGATCACCACCTCGTTGGTGTTCCAGCGCGTGACGCGGTAGGAGCCGACGCAGACCGGGTTGGTCTTGAAGACCGGGTTGGCCCAGTCGTAGCGGCCATCGACGGTCTTGGCCTCCTTCTTGCCGATCTCGCTGTCCATGATGGCGGTGGAGCCGGAAGCGAACATGGCGGACAGGATCAGGCCGACGGGGTAGGCCCTGTCCATCTTCACGACGATGGTGCGGTCGTCGGCGGCGGTGATCTGCTGCTCGATCTTGTCCTTGGTGAAGCCCCACTCGGTGAAGTTGGCCGAATTGCCATAGCCGAGGCCGACCACGCGGTGCATCGACCACACCGCATCATGCGCGGTGGCGGTGCGACCGTTGGGAAACTTGAGGTCGGCGCGCAGCTTGAAGGTCAGCGTCATGCCGTCGTCCGAAACGGTCCAGCTCTCAGCCGTGCTCGGCACCATCCGGGCGGTGTCCTTCAGGTCGTAGTTGACCAGGGGTTCGCACACGTTGCGGATGATGTCGTTGCCGTTCACCTCGGCGATCTGCGCGGGATCGAAGGTGATCAGCGCATCGAGGTTCCAGGCCATCACCAGCGCGTCGCGCGGCGTAGCGGCCTGGGCCTGCGGAGAGAGGGTGGCTGCGCCAGCCAGCAACGTGGCGGCAAGCGCGGCTCGAACCGTCGGGAGCATGTCGTCCTCCAGTCTTGGGGGGAATCGCCGGGGTGGCGTTCGCGGCAGTGCAGCAATCCTAGCTGAGGCTTCGCCCCGCCAACAAGCGCCGCGAATCCGCTGGCCAGCCGCCGCATTCGGCGCATAGTATTATATTAGCTGCCGGTGGAAGGGGCGTGGAACGCACCCCCCGGCAGGCGGTCCGACGCGCAAGGGGAAGGCCGCAGCAACAAGAAACGCCAAACGAGGAGACGCCCCCATGACCCAGGACCGCCGCCAGGCCCATGTGAGCCGGCGCAGGCTGCTCGCCGGCGCCGCCGCTGCCCCCGCCCTTTCGCTCGCCACGCCCGCCATCGCCCAGGGCACGCTGAAGGGCACGAAGCTCACCATCCTCGCCGGCCAGTGGTACGTGCCGCAGACCAACACGATGCTCGATCAACTCGCCGCAGACCTCGCGCGCGACTCGGGCATGGAAATCAAGGTGGAGCGTTTCGCCGGCGATGAGCTGACGACCAAGACCGCCTCCGTGATCGGCACCGGGCGTGGTGCCGACATGGCCATGGGCGTGGAGTTCGACACCTATATCTATGCGGCCAAGCTGAACGACGTGACCGATCTGGCCGACGAGATCGGCAAGACCTATGGCGGCTGGATGGATGCGGCCAAGGCTGCCTCCATGGTCGGGGGCCGGTGGAAGAGCCTGCCGATCGGCCAAGCGCCGGCTGCCTGGAACTGGCGGACCGACATGTTCCGCGCCGCCGGGGTGGACACGTTCCCCGACACGTTTGCCGGGCTGCTCGATGCCGCCAAGAAGCTGCATGCCAAGGGCACGCCCATCGGCATGACGCTGGGCCATGCCGCCGGCGACGGGCGCTCCACAAACTATCCGGTGCTATGGGGCTTCGGCGGCAAGGAGTTCGAGGCCGACGGCCGCACGGTGGCGATCAACTCCCCCGGCACCTTGGCGGCGGTGGAGTGGTACAAGGAGATCTACCAGTATTTCATTCCCGGCACGACCGCCTGGCTGGACCCGGACAACAACCAGGCCTTCCTGGCCGGCAAGGTCTCGGCCACGGTGAACGTGAACACGATCTACCTCGCTTCGCGTGCTGCCGCGGTCACGGACCCGGCGCGCAAGAACATCGTGGACAACATGGACCACGCCAACTGGCCGTCCGGCCCCGCCGGGCGCTTCGCCAACTACAACATCAACGTGTGGCTGCCCTTCGCCTCCAGCCCCAACAAGGCCGGCCAGCGCGAGTTCCTCAAGGCCTGGTACAGCCGCACCTTCCTGCCCAAGTGGACCAAGACCGGCCAGTCCTACTTCATTCCGCAACTCGCCGGCTTCGACAGCGAAGACGTTTGGCCGGAAGATCCCAAGCTCAAGATCTTCCGCGACCTCAACAAGATCAACCGCCTCCCCGGCTATGGCGGGCCGCCCACCCCGGCGGCGGCGGAGGCGGTGAACAAGTACATCCTGGTGGACATGTTCGCCAAGGCCTGCACGGGCCAGTTGACCCCGCGCGACGCGGTGGCCTGGGCCGAGAAGGAATACCAGCAGATCGCCCGCCGCCGCCGCCGCACCTGATCGCATCCCCGCCGGGCACGCCCTCGATGGGCTCCTCGACCACGACCGGCGCGCCGGACCGTTCCATCCGGACGGTTCGGCGCAGTCGCCTCTCCGACCTCGTCGACGGCGAACGCTCGCTCGGCTACCTGCTCGTTGCACCGGTGGTTGTGCTGCTGCTGGCACTGGTGGCCTATCCGTTCTTCGTGGCGATCGGCTACGCGCTGTCGGACCGCACGCTGGCGGACCCGGGCGTTTTCGTGGGTCTGGAGAACTTTGAGCTGCTCTGGGAGAGCAGCATCTACCGCCAGACACTGCGCAACACGTTCATCTTCACCGCCGGGTCCGTCGCCATCCGCCTTGTCCTGGGGGTTGGCCTCGCCCTGCTCCTCAACGAAAGCTTCCGCTTCCGCCGCGCCGTGCGGGCCGCGATACTGTTGCCCTGGATTGTGCCCACGGTGCTGGGCACCATGGCCTGGCTGTGGATGTTCAACCCGAATTTCTCGGTGCTGAACTACATCCTGGTCAATTCCGGGCTGATGGCGCAGGGCTTCAACTGGCTCACGGATCCCGACCTCGCCTTGTTCTCGGTCCTGCTCGTCAATGCCTGGCGCGGCGTGCCCTTCATGGCGATCACGGTGCTGGCCGGGCTGCAATCTATCCCGCAGGATCTCTACGACGCATCGGCGATCGATGGCGCCGGCAAGTTCCAGCGCTTCCGCTACGTAACGCTGCCGCTGGTGATGCCGGTGCTGCTGACGGCGCTGGTGCTGTCGATCATCTGGACCTTCTCGGATTTCGGCATCGTCTATGGCCTCACCAAAGGCGGGCCGATGAACGCCACCCATGTGCTTGCCACCCTCAGCTACCAGACGGGCCTGGCGAGCGGGAACATCGGCGAGGGGGCGGCCATCTCGCTCACCATGCTGCCGGTGCTGCTGGTGCTGATCATCTGGCAGTTGCGCCGCATCCGCCGCAGCACGGTCGCTTGAGGAGCCGGTCATGAGCGCACCCCTGGCCCCCGGCGCCTACCGCTCCCACCACCCGCGGCTGGAGCGCGCCCTGTTCGTGTGGGCGCCGCTGGCCTTCTTCCTCATCTTCCTGGTCGGCCCGTTCTATTGGATGCTGATCACGGCGCTGAAGCCGGATTCCGAGCTGTACGACGGCTCGAAAAGCCCGCTCTACGTGGCCACGCCCAGCCTCGAACACTTCATCTACCTGTTCGAGAAGACCGACTTCGTCACCTGGGTCGGCAACACGATGTTGGTGGCGACGCTGTCCACCGCCATTGCCCTGATCATGGGTGTGCCGGCCGGCTATGCCCTGGCGCGGCTGCGTTTCCGGGGATCGGAATTCGTCGGCACCGCGATTTTCGTGACCTACCTGGTTCCCACCACCTTGCTGTTCATCCCCATGGTGGAGGTGATGGCCAGCATCGGCATGGACGACACAATCTGGGCCCTGGTGATCGTCTATCCCACCTTCCTGGTGCCCTTCGTCACCTGGCTGATGAGCGGTTATTTCCGCACCATTCCCTCCGAGCTCGAGGATTGCGCGCGGATCGATGGGCTGACGCGGCTGGGTGCCATGCTGCGGATCGCGCTTCCGCTGGCCAGGCCAGGCATCCTGTCGGCGGGCATCTTCTCCTTCACGCTATCGTGGAATGAGTTCATCTACGCCCTCACGCTGGTGACGGCATCCGCCGAGCGCACGATTCCGGTGGGTGTTCTGGTGCAACTGACCCGGGCGGACTTCTATTTCTGGGGGCCGCTCATGGCCGGTGCGCTGCTGGGGTCCGTTCCCGTGGCCTTGGTGTATTCCTTCTTCGTCGACCAGTACGCCTCCGGTCTCACGGCCGGTGCGGTAAAGGGCTGAGGGGGCGCATACTGGAGCACGCCGGCGTTACAGGCCGCCAATCAGAAGGTTGTCATCGGCTCGATTCGTGGTATGCGCTGGCTCGCGATTCCGCTTTCCTCGCCCGGACCGCATCCGCGACGACGGAGCCAGGCGGAAGCGCTTGAGTTCTAGGGGCTACCCGGGCTCGCGCCCGGCGGCCGAGGCAGTGCAAGGCGTGACACGGCAGGGAGCCCGGGGCTGCGTTCCCGGGAGATGAGGCCCATGGTGGACCGGACAGTGGTATCCGCGGCCGAGCGCCTGGGGATCGTCTGACGCAATGGAGCGTCCGGTCCGCGCCCTCCTGCGCCGTCTCGGCGTGGGGCTCTTCCTTGCTTTGGTGGTGGTGTTCACAAGCTTCATGCTTGTGAAGCTTGGTGCCGGGCCAGCGGATGTTCTGCTTGGTGGCCCCGGCCCCGGGGGGGAGGAACGTGCCCAGCTGGTTCAAGACTATGGCTTGGACAGGCCGGCCCTCGTGCAGTTCGTGCGGTATGCCATTCGCGTCCTGGGCGGCGAACTTGGCCGTTCCTGGCTAACCAGCGAGAGCGTGCTGGACGAGCTTCTCATCCGCCTCCCAGCGACCCTGGAACTGATGCTCTATGCCGTTTTCCTCGGAACGTTGATGGCCGTACCCACCGGCATGGCGGCGGCCTTCGCGCGCGATACCGCGGAAGATCGCACGGTGCGCGGCACGTCCGTGCTGGGAGAGGCAATGCCGCCCTTCTTCCTTGCCCTGTTGCTGCTGCTGGTCTTTTTCCGCTGGCTGGATATCGCGCCCGCTCCGTCGGGTCGCATCAGCATCGTGCTGACGCCGCCGCCCACGATCACCGGCAGTTATTTTATCGACGCATTCCTGATGCAGGATTCGATTGCCGCGCGGTCGGCCCTGGGCCAACTGATCTTGCCCGTGTTCACCCTGGCGCTCATGCTGGGGGCGTCGCTGACCCTGCTGGTGCGCGGAGCCATGCTGGCCCAGATGGATGCGCCGCACTTCGTCTACGCCCGGGCCCAGGGCATGTCGCGCGAGATGCTGACCCTGATCGCTCTGCGCGGCGCATTGCCGGCGATCGGCGGGGGCTTGGCCGCCCAATCTGCTGCCCTGCTCAGCATGACGGCGCTGGTGGAATACGTGTTTGCTTGGGGTGGCATCGGGCAGTACGGCCTGGAAGCCATGGCCAAGGCCGATTTCGCGGCCGTGCAGGGATTCATTCTCATAAGTGCTGCCGTCGCGGCCATCGTGCACCTGCTGCATGCCATGATCCGACGGTTGGCACGCGTCCGGATTTGGCGGTCATGATCGCGCGGGTGTTCCGGCTGTTGCGCCTTTTGGCACGTCGCCGCGTTGGTGCCGCCCTGGCACTGGTCGTTCTGGTGGGGTTTGCGCTGGCCGTGCTGGCGCGCCCGGTGGTTTGGCCGTACTCGCCCGGTGCGCAGGATTTGGAGCGTATCCTCCAGGCCCCCTCGCTTGGGCATCCGCTCGGAACCGATGGGAATGGCCGCGACGTTCTGGCGCGGGTGATCGACGGTGCGCGATACGCCTTTGCCGTGCCGATAGCGTCGCTGGCGCTGGCGATCCTGTTTGGCGCTCCCCTGGGGTTGGCGGCTGGGCTGGGCGGCGGATGGTTCGACGGGCTGCTTCGTCGCATCTTCCAGGCCATTGGCTTGATTCCACCGTTGCTGCTGGCGATGGCCCTGGTGGCCGCCATGGGGCCCTCGTTGCGACACGTTGTTGTTGCGATCGGTCTGCTGGAAGCCATTGTCTTCGCCCGGGCCATGCGCGACGAGGTGCGGGCCCTGCACGAACGCGGCTTAATTGAAGCCGCAACCGCGGCAGGCAATCCCATGTACCGGCTGGTCGTTGTGCATCTGCTGCCCAACACCCTGGCCCGGATTGCGGGCGAGATCCCACGTCAGGCTGCCTGGGCGCTTGGTGTGCTGGCGGCGATGGGCTTTGTGGGCATCGCCACCGCGGCCGATACGACGGAGTGGGGCTCGATGATCCGCGAGGGTGTGGAGCACCTCTATGCCGGCCAGTGGTGGGTGGTGGTGTTCCCGGGTTCAGCTTTGCTGGTGGTCGGCGCTGCGCTGCGGGTGCTGGCGGAAAGTATCGACGAGCACGGCCCGCGACGCGCCGCCTCTGGCGCCATGCTCGCTGGCGTGCCCGGCCGGCCGGCCGGGGCGCTGTCGCCCCGTGGAGCTGCGTGATGCTGCTGGATGTCCAGGACCTGCGCGTCGATCGAACCGTCACGGGCGCTCAGGGGGAGACCGGGCATGGGCCGGCCCTGGCCGGCGTCAATTTCCGTATCGTCAAGGGACGGATCCTAGGCCTGGTCGGCGAGCATGGTGCTGGCAAGTCCCTTGCTGCTAGTGCCATCCTGGGCCTGCTGCGCCCAGGCGCGCGCATTGTTGGTGGGCGAGCGCTGTTCGAGGGCCAGGATCTGCTGCGCATGTCCGAAGCCGACCTGACCCGTGTGCGCGGTGCCCGTATCGGGTTCGTGGTGCAATCAGGCCATGCCACGCTCGATCCCAATTCGCGTGTTGGCGCCCAGCTTGTTCGTGCCCAAAGCATCCACCGTCCGATCGTCAAGGCCGAGGCGGCGTGGCGAGCTGAGACGATCATGTCCTCCATGGGAATACCTGAGCCTCGGCTGCGCGCGCGGGCCTGGCCGCATGAACTCACACCCGGCATCGTGCAACGCGTGGTCCTTGGGCTTGCACTCATCAACGAGCCGCAACTGCTGATAGCGGACGAACCCACGGCCGGGCTCGACATCACCACCCAAGTGCAGATTCTGGACCTGTTGCACCTGGAACTGCGCCGCCGGCGGATCGGCGGCATCATCATCACGCGCGACCTGGGAGTGGTGGCCCAGTATTGCGACGACATTGCGGTGATGTATGCCGGCCAGGTGGTGGAGCAGGGGCCCGTGATGCAGGTCTTCGCGCGCCCTGCCCACCCCTTCACGCGCAGCATGATTTCGGATGCGCCGGAGCGTCTAGGCATCTCGGGGCGGCGCGTCTTGCGCCCCCTCGTGGAGGCGGAGGAGGGTTGTGCCTACCGTATGCGCTGCGTTGACGCCACGGAGCGTTGCCTTGTGGCGCCTCCCTTGGTCGGCGCGGGCGTGCATGCCGCGCGGTGCCACTTCGCCCGGATTGCCGCAGCATGAGCGATCCGGATGGGAATGCCGCCGTCGTGGCCGAGCTTCGCCGTGTCTCCGTCGTGCTTGGCGGGGGCCAGGACCGCGTGACGGCGCTGAACCGCATCGATCTCCATGTGGCAGAAGGGCAGATCGTCGCCGTGGTGGGCGAATCCGGTGCCGGCAAGAGCACGCTGGCTCGCAGCTTCTTGCGGTTGGTGGCCTGCGAAGGCGGGGCAGTCTTGTTGGATGGCGAGGACATCACCGCGATGCCGGAGCGCCGCCTGCGCCGCCTGCGCGGCCGGATGACGATGGCTTTCAGTGATCCCGCGGGCGTACTAAACCCTCGCATGACAGCCCGCTCCTTGATCGAGGAACCGTTGCGGCTGCACGCCCCGCGCGGCACGGATCGCCGCGCTTTGGTCGATGCACTGGCGATGCGGCTGGGCCTGACCCAGTCGGAACTGGCGTTGCGTCCTGGCGACCTGGCCCCTGGGCGACTTCAATTGGTCGGGCTTGGGCGGGCGATGATTACAAGCCCCCGCCTGCTCGTGCTTGATGAACCCACGCGGGACCTGGATACGGCCGCTGCTGCCGATTTCCTTGCGGTACTGGCAGGGCTGCGCGAGGCCGGCATGGCGATCTTGATCACCAGCAACGACATCGCGGCCGTGCAGTCTGTCGCCGATCGGATCGCCGTGCTCTATCTTGGCGAGATCGCGGAGGAGGGGGCGACCGCGGAGTTGCTGCGCGATCCCTTGCACCCCTATACCCAATCGTTGCTGTCGGCCCATTTGCCGGCCGACCCCAGCCGGCGTGGCCGTCGTATCAGGCTGCGGGGCGACCCGCCGCAACCCGAAGACCGCACCCCCGGCTGCGGCTTTGCGCCACGCTGCCCGATCGCCGAAAGCCGCTGCCGCAGCGGCGCGCCAACCCCGAACCAGGTTGGCGCCGACCGGCGCGTGGCTTGCCTGCGCGTGCTTGAGGGAACCAGCCGGATACCGTTGTCACGCTGAATACCCCGGGGTCGTGCATGTCGTACGATCCCGGCGCGGCCTGTTCCGTTTATGCAGGAGACTCGTGCTTTAGACGTGGTGGCACGAGACCATCTGCCCGCCCCCGAGGTCGCGCAATGCGGGCTCCTCCGTTCGGCAGATATCGGTCGCCCGTGGGCACCGCGTGTGGAATCGGCAGCCTGGCGGTGGGCGCAGTGCGCTGGGGACCTCGCCTGTGACTGCCACCTGCGGTCGCATGGCCTCGATCTCAGGGTCGGGGATCGGCACCGCCGCCAACAGGGCCTGGGTGTAGGGGTGTTGCGGGCGCTTGTAGAGCGTCTCGCGGTCGGCAATCTCCACGATGCGGCCCAGATACATCACCGCGATCCGGTCGCTGATGTGGCGCACCACGGCAAGGTCGTGCGCTACGAAGACATAGGTCAGGCCCAGGGTTTGCTGCAGGTCCTGGAACAGGTTCACGATCTGCGCCTGGATCGACACGTCGAGCGCGGAGACGGGCTCGTCGCAGATCAGCAACTCCGGCGACATGGCCAGCGCGCGCGCCACACCGATGCGCTGGCGCTGCCCGCCGGAGAACTCGTGGATGTAGCGATCCGCCATGTCTGGCCGCAGGCCAACGAGGGCAAGCAGTTCCCGCGCCCGGTCCGACCGGGCGGCGGCGTTGGGCAGGATGTCGTGCACGATCATCGGCTCGGCAATCAGGTCCACGACCTTCATGCGCGGATTGAGCGACCCGAACGGGTCCTGATAGACCATCTGCATGCGCTTGCGGATCGGTTGCATCGCCGCCCGGTCGTGCCGGGTGATGTCCTGGCCATCGAACACCACGCGCCCGCCGGTGATATCCAGCATGCGCAGGATGGCAAGGCCTGTGGTGGACTTGCCGCAGCCGCTTTCCCCCACCAGGCCAAGGGTTTCGCCGCGCTTCAGCGTGAACGAAACGCCGTCCACCGCCCTCACCGATGCCACCTGCTTCTGGAACAAGGTCCCAGCCATCACTGGGAAGTGGACCTTCAGGTCCTCCACCACCAACAGGGGTGCGTCCGCCGCGTTCACATCAAGCATGCACGGGCACCCCAGATTCCACGGCTACGAAGCAGGCCTTGCGGTGACCGCCTCCCACATCTTCCAATGCCGGCCGTGCGGTCAGGCAGCCTGGCGCGACAACCGAGCAGCGCGGCGCGAAGGCGCAACCAGGCGGCAGCCGCGTGAGATCCGGAGGCGAGCCCTCGATCGGCACAAGGCGGTCGCCCAATGCGCCATCCAGCCGCGGCACGCAGGCCATCAGCCCGCGCGTATAGGGGTGCTGGGGCTTCTTGTAGATCTCCCGCGCCGTGCCGGTTTCCACCACGCGGCCAGCGTACATCACGCTCACCCGGTCGGCATAGCGGGCCACCACGCCGAGGTCGTGAGTGATGAGGATCAGCGCCGCTCCGGTTTCGCGCGTCAGCTCCTTCAGCAGCGACAGGATCTGGGACTGCACAGTGACGTCGAGTGCGGTGGTGGGCTCATCGGCGATGATCAGCTTGGGCTGGCAGGCCAACGCCATTGCGATCATGGCGCGCTGGCGCATGCCGCCGGAAAACTGGTGCGGATACGCCTCCACCCGCGCCTTGGCATCGGGAATGCGCACCCGCGACAACAACTCCCCCGCCTTCTCCAGTGCCGCCTTCCAGCTGGCGCCCCGATGCAGCTGCACCGGTTCGCCCACCTGCAGGCCGACAGTGAGCGAAGGGTTCAGCGAGGTCATCGGCTCCTGGAAGATCATGGCGATGCGGTCACCCCGCACCGCCTGCATCTCCGCGTCGCTCAGCTTCAGCAGGTCCTGCCCCTCGAACATCACGCTGCCGGAGGTGATTTCTCCGGGCGGGTTCGGGATCAGTCGCATGAGCGAGAGCGCGGTTACGCTCTTGCCCGATCCGCTTTCGCCCACGATAGCCAGCGTTTCGCCGGCATCGACATCGAACGATACGTCGTCCACCGCCATCACCGGCCCGCGTTCCGTGCGGAAGCGGGTGGTGAGGTTGCGGACTTCCAGGAGCTTGGCCACTCAGTACCCCATCTTCTTCTTGAGTTCCTGGTCGATCCAGATCCGCGCATAGACCGGGCCCGGCTTTACCGCACCCACGCGAAGCTCGCCGTCGTAATTCTTCACCCACGGCCACCACGCGGTGTAGAGGTGCTGCACCGGCAGCCAGATGTACGGTGCCTTGTCCACGATTTCGCGCGTCATCTCGCGGATGATCTTCTGCCGTTCGCCTTCGTCCTTGGTGGCGAAAGCCTTGTTCATCTTCGCGGTGTACTCCTCGGAGTACAGCATCGACGGCCCCCAGAGCTGCCCCGGCGTGAAGTTCTTGTGCAGCGAGCGGGTGGGGTTGGTGTGGCCGTTGGTCATGAAGTAGCCGGCGGTGTGCTTCTGCGTCGTCATCGCCGACAGGAACGCGCCGTATTCCATCGGCTGGATCTCGATCTTCACGCCGATCTGCTCGAGATAGCCGGCCACCAGCGGCAGCAGGTCCATGTTATCAGGCGAGCAGGAGCAGACCTGTGTCTTGAAGGTGAAGCCGTTCGGATACCCAGCCTCGCGCAGCAGCTGCTTCGCCTTGGTGGGATTGTAGGTGAACAGCTCCTTCACCGAGTCCGGCATGGTCTCCAGCGGCTCGAAGTAGCCGAGATAGTCCGGGTGCTGCGGATAGGCGAACAGCTCGGCGTTGCCGCCGTAGTATTCCTTGGCAATTTCCTGCTTGTTCACCGCCATGTTGAGCGCACGACGCACCCGGATGTCGTCGAATGGCTTCATGTCGGTGCGCATCGACAGGTAGACGCCGGAATAGTTCAGCCACTTCGCCCATTGCAGCTGCGGCGCAGATTTCTTCAGGCTGTCCACCGCCTGCCAGCGGATGCTCTCCAGGATATCGAGCTTGCCGGTGCGCAGGGCGGAGTGCTGCGTCGCCTCGTCGCGCATGATGCGATAGGTCACGCGGTCGACGAAGGGCAGCTTGTACTTCTCCCCGCCGATCGTGTCCGTGTCCCAGTAGACCGGGTTCTTCAGATAGACCTGTGAATTGCCCTGCACGTAGTCGGAAAGCTGGAACGGGCCGGTACCGACCGCATTCTTCCAGTTGCCGGCGCCAGCCTTCACCACTTCCTGCGGGTAGATCGCGGAGTAGTAGCCCCAGCCGAAGCGATAATCCCAGTCGGCATTGTATTCGTTCATGAAGAACGTCACGGTGTGGCGGTCGGTCGCCTCCACCTTGTCGACGTAATAATAGTAGTCCTTGAACGCCTTCGGGCTCGTGCGCTGCCGGTTGAAGGTGAACACCACGTCGTCTGCGTTGAACTCGCGGCTTTCCATCACGCCTGCCTTGGCCGGCCACATGATGCCTTTCCGCAGCTTGATCTCAACGCGCAGCGGGTTTTGTTTCCACTCCCAGGTCTCGGCAAGCTCCCCGCGCAGCGCCGCCTCCGGCAGCCAGGCATCCGGCTTGAAGTTGTACTTGCCGCCGCGGCGGACCGATTTGTCGAGATCGCCGGCGAACAGCGTCTCGTAATGCAGGTTGTCGTGGTTGGTCTTCCAGGCATAGTCGGCCGGGTCCCACGACAGGGCGGAGATCGTGGCGCTGACCGTGCCGATCTCAAGCGCCCCGCCATATTGCGGCTTCTGTGCCATTGCCGTGCCGCCCAGGAGCATGGCGGCAAGCCCCGCCGTCACCCCCAGCATCGTCCGTCCGTATCGCATCGAATCCTCCCTTTCTACCCCGGCCGTTCGGCTCTGTGGGGATATTTGACGTTCAGTGGCCCATGCGCTTCTTCATTTCCTGGTCGATCCAGATGCGCGCATACACTGCACCAGGTTTCACCGCCCCCACGCGCAACTCACCGTCGTAGTTCTTCACCCATGGCCACCAGGCGGTATGGACATAGGGGGTCGGAAGCCAGATGTAGGGCGCGGCATCCAGCGCCTCGCGCGTCAATTCGCGGATCATCCGCTTGCGCGTCTCCTCGTCGCGCGTGCGGTACATCTCCGCCACCCGCGCGGTATAGCCCTCGCTGAACCACATCGAGGGCCCCCAGACCTGGCCCGGCGTAAAGCTCTTGCGAATCGAGGTGGTCGGGTTGGTATGGCCGTTGTTCATGAAGTAGCCGGCCGCGTGCTTCTGCGTCGTCATCGCCGACAGGAACGCGCCGTACTCCATCGGCTGGATCTCAACCTTGATCCCCACCTGCTCCAGGTAGCCGGCCACCAGCGGCAGCAGGTCCATATGGTCGCTGTTGCAGGAGCAGACCTGGGTCTTGAAGGTGAACCCGTTCGGATACCCCGCCTCGCGCAGCAGCTGCTTCGCCTTGGCGGGGTTGTAGGTGTAAAGTTCCTTGATGCTGTCCGGCATGCTCTCCAGCGGCTCGAAGTAGCCGAGGTATTCGGGATGCTGCGGATAGGCGAACAGCTCGGCATTGCCGCCGTAGTATTCCTTCACGATCTCCTGCTTGTTCACCGCGAGGTTCATGGCACGGCGCACGCGCACATCATCGAACGGCTTTGTATCCACGCGCATCGACAGGTAGGTGCCGGACATCGCCAGCCACTTGGCCCATTTCAGCTGCGGCGCGGATTTCTTGAGGCTGTCCACCGCCTGCCAGCGGATCGACTCCAGGATGTCCAGCTTGCCGGTGCGCAGCGCGCTGTGCTGCGTCGCCTCGTCACGGATGATCCGATAGGTCACCTTGTCCACGAACGGCAGCTTGAACTTCTCGCCGTCGATCGTGTCGGTGTCCCAGTAGATCGCGTTCTTGCTGTAGACCTGGGAGTTGCCCTGCACATAGTCGCTCAGCTGGAAAGGCCCGGTGCCGACCGCGTTCTTCCAGTTGCCGGCCCCGGCCTTGACGAGTTCAGGAGGGATGATCTGGGAGTAGTACCCCCAGCCGAACCGATAGTCCCACTCGGCGTTGAATTCCTTCATGAAGAACGTAACGGTGTGGCGGTCGGTCGCCTCCACCTTGTCCACATGATCGAAGTAACCCGAAACCTTCTTGGGCGATGCGTTCTGGCGGTTGAAGCTGAACACCACGTCGTCCGCGGTGAACTCGCGGCTGTCCATCACGCCGGCCTTGGCAGGCCACATGATGCCCTTCCGCAGCTTGACCACCACGGCCAGCGGATTGTCCTGCCACTGCCAGCTTTCGGCCAACTCGCCCCGCACGGCATCGGAGGGCAGCCAAGCATCAGGCCGGAAGCTGTACTTCCCGCCGCGACGGATCGACTTGTCCAGATCGCCGGCGAACAGGGTCTCGTAGTGGAGGTTGTCGTGGTTGAGCTTCCACGCGAAGTCCTGCGGGTCGAAGGACAGGGCGGAGATGGTGACGTTCACCGTGCCCACTTCCAGATTGCCGCCATATTGCGGCTTCTGGGCAGCGGCCGGCGCGGCCAGCGTGGTGGTGGCGAGCAGTGCCGCGCCAAGCAGGGGGAAACGCATCGTCATCGCTCCATTCTTCACCGGCTGCCCCGCATCCGCGGGTCCAGCAGGTCACGCATCGCATCGCCCAGCACGTTGATGCCGTAAACCACCAGCGTGAGGCACAAGCCAGGCGCCAACGCGAGCCAAGGCGCCAAGTACATGTAGGTGCGGCCGGTGCCGCTCAACATGCCGCCCCAGGTCGGTGCGGGCGGGGGCACGCCGAATCCGAGGAAGCTCAGGCCGGATTCAACCAGGATCACTGCGCCGACCCGGGTGGTGAACAGCACGATAATCGGTGGCAGCACGTTGGGCAGGATGTGCTGCAGCAGGATCCGGGATGTGCCTGCACCCATCGACTGGGCGGAATGCACATACATCTGCTCGCGCACCGAAACCACGGCGCCACGAATGATCCGGCTGCCGCCGATCCCGAAGGTGAGCCCCAGCACGAAGATCACCTGGATCATGCCCGGCCCAAGCACCGAGACCACCACGATCAGGATGATCAGCTCCGGAAAGCTCATCCACGCATCGACAACGCGCTGGACGATCAGGTCCACCTTGCCGCCGAGATAGCCGGTGACGATCCCAATGGCGACCGAGATGACGGTGGCGAGCGTGGCGGCGGCAAAGCCGATGATCACCGAAAGCTGGGCGCCATAGAGAATGCGCGACAGCATGTCGCGGCCGAGATGGTCCGTGCCCAGCCAGAACCGCTCCGACGGCGGCTTCAGCCGGTTCACCGGGCTGATCTGGTTGACGCCATAGGGCGCCAGCACATCCGCGAACACGCCGCAGACCAGGAACAGCAGGAAGATCACCGCCCCGATCGCGCCCAGCGGCTTGTCGCGAACAAGACGGATGAAGAAGCTGGCCATCGGCCCACGCTGCTGCGGTGCGGCGGATGTCTCGGCCGGAACGGCGGTGACGGACATCAGCGGTACCTCACCTTGGGATCGAGCAGGCCGTAGCTGAGATCCACCAGCAGGTTGATCAGCACCACGGCCACGCCGACGATAAGGAACACGCCGGTGATGATCGGGTAGTCGCGCCGGCTGACGGCCTCCAGCAGCATCAGGCCCATGCCTGGGATGACGAAGATCTGCTCCATGATCACGGTGCCGCCAATCAGGATCGGCGCCTGCAGGCCAATCAGTGTCACCACGGGGATCAGCGCGTTGCGCAGCGCATGGCGCACCACCACGGTGTGCTCGCCCATCCCCTTGGCCCAGGCAGTGCGAACATAGTCCTGCCGCAGCACCTCCAGCATCATCGTGCGCGTCATGCGCATGGAGATCGCCGAAAGCGAAGTGCCCAGGATCAGGGCGGGCAACGCAAGCTGCAGCATGTTGCCAACCGGGTCCTCCCGGAACGGTACGAACTTCACCTCGGGCGAAATCCCCCACCAGATGGCGGGAAACACCATCACGATGGTGCCGAGCCAGAAGCTGGGCACCGCGAGCATCAGGATGGAGAAGGACCGGCCGAGATAGTCGCCCCAGGTGTCCTGCCGGATCGCCGACCAGACGCCCACGGGGATCGCCACGATCAGCGCGACCATCAGGGCCATCGCGCCAAGCTGGAAGGTGGTCGGCAGGCGCTCCATGATCTCGCCGATCACCGACTGCTCCTGCCACAGCGAGGAGCCGAAATCCCCGCGCAGCAGAATGCCGCCCATCCAGCGGAAATACTGGATGTACATCGGCTGATCCAGGCCAAGCGCCTGCTCCAGCTGCTCGCGGGAGGTCTTGTCCGCGGCGATGTCGTTCTGCGCGATCATCATGTCGATGATGTCGCCCGGGATCAGCCGCACCGTCGAAAACACGATGACGCTGGCGAAGAACAGAGTCGGAATCAGCGCCAGGAGACGGCGGATCACATAAGCCCTCATGGGCGAGGATTTCCTTGGACGAGGATTGCTGACAATTTGCACGTGCTTTCGTCGCGGGGAAAGGGGGAACTAGATGGACATTCCGTCATGTTTCCCCCCGCCCGGCGCGGGGGCGGGTTGAGCCCGGAGGGACTCGTGCCCACCGGCGTTTCAGGCTAGGGAACGAACAAGGAAGTGAGGAGCCGTCCGGCGTGAGCAGCACTCTCGAACAGAAGATTCCATCCATCGAGGCGATCGAGGAGGGGTTGGCCGGCCAGGGCTACATCTCCTCCCGCCAGATCGCGACAGCGCTGTTCCTGGCAGTGCGGCTGGGCAAGCCTATCCTGGTGGAAGGCCCGGCCGGCACCGGCAAGACGGAGCTGGCCAAAGCCACCGCAGGGTTCATGCAGCTGCCGCTGATCCGCATGCAGTGCTACGAGGGGCTGGACGAGTCCAAGGCACTGTACGAGTGGAAATACGGCAAGCAGCTTCTCTACACCCAGTTGCTGCGTGACAAGCTCGGCGAACAGCTGCGTGAGGCCGCCACGCTGGACGAGGCGCTGGTGCGGCTCGATGGCGTGGACGACATGTTCTTCTCCGATCGCTTCCTTGAACCCCGCCCGCTGCTGCGCGCCCTGCGCGAGCCCATCGGCTGCGTGCTGCTGGTGGACGAGGTGGACAAGGCCGACGAGGAATTCGAGAGCTTCCTGCTGGAGATCCTCTCGGACTACCAGGTTTCCATCCCGGAATTGGGCACTCAGGTGGCCAAGGTCATCCCGATCGTGCTGCTCACCTCCAACAACACCCGTGACCTGGGCGACGCGATGAAGCGCCGCTGCCTGCACCTGCATATCGGCTACCCCGATGCGCGGCGCGAGGAGCGGATCGTGCAAACCCGCGTGCCGCACGTGCAGGCCAGCCTGCTGCGCCAGCTGGTGCACTACGTGCAGAACCTGCGCACGCAGGACCTGCGCAAGCTGCCCAGTGTGTCCGAAACCATCGACTGGGCGCGGGCGCTGATCCTGCTCAACGCCTCCCAGCTGGAACCGGAGCTGGTGCACAACACGCTGAACGTGCTGCTGAAGTTCGAAGGCGACATGAACAGCGCCGGCAAGCTGGTCGGCGAGATGACCCATCAGGCGCTGCGCGAAAGCTCGCACGGCATGGCGGCGAAGTAGCGCCGCCGTGTCCGGCTCCTCGCCCTTCGGCCGCGCCGCGGAAACGGCGCAGTCCTCCGACATGCTGCTGCGGCTGCTGCGGGTGGCGCGGGGCGCCGGCGTGCGCATCTCGGTGGCCGAGGCGATCGATGCGTTCGAATCGGCCAACGCGGTGGGCTATGCCGACCGTCAGGCCCTGAAGGACGCACTCACCCTCACCATCGCCAAGACATTCGAAGACAAACAGATCTTCGAGCAGTGCTTCGAAACCTACTTCAAGCGCGAGAACACCGCCCTCAGCGGCGACCTGGCGTCGAAGCTTCCGCCACCGCCGACTCCGTCGCAGGGCGAAGGGACCGAAGGCGAGGCCCAAGGCATGGGCGGCGAAGGGCAGGGGGCGCAATCGGCCCTCGGCCAGATGCTGATGCAAGGCGACCTCGCCGGCCTCGCCGCCGCGATGGAACGCGCGGCAGAGGCAGCCGGCGCCACCAACATCACGCTGTTTACCCAGACCAATCTCTATGCCCGCCGCATCCTCGATCGGATGGGCCTGGCGGAACTGGAGCGCGAGATCACCCGGCTGCGTGGCGAGGGCAACGCGGAACTGGCCGACCGCCTAGCCAAGGCACGCGCAGCCCTGGGCGAACAGGCCCGTGGCTACATGGAGCGGCAGCTGGCCCTGTTCTCCCAGGGCACCACCCGCGAAATCCGCGAAGGTGCGCTGCGCCAGGTCAATCTCTCTCAGCTCGACCGGCGCGACATCCAGCGGATGCGCCAGCTGATCCGCGACATGGCCAAGAAGATCGCCGAGCGCTACAGCCGCAAGCGCTACCGCGACCGGCGCGGCGTGCTGGATATGCGGCGCACCATGCGCCGGAACATGGTGTTCGACGGTGTGCCGTTCCGCACCGTGTGGAAGCGCGAGCGGATCGACAAGCCGCGGGTCATGGCGCTGTGCGACGTCTCCGGCTCGGTCGCCAACGTCGCGCGCTTCCTGCTGATGTTCCTCTATTCGCTGCACGACGTGCTGGCCGACCTGCGCGGCTACGCCTTCTCCAGCCACCTGATCGACGTCAGCGACATCCTGCGCCGCGAAAGCAGCGACGACGCGATCACCAAGATCCTGGAGGCGATCGGCTTCGGCTCCACCAACTACGGCAAGTCGCTCGAAGACTTCTGCGGCATGTCCCTGAAGCACGTGAACCGCCAGACCACCGTCATCATCCTGGGCGACGCACGCGGCAACCGCAACGAGCCACGCGTCGAACTGATGGGCGACATCTTCAACCGCGCCGGCCGGGTCATCTGGCTGAACCCGGAGCCGCAGCCGCTCTGGGGCACCGGCGACAGCGATATGTACCGCTACGCGCCGTTCTGCAGCCAGATGATGACCTGCAACACGATCGCCCAGCTGGAGCGTGTCGTGGAGGAGTTGCTCGCCAACGCCCGTTGATCGAGCCACGGCGGCGAAGTCTTGGCACTGTTGGATGGAATCAGCCCAGGCCTCCTAGGGTCTGATCGATCGAAGCGAAGGAAGGCCAGGGCGCTGCCCTGGACCCGCAAAGGGCCGGCGGCCCTTTGATCCCATTTTTTCCCCAGGATGAGGTCCAAGGGCGCTGCGCATCGATGGTCCCACTCAGCCAGGTGGGCGAAAACAGCGGTGCTCCGATGCCCAGTCAAACACATAATTTCACATTATTGAAGAAAATTTTCTGGTTCACCGGTCTGGCCTGTGCTGGAATTCCTGGTGATGACCCATCAACCCGCCGCACCGAGCGAAGCCGACGCACCGCGCCCCTGGGCGCGGGCGATCCTGCACGCCCGGATTCCGGTCGCGTTGAAGCTCCTGCTGCTGGCCCTGTGCGCCGCCCTCTCCGGCGCAGCCACCGCGCGCCACGCCCTGCGCCGCCCGCACAAGGACTGGTTCCTCTCCATCACCACCGACACCAGCGAAGACTCCGACTGGGATCCGTGCGTCCTGCGCCGGCTGTTTCGCCTGCGCGCCCGCCTCGGCTGGCTCATGCGCTGCGACCGCGCCGAGGGTATGTCCCTGTCCGGCCACCGCGCGCCCGTACTCCGTCCGTCCCAGGCCGCCCGCGCGCCGCCAAGGCCGCTCCACGCCCAAAACCACCTTGAATCCGTCGCGAAAACCCCGCGTCCCGCGGCGATCAATCGTGCCCGAAGCCCCGCCAGGGGCCAAGCCCGCTCAGCGAACCGCGCCCGAGTCCAGCAAATCCAACTCGCCGCCACTCGGATCGAAGCCGCGATTCGAACGCAGTAGCTGCTGCGTGTAGGGATTGGAGACATTGCCGGCCGCCAAAGCATCGGCCGTGGTCGTTTCCACGATCTCGCCCCGGTTCATCACCGCGATCCGATCGCAGAGATGGGCAATCACTGCCAGGTCATGGCTCACCATCAGCATGGTCAGCCCGTGCTCGCGGCGCAGCCGGCTCAGTAGGTTCAGGATTTCCGCCTGCACGGACACGTCCAGCGCGCTGGTCGGCTCGTCCAGCAACAGGATGCGCGGCTCCAGGATCAGGGCGCGGGCAATGGCGATGCGTTGGCGCTGGCCGCCGGAAAGCTGGTGCGGATAGCGGAAGCGGTGCTGCGGGCCCAGCCCCACCTCCTCCAGCGCGGCCGATACGCGGCGATCGGCATCGCCCAGCCGATGGATGGCGATCGGCATGGACAGCGTCTGGTCCACGGTCTGGTTCGGGTGCAACGAGCCATAGGGGTCCTGGAACACCATCTGGACCATCTTGCGCTGGGCGGTGGTCCGGCGCTTGCCCATGGTCTCCCCGGCGAGCACCACGCGGCCTTCGGCATGGGCGATCAGGCCCGCAACAGCTCGCAGCACGGTTGATTTGCCGGAACCGGATTCGCCCACCAGGCCAAATGCCTCGCCCTCCGCCACGGAAAGGGTCACGTTACGGGCGGCATCGAATCGCTTGGCGCCCCTGCCATAGCTGACGGTGACATGCTCCAGGATGATGCTCACGCGCCCACCTTCCTGCTTCGCGTCTCCAGGGGGGCGGCGATGTCGTCCATCCAGGCCGGGTCACGCTGCAGCTGCGGCAACTCCCCACGCTTGCGGCCCAGCTCGGGCAGGGCGGCGAGCAGGCCCCTCGTGTAGGGGTGCTGTGCATCCGCCAGGCTACCCGCGTCGCAGATCTCCACGATTTGGCCCGCATACATCACCAGTACGCGGTCGCAGAACGACGAGACCAGATGCAGGTTGTGGCTGATCAGGATCAGGCCCATGCCTCGTTGGCGCACCAGCTCATCCATGATGGAGAGCACCTGGGTCTGCACCGTCACGTCCAGCGCGCTGGTGGGCTCATCCGCGATCAGCAGCTCGGGCCCGGCAATCAGCATGGCCGCGATCATGATGCGCTGCCCCATACCGCCGGAAACCTGGTGCGGATACATGCCATAGACCCGCTCGGGGTCACGGATATGCACCGCATCCAGCATCTCCAGCGCAGCCGCGCGTGCTTCGGCCCTGCTACTGCCAAGATGGGTGCGGTGCGTCTCGGCTATCTGGTCGCCCACCCGCATCACCGGGTCCAGCGAGTATTTCGGGTCCTGCAGCACCATGGCCATGCGCTTGCCGCGCAGCCGGCGCAGCTGGCGCTCGCTTTGCTGGCGCAAGTCGATCTCGCCCAGCAACAACTCATCGGCCTGCACCCGGGCGGGTGGGCGCGCGAGGCCCATGATCGCCCGTCCCGTGGTCGATTTGCCGGAACCGGATTCCCCCACAATACCCAGCCGCTCGCGGCCCACCGTGAAGCTCACGTTCCGCACCGCCCGGAAGTCGCCGTCATCCCCGGGATAGGTCACGGAGAGATTGCGGACACGCAGCAGGGGAGAATCCATGCCCATGCCCTCAGCCGCGCCCGGAGGACACGTCGCGCAACCCGTCGCCAAGCAGGTTGAAGCCAAGGCTGGTAACAAAGATCGCCAGCCCCGGGATCGTGGCCACCCACCACTGGTCCAGCAACACCTCGCGACCTGTGGAAACCATCGCGCCCCATTCCGGCGAAGGCGGCTGTGCGCCAAGCCCGAGGAAGCCCAGACCGGCGGCAGTCAGGATGATGCCGGCCATGTCCAGCGTCAGGCGAATGATCACCGAAGGAAGGCACAGCGGCACGATCTGGGTCGCGATGATCCGCAGATGGGAAGCCCCCTGCAACTCGGCCGCCTGGATGAACTCGCTGCGCCGGCGCGTCAGCGTCTCGGCGCGGGCCAGGCGGGCATAGGGGGGCCAGGCGGTGAGCGCGATGGCGATCACGGCATTCTCGATGCCCGGACCAAGCGCCGCGGCGAAGGCCAATGCCAGCACAAGCCGCGGAAAGGCGAGGAAGATATCGGTGAAGCGCATCAGCGCCGCGTCGATCCAGCCGCCGAAGTAGCCGGCCGGCAAGCCGATTGCGAGGCCTATGGGAACCACGATCAGGCTCACCAACACCACGATGGTAAGCGTGATGCGCGCACCAAACACCACCCGCGCCAGGATATCGCGGCCCAGCTCGTCGGTCCCGAATGGATGTGCCCAGGAGGAAGGCTGCAGCCGGTTCTGCAACACCTGAGTCAATGCGCTGGCAGGATCGGCGATCAATGGCGCGAAGGCCGCAACGCCGATCAGCAACACCACAATGCACAGCCCGATCATCCCCAGCGTGTTGCGGCGAAAGGCCAGCCAGGCGCGAAACCAGCCACCAAGCTGTGCCTGGCGGCGGCTGGCGGGGGCGGGGTCGAGCAACCAGGCGCGCATCTGCATCAGTTCGGCTCCCGCGCGCGCGGATCGACCATCGCATAGACGAGGTCAGACAGCATGTTCAGCACGATGTAGATCGCACCGATCAGCAGCGTTCCACCCAGCACCGCGTTGAGATCGGCCGCGAACAGCGAGTTCTTCATGTAAAGGCCCAAGCCCGGCCACGCGAAGACGGTCTCGGTCAGCACCGCGCCCTCCAGCAGGCTGCCGAAGGTGAGCGCTATCACCGTGACCAACTGAACCCAGACATTGCCCAGGGCATGAACCCAGATGATCCGCCACGGCGAGAGCCCCTTGGCCAGGGCAGCAAGAATGTACTCCTGTTCGAGTTGGGCGAGCATGAAGCTGCGCGTCATGCGGGCAATGTAGGCCAGCGACAAGAAGCCCAGGATAGAAGCCGGAAGCACGAGATGGCCCAGGGCATTGGCAAATACCTCATGCTCGCCCGCGAGCAGCGCATCGATGGTCAGCATGCCGGTGACCGGCGCCACCATGTCGTCATACGCCACATCCAGTCTGCCGGGCCCCTCCACCCAGCCAAGCTTGGCGTAGAACAGCAGCAGGCCCACGAGACCAAGCCAGAAAACCGGCATCGAGTAACCGACAAGAGACATGAACCGAACAATCTGATCCGGCCATCGGCCGCGGTTCGTGGCCGCGATCACTCCGAATGGGATCCCCAGCAGCACCCCAATCACCAGGGAGAGGAACGCCATCTCGATCGTTGCGGGGAAGACGCGTACGAGGTCCTCCAGAACCGGCCGTGCCGTCATCACCGAGTTGCCGAACTCACCACGGCCGATCTTGGCAAGATACGTCCCATACTGGACCAGGACGGGCTGATCGAGCCCAAGCTCACGGTAGACCCGGTCATAGGTCTCCTGGCTGGCCTTGTCTCCGACGATGGCGATCACCGGATCGATCGGCATGAACCGGCCGATCGCAAAAGTAACGCAGGTCAAGCCGAGGAAGGTGAGGGCAATGGAGAACACCAACGCACCCAGACGACGAAGCAACGCGGCAAGGTGCCGCGCCACTCCCCCCTCCGCGTGCCCTGCCCCGGATGCGGAGGACACGTGCTCGTTCGCTCAGGTCTTGGAGATCGTCCGATAGAAGAACTGATCCTCGAACAACCCCTTGGGATAACCCTGCAGGTTCGAGCGCATCGCGATGACCCAGTTGTTCTGGAACATCCAAACGTACGGCCCTTCGTCGGTAACTTTCTTCTGCAGTGCGATGTACATCTGCTCGCGCTTCTTGCCGTCCAGCTCCTGCGCGGCGCGGCGCATTTCGGCCGTCAGCTCCGGGATCAGCCAGCTGGCGCGCCAGGGACCCGTGCGCGCCTTCGGCGGGTCGCCAATGTCCTCGCCCTGCACGAAGAAGTCGGCGTTGGTGTGCGGGTCGAAATAGTCCGGCGCCCAGGAAATCACGGCCATCTGGAAGGTCCGCCCACGGATCTCGCCGATCACCTGGCGCGCATCGCCGGAGGCGATCGTCACCTTGATGCCGCCCAGCGCCATGGTCTGCTGCATCGCCTGGGCGATCTGCGGGAATGGGTTGTTGGTGTTGGCCGAAAGCCGCACCTCGAACCCGTTGGGGTAGCCGGCCTCGGCCAGCAGCTTCTTGGCGCCCTCCACGTCGAGCTTGAAGGGGTTGTACGGCGTCGCGCCGAAATACCCGATCGGCAGGAACGTCTGGTGGACGAAGAAGCGATCCTTGAGGAAGGTGCTGGCCATCGCCTGGTAGTCAACCAGCATCTTCACCGCACGGCGCACGCGCACATCGGCAAACGGCCCGTGCTTCAGGTTCATGATGGCATAGAAGTTATTGGCGCCCGCGAAGCTCTCGACCCGGATGTCCTTGTTGGACCCCAGCGGGGTCAGCTGGTCCGGGGTCAGGCCGCGCGCCACGTCGATGTCGCCGCGCTCCAGCTGCAGGCGCTGGGAGCCGGGCTCCGGCACGTGGCGCATGATCACGCGGCGCAGCTTGGGGGCACCCAGGCGGAACGCGGGGTTTGCCTCAAGCGTGACGCCCTCGTTCGGGCGCCAGGCCACCAGCTTGTAGGCGCCGGAGGAGGCGGAGTTGGTCTTGAGCCACGCGTTGGCCAGGTCGCCGTCCTTCTCGTTGGCCAGCGCCGTCTTCTTGTCCACCACCGATGCAACGATGGAGGTCATCATGTTCAGCACCAGCGTCGGCGCAAACGCGGCCGGCACGTTGATCACCAGCGTATCCGGGCTCGTGGCCTTCACGAGCTCCTTCACATTGTCCTTGTTCCAGCCGAACTGCGTCAGCAGGAACCCAGAGGTCTTGTTCATGATTACAACGCGCTGAAGCGACCAGGCGCAGTCTTCGGCCGTCACCGCATTGCCGGACATGAACTTCTGGCCCGCCCGGATCTTGAACGTGTAGGTCTTGCCGTCGGCACCCACCTCCCAGGATTCCGCGACGCCGCCCACCATCTTGGACAGGTCATCGGCCTCGTAACGCAGGATGCGGTCATAGAGATTGGTGCAGATCTCGATCCCGGTCAGCTCGTAGCACTCGCCGGGGTCGAGCGTGATGATGTCGTCGATCGCCTTGGCAATCACCAGCGCGTCGCGCGGCGTCGCGGCTTCCACCTTGGGGCTCCAGGCGGCAACAGGCGCCATGGCGGAAAAGGCCGCAAGCGCCTGCCGGCGTGTGAGCTTGAACATGGTCGGGTCTCCTGCGTAGGACCGTTCGATCTTGTGACTGGAATGAGACACCAGCCTTGCATGGGGCGCAAGCCGGATATTCGTTTCCATTCCAGCAAGATTAGCGCGGCAGGGCGGCGCGGATCTCCGCCAGCAACTGGCGCACGGAAGAGGGCATGAACGGCTTCTCCAGCACCGGTCGTCCTGCCCGCGCGAGGAACGATTCGGCCGCAGATCCCAGCGTATCGCCGGTCACGAAGCCTACGCGCTGGCAAAGATGTGGGCGGTGCTGCGAGATCCATTCGAACACCGCCGGGCCATCGATCCCCGGCATGCGCAGGTCGCACAGGATCAGCGCGTAGTCGCCGCTGGCCAGAAGCTGCAAAGCGGCCTCGCCGCTGTCCACCACATCGGAATCGTAGCCTTCGCGCGCCAGCATGTCGGCCAGCAGAACCGCAATTTCGGCTTCGTCATCCAGCACCAGGGCCGGCTGGCGCCGGCCGACCAAAGGACCGGTGGTGGCCACTTCGGCAACGGCCTCGCTGGAAGCATGCCGTGGCAGGCGGATGACGAAGCAGGCCCCGCCACTTTCCGCCTCCTGCAGCGTCAGTGTGCCGCCATGCACCTCCACGATGCTGCGAGAGACCGCGAGCCCGATCCCCATGCCGATCCCAGCCGGCTTCGTGGTGAAGAACGGATCGAATATCTGCTCGCGCAATGCCTCCGGCACGCCTGGCCCATTGTCTGCGACAGAGAGTTGGACATAGGCCGCCTCCACCACTGCCGCGATGCGAATGCGGCGCGGCTGAGGCAGTGCCTCCAGCACCTGGCGCGCATTCACGAGCAGGTTCGACAGCACCTGGTTGAACTGGTCATGGTCGCAGGGAACCATCGGCAGGTCGTCCGGCAGGTCGAGATCCACCACCACCCCACTGCCGCGCAGACTGTAGGCGAGCAGCTCCAGCGCCGTCTGCACCGCGGTGTCGATCGCCATCGGCTTCACCTGGCTGCGGTTCTGGCGCGCCAGGGCCAGGAAGCTGCGCACGATGCGCCCGCAGCGTTCGGCCGCGGCCTGGATGCGGTCGGTGCGCGGGATCAGGGCCGGGGCGAGTTCCTTCACCTCCTCCCCCAGCATCATGGCGTTGCCCATCACGATGGACAGTGGATTGTTCAGCTCATGCGCCACCCCGGCCAGGAGCGACCCGAAAGCAGCCATCTTCTCGTTCTCATGCAGCGCTTCCCGCTGGCGCTGGATCTCGGCCTCGGCCTGGCGCACCGAGGTGAGGTCGCGCAGATAGGCGGTGAACAGGCGCCGCGACGGCAGGTGCACCTCGCCCACCGCCAACTCGGCCGGAAAACGGCTGCCATCGGCGCGGAGCGCGTCGGTCTCGATGCGCCGCCCCACCCAATCCGGGGTCGCCTGCGGTGCCGTGCACGGAACCAAGCGCAAGGACCGCAGCGCCACCAGATCGACGAAGCTGCCAACTTGGCGCCCGATCGCGGCGGCCCGGGAAATTCCCAGGCTGCGCTCCGCTGTCGGATTGAACTCCACCACCTGTCCCGTCTCGTCGAAGACAATGATGCAATCCAGCGCCGCGGCCGTGATCGCAGCGTACTGCGCCTCGCTCGATTTCAGCTCGGTCAGGTCGCGGCTGTAGCCCACCACGCCGACAACTTCGCCGGTGGCATCGCGGTAGGGGTAGTAGGTGCGATGGACGTATCGCTCCCCTTCGAGATACCCCAGCCAGCCCTCCCACACCGTGGTCTCGCCCGCCAGGCACCGCTCGAACAGCTGCCTGTGGATCGGGTCCGGCCGCATTCGGGCGTAGATCTCCTCGCCGATGATCTGGCGGATCGTCCTGCCAAGAAGGTCGGATGCCGGCATGCGCAGATAGGCGCAGTAGGCGGCATTGACATAGCAATGCCGCCCCTGCCGATCGACAAGGGCAAGGCGTGCCGGAATGGTATCGAGCATCGCGTGCAGGCCGGCTTTGGAGATGCCCAGCCCCACGCTCTCGACCTGCGGTGTCATGGTCGTGCCTTGCCGTTTCGTGCTTCCTGTGGCGCGAAGCTAGCGCATCGCGCTGAACTCCGGCAGCGCATGGGCTGTCACCGGCGGCAGCGGGCCATCGGCCTTGCGCACTTCCACCAGGCAGGATTGCGCCGTGCAGCCCTGCGACAGACCGGAAGCACCGATGTCGCGCGTCAGCGCATTCGGGTTGCCGTGCTTCTCGATCCCCGTCTGCCAGTCGTGGTCGTACCACGCACCCGTGGCCAGCCGCACCACCCCCGCCATGATGTCCGAGGTCACCACCGCACCGGCGAGGCTGCGGCCGCGGGCGTTGAACACCTCAACCACGTCGCCATCGGCGATGCCGCGCGCGGCAGCATCCTGCGGGTTGAGATAGATCGGCTCGCGCCCTGCCACCTTTCCGGCGGCGCTGTGCGGGCTGGCATCCAGCTGGCTATGCAGCTTGCGCGCCGGCTGGTCGGACAGCATGTGCAGCGGCCACTCCGTCGCCTCCGCCGCCCCCAGCCACTCGGTCGGCTCGAACCAGGTGGGGTGGCCCGGGCAGTCCGGCAGATTGAAGCCGGCGATGCGCTCCGAGAAGATCTCGATCTTCCCGGACTCGGTGTTGAGCATGTTTCCCGCCGGGTCATTCCGATACGCTTCCAGCATCACGATCGGCTTGGCGTGGGCCTGCAGGTTGATCAGCCCCTCCTCCCAGAAGGTGGCGAACTCCGGCACGGCAATCCCCATGCCTTCGGCGCGGCGGCGCAGCACCTCGTAGAGATTCTCCACCCACTGCATTTCGTCGCGACCTTCGGTGAAGGCCTCCTTCACGCCCATGCGCTCGGCGAGGCCGGTGAAGATCGCGTAGTCGTCGCGCGCCTCGCCTGCGGGCGGCACCACCTTTCGCATCGCAACCACCACGCCCTCATGGCTGCCGAAGCCGATGTCGTTGCGTTCCAGAGTGGTGGTCACCGGCAGCACCACGTCGGCGAACTTGGCGGTGCTGGTCCAGAAGGGTTCGTTGACGATGATCGTCTCGGGCTTCTGCCACGCCTTCGCCAGGCGCTGCAGGTCCTGGTGGTGGTGGAACGGATTGCCGCCGGCCCAGTAGATCAGCTTGATGTCCGGGTAGGCATGCACGCCGCCGTTGTAGCGGAACTCAGCCCCGGGGCTCAGCAGCATGTCGGCAATGCGCGCCACCGGAATGAAGGCCCGCACCTTGTTGGTGCCCTGTGGCAGCGAAGGGCCGGGCAGGCGGGTCTGTGGCGAGCCCATCCGGTTGGTGGGGCCGTAGCCCAGCGCGAAGCCGCCGCCGGGCAGGCCGACCTGCCCGAGCATGCAGCCCAGCACGATCGTCATCCAGAACGGCTGCTCGCCATGGGAGGCGCGCTGGAGCGACCACGCGGTGTTGATCATGGTGCGCGTGCCGTGCATCTCGCGCGCCAGCGAAACGATGCGCGCGGCCGGCACGCCGGTGATCGCGCTCGCCCATTCCGCCGTCTTGGCCTGCCCGTCTGCAGCACCCGTCAGGTAGGGCTCGAAGCTCTCGTAGCCGGAGCAGCAACGGGCCAGAAAATCCCGGTCCACCGTGCCGTCGATCACCCATTGATGGGCCAGCGCCAGCATCAGCGCGGTGTCGGTGTTGGGGCGGATCGGAATCCACTCCACCTCTCCGCCGGTCTCCAGATTGTCGTTCACCGGGGAGATGTTGACGAAGCGAACGCCGGCCTTCGCCATGGCCGCCAGGCCCGGCCGATGCTGGTGGAACCCCACGCCGCCCTGGCTGATCTGGGCGTTCTTCAGCGGCACGCCGCCGAAGGCCACGAACAGCTTGGTATGTGCCGCCATCACGTCCCAGCTGGTCAGCTGGTTCCAGCTTTCGTCGATCGGCATCAGCACATGCGGCAGCAGCACGCGGCCGGCGCCCAGGGAGTAGCTGTCGTTGTGGCGCACATAGCCGCCGATCGTGTTCAGGAAGCGATGCACCTGGCTGTTGGCATGGTGAAAGCGCCCGGCGCTGGCCCAGCCGTAGGAGCCGCCGAAGATCGCCTCGTTGCCATGCGCCGCCTTCACCCGCGTGAGCTCGCCGGCAACCAGATCAAGTGCGGTGTTCCAGTCCACCTCCACGAAAGGCTCGCGCCCGCGCAATTCGGGCGTGCTGCCGGGCCCGCGCTCCAGCCAGGAACGACGCACCGAGGGCCTGCGCACCCGAACCCGGTCGAGTTCGGGTGCCAGCATGTGCAGGCCGATATCGCAGGGATCGGGGTCCTTCTCCCAGTGGCGCAGCACGGGCGTGCCGTCACTGCCCTGTTCCACCCGGTAGGTGCCCCAATGGGCCTGCGTGTAGTGCGTCATGCCTCGGTTTCCTTCGCCTTAGGTGCCGGTGAAGTTCGGCTTGCGCTTTTCCTTGTAGGCGGCCACGCCTTCCTTCAGGTCGTTGCTGCTGCGCACGGCCGAGAGCTGCTGGCTCACCGCCACCATCCGCTCCACCGGCCCGGCCGGCATGATGATGTCGTTGACGAAATGCTTCAGCGTGGAGATCACCAAGGGGGCGGAATTCACCAGCTCCTCCGCCATTGCAATCGCCTCCTTCTCGTGCCCGCCATTCTCGGTGACGCGGTTGATGAACCCCACGTCGTAGGCGCGCTGCGCACCGACCTTGGTGCCCAGCAGCATCACTTCCATCGCCAGCTTGTGCGGCATGCGCGTCACCAGCGAGGAGATCATGCCACCGGTCAGGCCCAGCTTGGCCTCCGGGTAGTAGAAGATCGTGTCCTGCGTGCTCACGATCATGTCGCACATCATCGCCATCACGATCGCACCGCCCACGCACCAGCCGGAGGTGGCGGCGATGATCGGCTTGTTGGTCTTGAAGCCAACCGTGGGGATGCAGCGCCACAGCTCCGGCAGGTCGGTCACGTCCGCGCCGGAGGAGAAGCTCTTGGTGCCGACGGCCGACAGCACCGCCACGCGCTGGTCGGAGGCATCGAATTCCTGGAACGCCTGCTGGATGCCCTCGGCCACGCCCTTGCTGATGGCGTTCATCTTGTCCGGCCGGTTGATCCGGATCACCGAGACCTTGCCGATCTGTTCGGTCGTCACGACAGACATGAGCGCTTCCTTATATTCATCATGTGCCGGGCTGTTCCGTCGCAGCCACGTTTGCCGCGCTACCCTATCCCGGCCAACGCCAAAGTCGAGGGGCGCCTGTACCCCGCGGGCTGTTGCCGCACCGCCGGGTGTTCCATACCCTGCCCCCGCACGGAAAGGGCAGGCACATGAGCGTCGAGGCACGTCTGAAGGAACTGGGCATCGAATTGCCGCCCGCCAAGCCGCCGCTCTATGCCTATGTGCCGGTCGTGGTGGAGGGCGGCCTGGCCTGGGTCTCCGGCCAGTTGCCCTGGACCGGCGACACCACCCTGGTCGCCACCGGCAAGCTCGGGGCCGGCGTCGACATCCCCACCGGCCAGGCCTGCGCGCGCATGTGCGTGCTGCACGGCCTCGCCTCCCTGCGCGCGGCGCTGGGTTCGCTCGACCGGGTGAAGCGCATGGTCAAGGTGGTCGGCTTCGTTGCCTCCCACCCGGACTTCACCGACCAGGCCCAGGTGGTCGACGGCGCCAGCAAGCTGCTCGGCGAGATATTCGGCGAGGCCGGCCGCCACGCCCGCTCCGCCATCGGCATGGCGGTGTTGCCGCGCAACACGCCGGTGGAGGTGGAGTTCGTGGCGGCCGTCCGCGACTAGGGCGCCAGGGTCGCGAATTTCGCCGGGAAGCCAAGCAGCGCCTCGATCCCGAGGCACGCCTCCAGGATCGCCCGCTCCGCGAAGCGCGGCCCCACTACCTGCAGCCCCACCGGCAGGCCCGACGCCGACAGTCCCACTGGGATGGTTGCGGCCGGGTGCCCGGTCAGGTTGAACGGCAGGGTATAGGGCACCCCGTCATCCCACCGGTCATAGCCTTGGCTGTGATAGGCAATGTCCGCGCGCGGCGCGACATGCGGCGTGGTCGGCGTCAGCAACAGGTGGTGGGTGTTGAACAGCGCCGCCACCCGATTGTGCAGCCGCGGCCGCGCTACCATCCCGGCCAGCACCCGGTCCACGGGAATATCCAACCCTGCCTTGGCCAATGCCAGCCAGCCTGGATCGGTCTCGTCCCATCGTGCCTCGGGGATCTGCCGCAGCCGGTTGGCGAATCCGGCCAGCCAGAAATCCTCGAACACCGGCTTCAACGGGTCGATCACCGTGCCCACGCTCTCCACCGCCGCCCCGGCCCGCCGCAGCGTGGCCAAGGCCGGGGCCAGCGTCGCCAGCACCTCGTCATCGGCCATCACGCCGCCCAGGTTCGGTGACCAGGCAAAGCGCACCCCCTTCACCATCGGCGCCAGGTTCGCGAGCCACCCGGCCGGGGCAGGGGGGATCGAATACCAGTCCCGCTCATCCGGACGTGCCATCACCTCCAACGTGGTCGCCGCATCCTGCACCGTTCGGGTGATCGGGCCACCGGCCACCACGGTGGCGAACGGGCTTTCCAGCGGATGGTGCGGTACCCGGCCGAAGGTCGGCTTGACGCCGAAGGCGCCCGAGAACGCCGCCGGAATGCGGATGGAGCCACCGCCGTCATTGCCGAACGCGATGGTGCCGATCCCCGCCACCACGGAGGCCGCCGCGCCGCCGGAGGACCCGCCGGAGGAATGGCCGACCTTCCACGGCGTATGCGTCGCCGCACCACGCAGCGTGGAATCGGTGATCCCCTTCCAGCCGAACTCCGGCGACGTGGTCTTGCCCAGGAACACCGCGCCCACCTCGCGCAGCCGCGCCACAACAGGCGCATCCGCTGCCGCCGGCGTCTCCGCCGTGGTGGTGGAGCCGTTGCGGGTGGGAAAGCCCGCCATGTCCACGTTGTCCTTGATCGTGGCCGGCGCCCCATCCAGCTTGCCCAGCGCAGCACCGCTGCGCCACCGCGCCTCGCTGGCCCGCGCCGCCGCCAGGGCGCCCGCCTCATCCACGATCTGGAAGGCGTTCAGCGTCGGCTCCCACTTCGCCAGGTTCGCCAGATGCGCCCGCGCCACCTCCACCGGGGAAAGCGTGCCCCTCTGGTAGTGGCCAGACAGCTCGTCCAGGGACATCAGAAGAACGTTGTCGGCCATTGCGGTTTCCTCCGGCGGCAGTTCAACTCGCACCGTGCCGCGACAGCGGCGAATGGGAAAGAGGCACATATGAGCGAACGCATCGGCTTCATCGGCCTGGGCAACATGGGGCGGGGCATGGCGGGCCAGCTGGTCGCCAAGGGCTTCGACACCACCGTGTTCGACCTCGCGGAGGCTCCCATGGAGATCCTGCGCCAGAAGGGCGCCAAGCGGGCCGCAAGCATCCCGGCCCTGGTCGCAGACTGCGACATCGTGCTGACCATGCTGCCGAATACGCCGGACGTTCAGGGCGTGGTGCTGGGTGACGGAGGGCTGCTGGCCGCCGGCCGCCCCGGCATGATGCATATCGACATGAGCACGATCGACCCGCTCGCTAGCAAAGCCATGGCCGCGTCGCTGGCGGAGAAGGGCATCGGCTGGGTTGATGCCGGCGTCGGCCGTTCGCCGGCCCATGCCGAGCGCGGCGAGGTCAGCTTCATGGTCGGCGCCACCGACGCCGATTTCGCCCGCGCCAAGCTGATCCTGGAGGCGATGGGCACCACCATCGTGCAATGCGGCGGCCCTGGCGCCGGCATCTCGATGAAGATCACGCTGAACTTCCTCTCGATGGCCACCTGCCAGCTCACCGCCGAAACCCTGGCGCTGGGCACCAAGCTGGGCCTCAAGATGGCGGACATGCACACCATCATCACCAGCGGCCTCGCCTGCAACGAGCACTTCCGCCAGTACTGGCCCACCAAGGTCCTGGCCGGCGACACCTCGCCCGGCTTCGCGATCGACCTGGCGTTCAAGGACCTCTCGATCGCGGTGGCCACCGCCGCCGCTGCCGGCGTCCCCGTCATCACCGGCTCCGCGGCGCGCGAGGCCATGGGCATCGCGCGCTCGGTGCACGGGCTGGGCAAGGAGGACATCACCGCGGTCCTCGTCGCCGCGTCCCGCAATGCCGGGGTGGAAACGCCCCGGCTCTGAAACGCGTCAGGCGGGCAGGGTGATCCCTGCCCGCTGCACCAGCGCCTCGTCACGAATGGCGCACTCGCCCTGCGGATAGTCCGCCGCCTCGGCGCGGCATAGCCAAGCGATCACCTGCGCCGGGATCTCCGGTGGCAGGTGCTGCTCGGGCAGCAACTGGCTCACCGGGTTCATGCCGGACGCCCGGATTTTCTCCTGCATGGCCGTGCGCACCGTGCCTGGCGCGAAGCCATACACGCGCAGCCCCTGCGCGCCATACTCCAGCATCAGCGAGCGGCCGAGCATCGCCAGCCCCGCCTTGGAGGCGCAGTAGCTGCCCCAGCCCTCCAGCGGCCGGTGCGCGGCGCCGGAACTGACATTCACGATCACCCCCTTGCTCGCCAGCAGATGCGGCAGGCAGGCATGGATGGCGTAGTAGTTGCCGCTCAAATTGATCTCGATGGCCTTCGCCCAGGCCGCCGGATCGGTGTCGGCCACCCGCCCGATCGGATCGATCACCGCGGCATTGTTGATCAGATGGTCCAGCCGCCCGAACCGCGCCACGGTGGCCTCCACCGCCGCTTTCACCTGGCCGTAGTCCGACACGTCGCAGGTTATGGGCAGCACATTTGGCCCCAGCCGCGCGGCCAGCGCGTTCAGATCGTCGCCGCGGCGTGCGGCGATGCCGATCGAGGCGCCCTGCGCCACAAGGATCTCGGCCACCGCGGCGCCGAGCCCCACGCTGGCGCCCATGACGAGGCTGACGGTTCCTGCAAGCGGCGCGGCGGTCATGGCCGGACTCCCTGAGTGTGGTCCCCGTTCTTGGCGCAGCCGGGCCGATCGGGCAACCTCGTCTGAGTGACAGGGGAACACGGATGAGCAGCGATCCGGTGCCGGCCATTGCCGAGGCCGCGGCCACAGGGGAGACGGCGGTGCTGTTCGCCGATATCCGCAGGGTTTACGGCGTCAACGTGGTGAACCTGATCTGGCGCCATCTTGCCACCATCGACGGAGCGCTGGCGCATGTGTGGGGCGCGGTGCGCCCGCTCTATGCCGACGGCACGATTGCGCGGGAGGCGGAGTCACTGCGTACAGCCCTCGTGTTGCCGTCCGCCCCCGAGGTGCCGCGCTACGTTCTGGAGTCCGCCGGGCTCGCCGCTGAGAACCGCCTCGGGATTGGGCGCGTGATGGCTGCCTATGACCGCACCAACGCAATGGCGCTATTGGCCCTGTCCGCCGCCCGCGCGCGGCTGGCAGGGCAGGGTGGTTCGCCCTGGCGGCCCGCCGAAGAAGCTTTGCCGCCCGGGGAGTCGCTGGTGTTGCCGCCACTGCTCGACCTCGCCGCCATGGCGCCGGATACCGCCGCCCTGGTGACGGCGCTGAACCGTATGGGGTCCGACCGCGCCGACCCCGTGCTGGCCAGCATGTGGCGCAACCTGGCGCACTGGCCGTCCTTCCTCGCGCTGGCCTGGCCCATTCTCGCGCCGCTGGGTGCCGACGGCCGCCTGGAGCGTGCCATTGCCGGCGGCCTGGCCCTTGCCCGCAACCGCGCCGCCGCTCTGCCGCGCGTGGCCGAGGTACCGTCGCTTGACCCCGCGCTAGTGCCGCAGGTCGATGCCGCGCTGGCGCAGTTCACTGGGGACGCCATCGCGCGGATGCTGATCGTCACCCGCGTTCTGCGTACTGCCTTTGGCGACGCCCTGCGGTAGCGGCCCGCCGCCCGGCGCCGCATACTGGTGTCACGTTCCTTCGGAGTAGCCCATGTCCAGCCGTGACCACGCCATTTCGTCCGCCCTCGCCTTCTTCGACGCCGGCGGCTTCCGCGACCGCCTGGCCGCCCTGGTGGCGATTCCCAGCACCATGCAGGACCCCGCCTTCGAGAAGGATGTGTGGCGCTATCTGAAGGAAGCGATCGAGCCCTGGGTCACCCGCATGGGCTTCAAGGCCACCATCCATCCCAACCCGCGCGGGGGCTTCGGCCCGATCATGGTCGCCGAACGCATCGAGGACCCCAGCTACCGCACCGTCCTCACCTACGGCCACGGCGACACCGTCCGCGGCCTGGACGACCAGTGGGACGAAGGCCTCAAGCCCTGGGAGATGAAGGAGGTTGGCGACCGCTGGTACGGCCGCGGCACCGCCGACAACAAGGGCCAGCACGCCACCCACCTCACCGCGTTGGAACACGTGCTGGCCGCCCGCGGTGGCAAGCTCGGCTTCAACCTCAAGCTCGTGCTGGAAATGAGCGAGGAGCGCGGCTCCACCGGCCTCAAGGAATTCGTCGCCAGCCACGCCAAGGAACTGGCCGCCGACGTGCTGATTGCCTCCGACGGCCCCCGCGTCGCCGCGCCGATCCCCACCGTCACCACCGGCACCCGCGGCTCCTGGGGCTGTGACCTCAGCGTGCGCCTGCGCCCGGGCGGCGTCCATTCCGGCAACTGGGGCGGCATGATCGTCGATCCCGTCGTGGTCCTGTCCCACGCCCTGGCCTCCATCTGCGACCGCCACGGCAAGATCCAGGTGCGGGACTGGCTGCCGCAGAACGGCCTGCCGGCCCAGGTGCGCGGCGCGCTAGCGGGCCTCGAACTGCCCAGCGAGGAATCCGCCACCATCGACCCGAACTGGGGTGAGCCCGGCTTCACCAGCGCCGAGAAGGTGTTTGGCTGGACCAGCTTCATTGTGCTGGCCATGATCGCTGGCCGCCCGGAAGCCCCCGTGAACGCCGTCGCCCCCTGGGCCAGCGCCAACATCCAGCTGCGCTACACCGTGGACAGCGACGTGGCCGGCTTCGAAGCCGCGCTGCGCCGCCACCTCGATGCCGCGGGCTTCCCGGAGGTGCAGATCGAGAACGCCAAGATCGGCATGCCCGCCAGCCGCACCGACCTGTCGAATCCCTGGGTGGGCTGGACCGTCACCAGCATGGAGAAGTCGCTGGGCAAGCGCGTGCAGGTCATCCCGAACGGCGGCGGCGGCCTGCCCGGGGACGTGTTCGTCGATCACCTCGGCGTGCCGCTGGTCTGGATTCCACTCAGCTACAACGGCTGCAAGCAGCACGGCCCGAACGAGCACTTCCTGATCGCCCCGGCCCGCGAGGGCCTGGCCGCCTATGCCGGCCTCTGGTGGGATCTCGGCGAGTCCGGCGTTCCCTGATCCCCTGCGCTTGCCTTCGGGAAGCCCGCGATGCTAGCGCGGGCTTCCCCCAGGCACGCGGAGAGACTCGACCATGGCCGGACACGCCCATGTCGATCACGGCGGCGACAAGCGCATCGCCCTGCTGATCGCCATTCTTGCCCTCTTCCTTGCCGTCGTGGAGACCGGCGCCAAAAGCGCGCAGACCGAGGCGCTGGCCCGCAACATCGAGGCCGCGAACCTCTGGTCGTTCTTCCAGGCCCGCACCATCCGCCAAACCACCGTCCGCACGGCCGCTGAGGAGGCCGAACTGGCCAGGTCCGCCGCGGCACCGGAACTCAAGGCGGCGATCGAAGCCCAGCAGAAGCGCTGGCGCGACAGTGCAAGCCGCTGGGAAAGCGAGCCCGAAACCGGCGAGGGCCGCAAGGAACTGATGGAGCGCGCCCGCAAGGCCGAAACAGTCCGCGACCGCTCGATGTCGGCTTATCATCTGTTCGAATATGGCGCCGCAGCCTTCCAGGTGGCCATCGTGGTGGCCTCCGCCAGCATCGTCACAGGCGTGCCGATGCTTGCCCTGGGCGGCCTGGTGCTGGGTGCCCTCGGCACCGTCCTCGGCCTGTTCGGCTGGCTGGCACCCACGTTGATCCATTTCTGATCGCCCGCCGCAAAACCTTCACTTGACCCTGTGCGACCGCGGTATAGAGCCCGTAGGGTAATGACAGGCGCGTGATGCCCTCGCTAGCGTTCCCGCGCCACGGCCAAGCGGCGGCCGGAGCCGGGAGCCATGATGAACGAACGCGACGACGGCACTGAAACCGAGCGGACGATGATCAGCCGCGCCGCCGTGCCCAGTGGCCCGGTGGACGGAACGCTCGTTCATGCCCTGGTGCAGGAGGCCGACGGTACCCCGATCCAACGCCATCCCCTTGATGGAACCACGCTGGTCGTCGGCCGCGTCGCACCCGCGGCCATCGTACTGGACGGCAGCGCGGTCTCCCGCCGCCACTGCATGCTGGATCGCGCCGGCGACCAGGTGACGATCATGGACCTGGGCTCCACCAACGGCACCTTCGTCGATGGCCTGCGAATCCAGCAACCGGTCGTGCTGGCCGATGGCGCGCGCATCCAGGTCGGCCCGCACACCCTGCGCTACGAGCGCCGCCGGCGGGAGGAAGCGCATGCCGCCGCCTCGCTGGCCAGCGACATCGCCAAGGCCCGCGCCTACGTCAACGCGCTGCTGCCGCCCCCGATCACCGACGGGCCCGTGCGCGCCGCCTGGACCTTCCAGCCCTGCGCCTCGCTGGGCGGGGACGCATTCGGCTACCAGCGGGAGGGGGACTGGTTCTCCGCCTATATCCTGGACGTCTCCGGCCACGGTGTCGGCTCGGCGATGCACTCCGTCAGCGTCATGAACGTCATGCGCCAGCGCGCTTTGCCGGGCACCGATCCGCGCGAACCCGCCTCCGTGCTGGCCGCGCTGAACGACATGTTCGACATGGACAAGCACCACGGCATGTATTTCACGATGTGGTACGGCGTGCTGCACATCCCCACGCGAAGGCTGAGCTACGCGGCCGGCGGGCACCATCCCGCCCTGCTCCACGCCAGCGGCGAGCCCCGGGCCCTGCCGGGGCGTGGCGCAGGGATCGGCACCATGCCCGGCTTCCCCTACCGCACCGCCACGGTGGAGCTGCCGGCCGAGGCCCGGCTGCACCTGTTCAGCGACGGCGCGGTGGAACTGGCCGAGGACGTGCGCGAGCCCTGGGGCATGCCACAGGTCACCGCCTCCCTCTGCGACCCCGGCGACTGGACCCAGGGCCCAGACCGCCTCTACCAGCGTGTCCGCGCCCTCTCCGGACAGCGCCCGCTGGACGACGACTTCTCCGCGATCACCCTGCAGCTCGGCTAGCCCGGGCTCCCTGAAAGGACGGCCGATGAAATACGAGTTCCAGGCACCCGCCCCCGGCACATGCCGCGTTGTCCTGGTCGGGCGCGCCGATGCCGCGGGGGTCGACCTCATCGAGGCCGCGCTCAGCGCCGAGTTGCGGGCCAAGGAGGGGCACGTGGTGATCGACCTGAACCAGGTTCCCTTCATGGGTTCGCTCGGAATCCGGATGCTGATCTCCATCGCCCGCCTCACCGCGCGGCGCGGTGCCCGCATCGCGATGACCGGGGTGCAGCCCCAGGTCCTGGAGGTGTTCGAAACCATGGCCCTGCTCGACCTCATTCCCCATGCGCCCGATGCCGAGGCGGCGCTGGCCCTGGTCGCGGGCTGATGCACCCGGAAGCGGGCGCCCTGCACCTGGCGCTCGCACTCGACTTGCCCGCCCTGTCTGCTGCCCAGCGCCAGCTCGGCAACTTCCTCGCCGCCGGCGGCTGCCCGCCCGAAGTCTGTTTCCGCGTGGAGCTGGTGGTGGAGGAGGCGATGATGAACGTCATCCGCCATGCGGAGCCGAATGGCGCCACGCACGCGGCGCTCGATGCCAGCTGCGCCGATGGGCGCGCGCTGGTCGCGATGGAGGACGATGGCCCCGCATTCGACCCGCTGCAGGCCGCCCCGCGCCCGATCACCGGTGCCATCGCCGGGATGCATGATGGCGGCTTCGGCCTGCACTTGATCCGCGGCAACACCGATGCGGCACGCTACGCACGTACCCAGGCCGGCACCAACAGGCTTGAGCTGGAATTCGTGCCACGGCCCCGCTGAGCAGGCACCGCATGTCGATCAAACCGAGAAGAAAAAAGGGGGCCGGAAAGTGGTGGGCGCGACAGGGATTGAACCTGTGACCCTTCGCGTGTGAAGCGAATGCTCTCCCGCTGAGCTACGCGCCCGGCCCGGGAGGGGCGAAATAGGGGGGTTCCGGCGGCGAGTCAACCCACTGGTTGTCGCCAATCGCATCCAGCCTTACATCCAAATCATGAAAACACGCATCCTGGCCAGTTCGCTCCTGGGCTTCCTCTGCGTGGTCCTGCCCGCAGCCGCCCAACCGGGCCGCAGCTTCACCACCCTGTCCTATGCCACCACGGTCGCGGGCCTGAGGGTGATGATGACGGAAGCCGATGTGGAAATGTCTGGCCGCGGCTACCGCATCGATATCGCCACGCGCACGGCGGGCACCTATGGCCTGCTGTTCCGCGGCGAGTCGCGAACTCTCGCCCAGGGCATGTGGTCCGGCAACACCGTGGTGCCGCAGCGCTACGCCGTGTCCGGCACCTGGCGCGGCTCCCCCCGGCAAACCCTGATGGACTACGTCACCTCGCAGCCGGATGTCCTTCGCCTGGAACCGCCGAACGCCGCCGAGCGCGAACCCGTGCCCCCGGCACTCCAGCGCGAGACGGTCGATAGCATCAGCGCCGCCGCCCTCCTGGCCCGCCAGGCCACCCTCACCTCGGCCTGCAATGGCACCCTGCGCACCTTCGATGGCCGCCGCCTGTTCGAGGTCACCTCGCGCACCGGCGGCTGGGAGACCCTCCCGCCAGACGCCACCCCGGCCTATGCCGGCCCGGCGTTGCGCTGCGATTTCGAGGGCCGGCTGCTGGCGGGCTTCCTGCTTGATGCCGACCGCGAAGCAGCCGCCCGGCCGCAAAAGGGCACCGCCTGGCTGGCGCGCCTCACACCAGACTCGCCGATGCTGCCGGTCCGCCTGAGCTTCGAGATCCGCTGGCTCGGCGCCGCCTCCATGACACTCCTTGCCGCCAAGCCGGAAGGCCCCCCGCTGGTGCGCCAGCGCGCCGACGCAGACGCGACCCCGCTCCGGCGCTGATCGCAGCCGACCAGAGGCGCGCCATCCGTAAGGCGGGTCCTCGCGCCAGGGTTGCGGATCAGCCCCCGCCGAAGAGCCGCCGCAGCCAGGCCAGGAACCCGCGGGCCGGTGGTGTCGGCGGCACAGGCAGAGGCTCAGGCGGCGGCACGGGCGCCCCGCGCAACACCTGCCAGGCCGGTGTCTCCGCGGTTCCGTGGGCTCCGCTCTCCCCTGAACGCACATCGTCCTGCGGCAAGGGGGCCATGACGGCCGGTTCCTCGGCCGCGACGGCAGGCGGAGGCTCCACCGTCGGCACGGTAGCGGGCTGCACGACGGCCTCTGCCTCGGCCGGCGGTTCGTCGGGTGTCACGGCGGCCAGCGCGGCCACCAATGGCACCGGGTCAGGCTCCAATGCCGTCCGAAACGCAATGCACCAGTTCCACAGCGGATAGGGCTTACCGATCAGCTCCGGCAGGTTCGCGCCGGGATACTGCCCGGACCCCTCGTGGAACTCGTAGTCCCGGGTTGCCTGCGTCGGGTCGCTGTCGCGCAGGTTGCCATAGCCGCCATGCTTCGTCTGGTCCGCATACCACAGCACCGCATCGGCCCTGGGCGCCCGCTCCAGCACCAGCAGCACGCTCACCTCGTCCACCACCGCAGCGGCCAGCACGCCCACCTCGCCGGCCTCGTCCGTTACGCGGAAGCCGCCATCGACGAAGCTGGTGGGTTTGGTCCGCACGTAGCAGGGCGAAAACTCCAGCGGCGGGTGCGGCACATGGAAATCCACCAGCACCTGAGTCCCGCGCAGCGTCGCGCGCATCGGGTGCACGGGCTTCCAGCCCTCGCCCAGGTCGAGCACAAGGTGCATCACCTTGCCGAATTGCTGCCCCAGCCAGCGATAGCCGTTGGGGTCGAGATGCCCGCCCTTCTCCGTCACGGGATAGGCCGGACCCACCATGAACCAATCGGGCAGCGCATAGGCGCAATCCAGCTGCGCCATCGGGATCGACATGTTCGTCCCATCGCGCACATAGATCCCGCCGACCTGGTGCGTGAACACGGCCGGCATCGCCTCCTGCCCGGCCACGCCCTGCACGATCTCGCGGTTGAAATCGGCCTGCAGCGTCTGCGTCAGGTCGAAATAGCCCCGCCGGTCCTGGGTGCCGCTGCCAACGGAGTTGCTCTCCCCCTGCAGCCACAGCAGCGCCACGATCCCGTAGTTCCCGCCAGCCTCCCCCGCCAACTGCTTCGCCAGCTGCGCCGCCTGGCGTGGCCGCTCGAACGGCCCTTGGCCAAACGAGAGCTGCTCGATCGTCTGGACACCCACGCCGGTGGAGGTCGCAACGAACCGGCCAGGATACGCGCCCTCGGGCCGTGCCAGCTGCCGCCCGCGCCAGAAATCCAGCGCGCCCTCCAGCACCGTCTCGCCCAGCGCGACATTGCCAACCGGCAGTGCCGCAACCGCGTCGGGTGCCAGCACCTCGCCCTTGGGCCCGTTGGCCATCACCGTTGCCACCAGCGGCTGGAACGCCGGGGTGCCGGCCACCTGGAAGTGCGGCCCGCTCTCGGTGGTGCCATGCACGGAGCCGCCGACCATCAGGCTGTCGTGCCGCTGCGCCACCGACAAGGCCGGCCAACCTTCCCAGCCGCTGGACAGGGATTGGCCATAGGCAATCACATGGTTGAAGTCCCACACCGGCCGTGCCGCCGTGCGGTTGCCCTGGGTGCTGAACCAGGCGGATCGCCTGCGAGCCTCAGCCGCCCGCAACGCGATCTCGTCCATGGCATAGGTCGGCGTCACCGCCGGCGCGTCCTGATCCTGCATGGGGCGGCCGGGCTACACGACCTGGTTCAGCAGCGCCGCGTCGCCGCGCCATTGCCGCGCCAGGTTCTCCATCAGGATGTCGAGCACGTTGTCCTCGTAGCGCCGCGTCTCGCCGGCGGTATGCGGCGTGATGAACGCATTCGGCGCATCCCACAGCGGGCTCTCGGCCGGCAGCGGCTCCTCCCAGGTCACGTCGATGCCCGCCCCCGCAATCGTACCGGCCTGCAGCGCCGCCACCAGTGCCGGCTCATCCACCACGCGCCCGCGCGCGCAGTTGACCAGATAGGCGGATGGCCGCATCGCCGCCAGCGCTGCCGCATCGATCAGGTTCGTCGTCTCCGGCGTCAACGGGCAGGTCAGCGCCACGAAATCCGCGGCTGGCAGCAGGCCGGGCAGGGCCGCCAGCGCATGCACCTCGTCCGCCGCCCCCTTCCCCCCGGCCGGGTCGCGCCGAACGCCGATCACCCGCATGTCGAACGCCTTGGCAATATGGGCCAGCCGCCCGCCGATCTTGCCCAGCCCCACGATCACCAACGTCTTGCCCTGCAACTCGTCCTCGCGCTGGCCCAGGTCGCCGATCATGCCGCGCCAGAATTTCTTCCCCTGGTTGTCCCGCGCCTCCGGCAGCCGCCGCGCCAGCGCCAGGATCAGCGACATCGCATGCTCGCTGACCGCCCGCGCATTCACCCCGGCGGCACTGGCCAGCCGGATGCCGCGCCCGCGCAGCACCTCGCGGTCGAACTGGTCGGTCCCCGCCCCGATCGACTGGATGAACTTCAGCCGCGGCGCCATCCCAACCAGCTCGTTGCGCCACAGGCCAGACACCACCAGCACATCGGCATGCGCGATCCCCGCCTCCAGCCCCGCCCGGTCACGCACCTCGATGCTGTTGATCCCCGCCTGACGCAGCGCGAACCGCGCCTGCATCTGGTAGGCGACATGGGCGAAGCAGATGGTCATCTGGCCGGCGGCGGGAAGCATCGGAATCTCCTGAAGCGTGATCGTCGGAGGCGGACTCGCCGGAGACGTGAAGCACGCGATCAAACAAAGACTAGTGGCGCAGTCCGGCATCGCGCAGCAGCGGCAACACCTTGTCGATAAAATAGGGCAGCTCGTCCTTGAAGTTCACGAAGCTCACCGTCGTGCCGGCAAAGCCCGCCTCGGC
>CAMDAM010000003.1:0-43805 GCA_945888575.1 Asaia bogorensis | reverse complement strand
GATCCTGCAGGCGGCAGATTTTGGAGACGGCGGCGACCATCTCGGGGGTGAGGCCGGGGCGCAGCGCGGTGAGGGTTTCGGGGGTGGCCTCGGCCAGCAGCCAGTCCCGGAAGCCGCCGACGGTGAGGTGGGCGATCGGGGCGAAGGCCGCGGCGTCGTGGCTGTCGATGATGAGGCGGGTGACCTCGTCGGTTTCGTAGGGGACCACGGCCTCGTTGAGGAAGGCGCGCAGCGGGAGGTCGGCCAGGGCAAGCTGGGCGGCGACACGCTCGCTGGCGGATTCTGCGGCGAGGCCGGCCAACATGTCGCCGGAGCGCAGGGGGGTGGCGCGGGCGAGCAGGGTGCGCAGGTTGGGGAAGGTGTAGCGCGTTCCGTTGACAGTGGCGGCGTGCGGCATGCGGGCTCCTGCGGCGGGCAGCGGCAGGATAGTCGGCATGCCGGGGGGGAGGGCAATCGCCGCTTTAGCGTGGCCGGCGGCGGCGACGCAGCGCGACCACGAGCGCGGCCAGACCAGCGAGCAGTGCCAGGGCGGTGGCGGCTTCCAGCACGTGGTTGCGCCACCAGTATTTGCGGGTGGCGCTGGCCAGGCGGGGCGAGCGGGGTGCGTCGGCAGTGACGACCGCCTGAACCCGGCTGCCTGGGGCGAGGTGGGTGACGGAGGGGGCATCCACGGCATCCACGCCTTCCACCCCGGCGGGGTGGCCGGGCGGGGCGTAGCGCAGGCGGACATGGGCGATGGGCACGGCATAGTCCTGGGCGCGGCGGCTGAGCAGGCCTCGGCCACGTTGGTCGATGGTGATCGAGACGACCTGCGCCGACAGTGTGGTTTCCGCCCCGCCGCCCCAGCGTGGGCGGGCAAGCCAGGGCAGCAGCGGGGCGTCGGTGGTCCAGGCCCATTCGAGCAGGCCGAAGGGGCGCAGCACGTGGAGCATGACGGGTTGGCCGGCGGTGGTGCTGTCGTGGGTTGCTTCGTCGAGCTTCACCTCGGCCTGGCGCAGGATGCCTTGGCCGGGTGCGGTGCGGCAGAGGCGGTCGGCCTCGCCCGGCACCTCGCCGATGGCGGCGAGCACGGCGGGGTCGGGCAGGGTGGCGGCGCCCAGGCCGGGTGCGCCGAGGGCGCGGTAGCAGACGATGGCTCCGAAGCGGTGCTTCGGGTTGTAGTGAGTGCTGCGCTGGCCGGTGGCGCGCATACTTTCCAGCCGCAGGGTTTCGCGGGTGGCGGCGACGATGCCGGGCAGGCGTTGGCCGGCCAGTTCCGCGACGGCGCGTGGGCCTTCGGCGCCGATGGCCATGAAGGCCAGGATCAGAACCAGCAGGGCGGCGATGCGCCAGCGCCGCAGGAACAGCAGCAACGCCGAGACGAGGGCGAGCGCCGTGGCCACGGCGACGAATAGGATGGCGGTCATGCCTGTCTCCGGCGCCGGGGCTGGCAGTGTGGCATGGGCGCGCGGATCTGCAATGCGCCGGAGTCCGGCGGGCCCGCGGGCCGGGCGCGAGAAAGCGCTGGACTCGGGGGCGGGTGGGGCGTAGATGCCGCCCTCCACCGGAACGCGGGAGATGTCCGGGTGCGCTTGCGCGCCCTGGGTGTCGGTTGAACCGCGGTCCCCCAACCCCTTCCCGCCTGTGGCCATGTGGCCGCGGGTTTGGAAGACAGGAGCCAAGGGATCATGGCGAAGAAAATCGTCGGCTACATCAAGTTGCAGATTCCGGCCGGCAAGGCCAATCCTTCTCCGCCTGTCGGCCCGGCGCTGGGCCAGCGCGGCCTGAACATCATGGCGTTCGTGAAGGAATTCAACGCCGTGACGGCGCAGATGGAGCCCGGGATGCCGGTGCCGGTGGTGATCACCGCCTTCGGCGACCGCACGTTCAGCTTCATCACCAAGACGCCGCCGAACACCTACTTCCTGAAGAAGGCCGCCGGCATCCAGAAGGGGACCACCACCCCGGGCAAGGGTGCGGCGAGCGGCCGCGTGACCATGGAGCAGCTGCGCGAGATCGCGGCGCAGAAGATGGTCGACATGAATGCCAACGACGTCGACGGCGCGGTGCGCATGCTCGTCGGCAGCGCCCGCTCTATGGGCCTCACCGTGGTGGAGGGCTGAGATCATGGCACACAAGAAGCGTCTGGCCGCTGCCTACCAGGCCATTGACACCGCGAAGCTGTATTCCCTGGCCGAGGCGATCGCCACGGTGCAGGCCAATGCCAAGGCGAAGTTCGACGAGACCATCGAGATCAGCATGAACCTGGGCATCGACCCGCGGCATGCCGACCAGATGGTGCGCGGGCTCGTTGGCCTGCCGAACGGCACCGGCAAGACCCTGCGCGTGGGCGTGTTCGCCCGCGGCGCCAAGGCCGAGGAGGCGCTGGCCGCCGGGGCCGACGTGGTGGGTTCGGACGATCTGGCCGAGAAGATCCAGGCCGGCGACATCCAGTTCGACCGCTGCATCGCGACCCCGGACATGATGGGCCTCGTCGGCCGCCTGGGTAAGATCCTGGGCCCGCGCGGCCTGATGCCGAACCCCCGCCTGGGCACCGTGACCATGGACGTGAAGGGCGCGATCACCGCCGCCAAGGCCGGCCAGGTTGAGTTCCGCGCCGAGAAGGCCGGGATCGTGCATGCTGGTATCGGCAAGGCGTCCTTCCCGGCCGAGAAGCTGCTGGAGAACGCCAAGGCGTTCGCCGATGCGATCGTGAAGGCCAAGCCGACCGGCGCCAAGGGCACCTACGTGCAGAAGGTCGCGGTCAGCTCCACCATGGGCCCGGGCGTTCGCGTGGACGTGGGCACGCTCGCCTAACGGCTTCAACGAGATACACCCCGGCTTTCGGGCCGGGTGTGGGCAGGGGGCGGGAGCCCCCGATCCTGTCCGAGACCGCACGTTGCCCCAAGGCTTTTGCCGGCGGGGCATTAAGGCACCTTCGGGTGCGCGCGTGGGAGACGGGGATGCCAAGGGAATCAAGGGGCTGAGGTCCCGTGTCTTTTGGCGGTTCCGACTCGACTGACGGCATTCCGTGCCGTCGGGGACAGGCGAACCGGGCTGGTCCGGGCGCCTGGATGGTACCTTCGGGTGCCAGGCGTGCGTGCTGGCCTTAGGGCAACCCGGCTGGGAGCGGTCCATACGCTTCTGGCCACCGACGGAGACGGGATTTGGACCGTACGGAGAAGCACGCGTTCGTCGCCGAGATGGCGGCGGTGTTCGCCGAGACGTCCATGGTTGTGGTCACCCTGAACAAGGGGATGACCGTGGCTGATGTGACGAAGCTGCGGCGGCAGATGCGCGCGGCGGGCGCAACCTACAAGGTTGCGAAAAACCGGCTGGCCACCCTCGCCCTGGATGGGACCCGCTTCGATGGCATCGCCCCCCTGCTGAAGGGCCCGACCGCGCTTGCGTGGTGCCGGGACCCCGTGGCGGTGGCCAAGGCGGCTATCGAGTTCGCCAAGACCAACGACAAGTTCGTGGTGCTCGGTGGTGCCCTTGGCACCCAGATGCTGGATGCATCGGGTGTGAAGGCGCTGTCCGAGCTTCCGTCGCTGGATGCACTTCGCTCTTCGATCCTGGGGCTGCTCAATGCCCCGGCGACCAAGATCGCGGCTGTGCTGCAGGCGCCGGGCGGGCAGGTCGCCCGGGTTTTGGCGGCGTATGCCACCAAGGACGAAGCGGCAACGGACGAGGCGGCCTAAGGGCTGCACATCGCTGACTGAGTGGCAGGCGCGCCCCCCGATGGGACAGGCGGGCTTGCTTGGAACCGACCAGTGACTAAGTTAAAGGAATATTCTGATGGCCGATCTCGCAAACCTGGTGGAGCAGCTGTCCAGCCTGACCGTGCTGGAAGCCGCCGAGCTGTCGAAGATGCTGGAAGAGAAGTGGGGCGTTTCCGCCGCCGCGCCGGTGGCTGCCGCCGCGCCGGTGGCCGCCGCTGCTGCCGCCGCCCCGGTTGAGGAGCAGACGGAATTCACCGTGATCCTCGCCGAAGCCGGCGACAAGAAGATCAACGTAATTAAGGAGATCCGCACGATCACCGGCCTGGGCCTGAAGGAAGCCAAGGACCTGGTCGAGGGCGCTCCCAAGACGGTGAAGGAAGGCGTGAACAAGGAAGAAGCCGGCAAGATCAAGAAGGTGCTGGAAGATAACGGCGCTAAGGTTGAGATTAAGTGATAAGCTGCGCGGCGTGACAGCCGCGCAACTGCGCTGATCGGGCGGAGGCTACCCCCGCAGGGGGGCGGTCTCCGCTCGTGTCGGCGTTTCTGGCGACCTGCGAACGGTTGGGCCCATGCTTCGGGCCAGGACCGGGACTACCGAATGACCCATTGTTCAGGACACGGGCATGAACGCGATCACTGGTTCGTTTACCGGCAAGAAGCGCATCCGCAAGAGCTTCGGGCGTATCCCCGAGCTCACGCAGATGCCCAACCTGATCGATGTGCAGCGCGCCAGCTACGAGGCGTTTCTGCAGATGGCGACCCCGCCTGACAGCCGGACCAATACCGGGCTGCAGGAGGTCTTCAAATCCGTCTTCCCGATCGACGATTTCGCGGGGCGCGGCCGGCTGGAGTTCGTCTACTACGAGCTGGAAGAGCCGAAGTACGACGTTGAGGAATGCATCCAGCGCGGCATGACCTATGCCGCGCCGCTGAAGGTGATCCTGCGCCTGATCGTGTGGGACCTGGACGAGGACACCGGCGCCCGCTCGATCCGCGACATCAAGGAGCAGCCCGTTTACATGGGCGACATGCCGCTGATGACGGACAACGGCACGTTCATCATCAACGGCACCGAGCGCGTCATTGTCAGCCAGATGCACCGCTCGCCGGGCGTGTTCTTCGACCACGACAAGGGCAAGACGCACAGCAGCGGCAAGTACCTGTTCGCCGCGCGCGTGATCCCCTATCGCGGCTCCTGGCTCGATTTCGAGTTCGATTCCAAGGACCTCGTGTACGTGCGCATCGACCGCAAGCGCAAGCTGCCGGTCACCACGCTGCTGTACGCGCTTGAGTCCGCCCACACCGAGACGCTGCGCGCCGCCCGTGCGGCGCAGGGCGAGGAGCTGGAGCCCGGTGAAGTCCGCGGCATGGATGCCGAGGAGATCCTGAACTTCTTCTACGGCCAGGTGATCTTCACCCGCATGGCCAAGGGCTGGGCGCGCCCGTTCGACCCCGAGGCATTCCGCGGCATCAAGCTGCTGGAGCCTCTGGTGGACGCCGAGACCGGCGAAGTGGTGGCCGAGGCCGAGGCGAAGCTGACCGTGCGCCAGGCGCGCAAGATCGCCGAGACCACGCGCGTGGTGCTGGTGGGCCGTGCGGACCTGCTGGGCCGCTACGTGGCCGAGGACCTGGTGAACGTCGAGACCGGCGAGATCTATGCCGAGGCGGGCGAGGAACTGGCCGAGGCCAAGCTGGCGTCGCTGGAGGATCGCGGCATCGACACGCTGCCGACCCTGGCGGTGGACCAGTCCAATGGGCCGTGGCTGCGCAACACCCTGACGGTGGACAAGAACGGCAACCGCGACGACGCGCTGATCGACATCTACCGCGTGATGCGCCCGGGCGAGCCGCCGACGCCGGACACGGCCGAGGCGCTGTTCCGCGGGCTGTTCTTCGACGGCGACCGCTACGACCTCTCGGCCGTCGGCCGCGTGAAGATGAACATGCGCCTGGGCTTCGACGATGTGCCCGACACCATCCGCGTGCTGCGCAAGCAGGACGTGCTGCGCACGGTGAAGATCCTGTGCGAGCTGAAGGACGGCCGCGGCCAGATCGACGACATCGACAATTTGGGCAATCGCCGCGTTCGCTCCGTGGGCGAGCTGATGGAGAACCAGTACCGCGTCGGCCTGCTGCGCATGGAGCGCGCGATCCGCGAGCGCATGGGCAGCGTGGACATCGACACGGTGATGCCGCACGACCTGATCAACGCCAAGCCCGCGGCGGCCGCGGTGCGGGAGTTCTTCGGCTCCTCGCAGCTGTCGCAGTTCATGGACCAGACCAACCCGCTGTCGGAAGTGACGCATAAGCGCCGCCTCTCCGCGCTTGGACCGGGCGGCCTGACCCGCGAGCGCGCCGGCTTCGAGGTGCGCGACGTGCACCCGACGCATTACGGCCGCATCTGCCCGATCGAAACGCCGGAAGGCCCGAACATCGGCCTGATCAACAGCCTGGCCACCTACGCCAAGGTGAACAAGTACGGCTTCATCGAGACGCCGTACATGCTGGTCAAGGACGGGATCGTGCAGCGCGATCCGAAGTACCTGTCGGCGATGGAGGAGGAGAAGCTCGTCGTCGCCCAGGCCGACGCGGAGATGAGTGCCGATGGCACGCTGACCTCCGAGCTGGTGTCGGTGCGCAAGCAGGGCGACTTCCGGCTGGTGAAGCCGGAGGACGTGACGGCGATCGACGTTTCGCCGAAGCAGCTGGTTTCCGTCGCCGCGGCGCTGATCCCGTTCCTGGAGAACGACGACGCCAACCGCGCGCTGATGGGCTCGAACATGCAGCGCCAGGCCGTGCCGCTGATCCGCGCCGACGCCCCGCTGGTGGGCACCGGCATGGAAGCCGCCGTGGCGCGCGACTCCGGTGCGACCATCGTGGCCAAGCGCGAGGGCGTGATCGACCAGATCGACGGTGCGCGCATCGTGGTGCGGGCAACGGCCGAGGACGGCACGACCAAGGGCGTGGACATCTATCGCCTGCGCAAGTTCATGCGCTCCAACCAGAGCACCTGCATCAACCAGCGCCCGCTGGTGCGCGTGGGTGACCGGGTGGCCGAGGGCGACATCATCGCCGACGGCCCCTCCACCGAGCTGGGCGAGCTGGCACTGGGCCGGAACGTGCTCGTCGCGTTCATGCCCTGGAATGGCTACAACTTCGAGGACTCCATCCTCATCAGCGAGCGCATCGCGCGCGACGACGTCTTCACCTCGATCCACATCGAGGAGTTCGAGGTCATGGCGCGCGACACCAAGCTGGGCCAGGAAGAGATCACGCGCGACATCCCCAACGTGGGCGAGGAAGCGCTGAAGAACCTCGACGAGGCCGGCATCGTCTATATCGGCGCCGAGGTGAACCCCGGGGACATCCTGGTCGGCAAGGTGACGCCGAAGGGCGAGAGCCCGATGACCCCCGAGGAGAAGCTGCTGCGCGCCATCTTCGGCGAGAAGGCGTCGGACGTTCGCGACACCTCGCTGAAGCTGCCGCCGGGCGTGTCCGGCACGATCGTGGATGTGCGCGTGTTCAGCCGCCGTGGCGTGGACAAGGACGAGCGCGCCATGGCGATCGAGCGTGCGGAGATCGAGCGCCTGGCCAAGGACCGCGACGACGAACGCGCGATCCAGGAGCGTTCGTTCCTGAACCGGCTGCGCGAGAAGCTGTTGGGCGGCAAGGCCAGCGGCGGCTTCAAGGGCATCAAGGCCGGCACGGTGATCACCGAAGAGGTCCTGGCCGAGCACGTGCGCGGCAGCTGGCGCCATATTGGCGTGCAGGACGACGCGGTGATGGCCGAGATCGAGGTGCTGAAGCGCGAGTTCGACGCCGCCGTGGCCAAGCTGCAGGCGCGCTTCGACAGCAAGGTGGAGAAGCTGCAGCGCGGTGACGAGTTGCCGCCTGGCGTGATGAAGATGGTCAAGGTCTTCGTGGCGGTGAAGCGCAAGCTGCAGCCGGGCGACAAGATGGCCGGCCGCCACGGCAACAAGGGCGTGTGCTCGCGCGTGGTGCCGGTGGAGGACATGCCGTTCCTCGAGGACGGCACCTCGGTGGACATCGTGCTCAACCCGCTCGGCGTGCCCAGCCGCATGAACGTGGGGCAGATCCTGGAGACGCATCTGGGCTGGGCCTGCGCCACGCTGGGCAAGCAGGTGGGTGAGCTGGTGGAGGAATACCGCCGCACCGGCCACGCCCGCGACGAGCTGCTGGCGCGCCTGAAGGACATCTACGGCGACAAGGTCTACTCGGACCAGATCGCCAACATGTCTGACGGCCAGCTGATGGAGCTGTCCGACAACCTGAAGAAGGGCATCCCCATCGCCACCCCGGTGTTCGACGGGGCGCGGATGGCCGACATCGAGGGGATGCTGACCAAGGCGGGCCTGGGCACCTCCGGCCAGGTGATCCTGACCGACGGGCGCACCGGCGAGCCGTTCGAGCGCAAGGTGACGGTGGGCATCATCTACATGCTCAAGCTGCATCACCTGGTGGACGACAAGATCCACGCGCGTTCGATCGGACCGTACTCGCTCGTCACCCAGCAGCCGCTGGGCGGCAAGGCGCAGTTCGGTGGACAGCGCTTCGGCGAGATGGAGGTTTGGGCGCTGGAGGCCTACGGCGCCGCCTACACGCTGCAGGAAATGCTGACGGTGAAGTCCGACGACGTGTCGGGCCGCACCAAGGTCTACGAGGCGATCGTGCGCGAGCAGGACACGTTCGAGGCGGGCATCCCGGAAAGCTTCAACGTGCTGGTCAAGGAACTGAAATCCCTCGGCCTGAATGTGGACCTGGATTCGGGGCCGACCTAGCGGTCGGTTCCGCCGCCTGACGTGCCTGCCCACGCCAATATGAGGGTGCCCGCATGAACGAGCTGATGAAGATCCTGGGCCAGACGGGCCAGACGCAGACCTTCGACCAGATCAAGATCCAGATGGCCTCCCCGGAGCAGATCCGCTCCTGGTCCTATGGTGAGATCAAGAAGCCGGAGACCATCAACTACCGCACCTTCAAGCCGGAGCGGGATGGGCTGTTCTGCGCGCGGATCTTTGGGCCGATCAAGGACTATGAGTGCCTGTGCGGCAAGTACAAGCGCATGAAGTTCCGCGGCATCATCTGCGAGAAGTGCGGCGTGGAGGTGACGCTGGCCAAGGTGCGGCGCGAGCGAATGGGCCATATCGAGCTGGCCTCGCCCGTGGCGCACATCTGGTTCCTGAAGTCGCTGCCGAGCCGCATCGGGCTGATGGTCGACCTCACGCTCAAGGAGCTGGAGAAGATCCTCTACTTCGAGAGCTACGTGGTGCTGGAGCCGGGCACGACCGACCTCAAGATGCACCAGCTGTTGACCGAAGATCAGCTGATGGCCAAGCAGGATGAGTTCGGCGACGATGCCTTCACCGCCGGTATCGGCGCAGAGGCGATCAAGAGCATCCTGCAGCGCATCGAGGCGGATGCCGAGAAGGTCGAGCTGCGCGCGGAGCTGAAGGAGACCACCAGCGAGGCCAAGCGCAAGAAGCTGGTGAAGCGCCTGAAGCTGATCGAGGCCTTCTCCGAATCCGGCGCCAAGCCGGAGTGGATGATCCTGGACGTGATTCCGGTGATCCCGCCCGAGCTGCGGCCGCTTGTCCCCCTGGACGGGGGTCGCTTTGCGACCAGCGATCTGAACGACCTCTATCGCCGCGTGATCAACCGCAATAACCGCTTGAAGCGCCTGATCGAGTTGCGTGCGCCTGATATCATCGTGCGCAACGAGAAGCGCATGCTGCAGGAAGCGGTGGACGCGTTGTTCGACAACGGCCGCCGCGGCCGCGCCATCACGGGGGCCAACAAGCGCCCGTTGAAGTCGCTCTCCGACATGCTGAAGGGCAAACAGGGCCGCTTCCGCCAGAACCTGCTCGGCAAGCGCGTGGACTATTCCGGCCGTTCGGTGATCGTGGTCGGCCCGGAGCTGAAGCTGCACCAGTGCGGCCTGCCGAAGAAGATGGCGCTGGAGCTGTTCAAGCCGTTCATCTACTCCAAGCTGGAGAAGTACGGCCACGCCACCACCATCAAGGCCGCCAAGCGGATGGTGGAAAAGGAACGCCCGGAGGTGTGGGACATCCTCGAAGAGGTGATCCGCGAGCATCCCGTGATGCTGAACCGCGCGCCGACGCTGCATCGCCTGGGCATCCAGGCCTTCGAGCCCGTGCTGATCGAGGGCAAGGCGATCCAGCTGCACCCGCTGGTCTGCACCGCCTTCAACGCCGATTTCGACGGCGACCAGATGGCCGTGCACGTTCCGCTGAGCCTTGAGGCGCAGCTGGAAGCGCGCGTGCTGATGATGTCCACCAACAACATCCTCAGCCCCGCCAACGGCAAGCCGATCATCGTGCCGAGCCAGGACATCGTGCTGGGCATCTACTACCTGAGCCTGGAGACGCCGGAGTTCCGCGCCACCGAAGACAAGGACGTGCGCGCCTTCGCCACCATGGGCGAGATCGAGCATGCCCTGCACGCCCGCGTGCTGGGCCTGCACGACAAGATCCGCGCGCGCTTCGAGACGGTGAACGCCGCCGGCGAGCCCATCCGCGAGACGGTGTACACCACGCCGGGCCGCATGATGATCGCCCAGGTGCTGCCCAAGCACCCGAACGTGCCGTTCAGCGTGATCAACCGCCAGCTGACCAAGAAGAACGTGTCGGACGTGATCGACACGGTCTATCGCCACTGCGGCCAGAAGGAATGCGTGATCTTCGCCGACCGGCTGATGGGCCTCGGCTTCGGCCAGGCCGCCAAGGCCGGCCTCTCCTTTGGCAAGGACGACCTGATCATCCCCGACACCAAGAAGGCGATGATCGAGAAGACCCAGGGCGAGGTGAAGGAATTCGAGCAGCAGTACCAGGACGGCCTGATCACCGCGGGCGAGCGCTACAACAAGGTGGTGGACGCCTGGTCGCGCTGCACCGACGAAGTGGCCAAGGCCATGATGGCGGAGATCAAGAAGCAGGAGATCGGCCGCGTGACGAACGCGGTGTGGATGATGTCCGACTCCGGCGCGCGTGGGTCGCCGGCGCAGATGCGTCAGCTGGCCGGCATGCGCGGCCTGATGGCCAAGCCCTCGGGTGAGATCATCGAGCAGCCGATCATCGCGAACTTCAAGGAAGGCCTGTCGGTGCTGGAGTACTTCAACTCTACCCACGGCGCCCGCAAGGGCCTGGCCGACACCGCGCTGAAGACGGCGAACTCCGGCTACCTCACCCGCCGCCTGGTGGACGTTGCGCAGGATTGCATCATCGTCGAGCTGGATTGCGGCACGGAGCGTGGCCTGACGGTAAAGCCGGTGATGGATGGCGGCGAGGAGGTCTCCAGCCTCTCCGAGCGCATCCTGGGCCGCACCACGGCCGAGGACGTGCTGGATCCCGCCACCAACGAGATCCTGCTGCCGAACAACATGCTAATCGAGGAAGAGGACGCCGAGCGCATCCAGAAGGCGGCGGTGGAGCAGGTGAAGATCCGCTCCGTGCTGACCTGCGAGGCCAAGGTCGGCGTCTGCGCCCATTGCTACGGGCGTGACCTCGCGCGCGGCACACCGGTGAACATCGGCGAGGCGGTGGGCGTGATCGCCGCCCAGTCGATCGGCGAGCCGGGCACGCAGCTCACCATGCGCACCTTCCACATCGGCGGCGCTGCCCAGCGTGGCGCCGAGGTGAGCAGCGTGGAAGCCAGCCATGACGGCGTGGTGGCCATCCGCAACCGCAACGTGGTCATCAACTCGTCCAACGTGCCGGTGGTGATGAGCCGCAACTGCGAAATGGTGCTGGCCGACGACAAGGGCCGGGAGCGTGCGCGCTTCCGCGTTCCCTACGGCTCGCGCCTGCTGGTGGACGAGGGTGCCACGGTCACCCGCCAGCAGAAGCTGGCCGAGTGGGACCCGTACACCCTGCCGATCATCACCGAGCGCAACGGCAAGCTGGAATACCTCGACCTGCTCGAAGGCGTGACGCTGGTGGAGCGGATGGACGAGGTGACCGGCCTCACTTCCAAGGTGGTCGTCGACTACAAGCAGAATGCCCGCGGCGTGGATCTGCGCCCGCGGCTTCAGCTGAAGGACGACCGCGGCGAGGTGATCAAGCTGCCGAACGGCGCCGATGCCCGCTACTTCCTCAACCCCGACTCGATCCTGTCGGTGGAGAACGGGGCGCAGGTGGCCGCCGGCGACGTGCTGGCGCGCATTCCTCGCGAGGGCAGCAAGACCCGCGACATCACGGGCGGTCTGCCGCGCGTGGCGGAACTGTTCGAGGCACGCCGGCCGAAGGACCACGCGATCATCGCCGAGATCGACGGGCGCGTGGAGTTCGGCAAGGACTACAAGGCCAAGCGCCGCGTGATCGTGAAGAACGACGAGACCGCGGAGGAGAGCGAGTACCTGATCCCGAAGGGCAAGCACGTCTCGGTGCAGGAAGGCGACTTCGTCCGCCGGGGCGATCCGCTGGTCGATGGACCGCGCGTCCCGCATGACATCCTCAAGGTGCTCGGTGTGGAAGCGCTGTCCGACTACCTGGTGAACGAGATCCAGGACGTGTACCGACTGCAGGGCGTGAAGATCAACGACAAGCACATCGAGGTGATCGTTCGCCAGATGCTGCAGAAGGTTGAGATCCTGGAGCCGGGCGACACCACCTACCTCACCGGCGAGCAGGTGGACCGGATGGAGTTCGACCAGGAGAACAACAAGCGGATCCAGGAGGGCGAGCGCCCCGCCGTGGCCATGCCGGTGCTCCAGGGCATCACCAAGGCCTCCCTGCAGACGCACAGCTTCATCAGCGCCGCTTCCTTCCAGGAGACGACACGCGTGCTCACGGAGGCGGCCACGGCCGGCAAGGTGGATACGCTGATGGGCCTGAAGGAGAACGTGATCGTGGGCCGCCTCATCCCCGCCGGCACTGGCGCTGTGATGAACCGGCTGCGCGCGATTGCCGCCGGTCGAGACAAGCAGAAGGGCCTGCGGCAGGATACGCCGCAGATCACGTCCGGCCAGGCCGCCGAATAGCGCGACTCCGTGCATTCACGTGCTGGAAAGGGTGGGGAGGGCAACCTCCCCACCCTTTCTTTATGCAGCGCAGGTGGAATGGCGGGGAACCGCTGGGCCCTTGCACGCCCGCCCCGCAGCGGACGCATGGCGCAACGCCTGATTCACAGCGGTTCCCGTCGTCTCGTGCTTGACTCGTCCTGCCTCAGCCCGTAGGTATCGCGCCCTCAGCCGGCCCCTCCCAAGGATCGGTCGGCTCGCGTTTGCAGGCACCGGTTGTGTGCGGCGCCGTCCCCCAGGCCACCGGGTGACTCAGGCCGCACGCAGGTCGACCCCCGCAGGGTGGCACAGCCATCCGCCGCGGGGTTTGCGTGTGGCGTGATGTGCGTTTGGCTTGACGATGGTGCGGGTTTTCCGGGCCATCGCTGACAGGATCGGAAAGAGGGTCTATGCCGACCATCAACCAGTTGATCGCTTCGGGCCGGGTTCCCGCCCGGGCACGCAACAAGGTTCCCGCGCTGCAGGGTTGCCCGCAGAAGCGCGGCGTTTGCACCCGCGTGTACACCACCACCCCGAAGAAGCCGAACTCGGCGCTTCGTAAGGTCGCCAAGGTTCGGCTGACCAACGGCTTCGAGGTGGTGAGCTACATCCCCGGCGAAGGCCACAACCTGCAGGAGCACAGCGTGGTGCTGATCCGCGGCGGGCGCGTGAAGGACCTTCCCGGCGTGCGCTATCACATCCTGCGCGGCGTGCTGGATACCCAGGGCATCGCCAAGCGTCGTCAACGCCGTTCGCTCTACGGCGCGAAGCGTCCGAAGTAAGGAGAGGAACGATGAGCCGCCGTCGCCGCGCAGTGAAGCGCGAAATCCTTCCCGACCCCAAGTTTGGTGACGTTGTCATCACGCGCTTCATGAATGCGCTGATGTACGACGGCAAGAAGTCCTCTGCCGAGACCATCGTGTATGGCGCACTCGACGTGATGAAGCGCCGTGGTGGCAATGCCGCCGATCCGGTGCGGATGTTCCACGAGGCGCTGGACAACGTGAAGCCGGCCGTCGAGGTGCGCTCGCGCCGCGTTGGTGGCGCCACCTACCAGGTTCCTGTCGAGGTGCGCACCGAGCGCCGGCAGGCTCTGGCCATCCGCTGGATCATCGACGCCGCGCGGAAGCGTGGCGAGCACACGATGGAAGAGCGGCTTTCGAATGAGCTGCTCGATGCGGTGAACAACCGCGGCTCGGCGGTAAAGAAGCGCGAAGACACGCACCGTATGGCAGAGGCAAACAAGGCCTTCAGCCACTACCGGTGGTAAGGGCCGCCCGCCGCCAGCCGGCGGGCAGCACGAGGCACGGCTAGACAGATCCCCCCACCCCGGAACAGACGTCGGGCACGGAGAATACCACGATGGGTAAGGCTAAATTCGAGCGGAACAAGCCGCACTGCAACATTGGCACCATCGGTCACGTTGACCATGGCAAGACCTCGCTGACCGCCGCGATCACGAAGATCCTGGCAAAGGCCGGTGGCGCCACGTTCACGGCCTACGACCAGATCGACAAGGCCCCCGAGGAACGCGCTCGCGGCATCACCATCTCCACCGCCCACGTGGAGTATGAGACTGCCAACCGCCACTACGCCCACGTCGACTGCCCCGGCCATGCCGACTATGTGAAGAACATGATCACTGGCGCCGCGCAGATGGACGGCGCGATCCTGGTGGTGTCGGCCACCGATGGCCCGATGCCCCAGACCCGTGAGCACATCCTGCTCGCCCGTCAGGTCGGCGTGCCGGCCCTGGTGGTGTTCCTGAACAAGTGCGACATCGCCGACCCCGAGCTTCTTGAGCTGGTTGAGATGGAGCTGCGCGAGCTGCTGAGCAGCTACCAGTTCCCGGGCGACGACATCCCCATCATCCAGGGCTCGGCGGTCTGCGCCCTGAACGACACCCAGCCGGAACTCGGCGAGCAGGCGATCCTGAAGCTGATGGAGGCGGTTGACGCCTACATCCCGCAGCCGGAACGCGACATCGACAAGCCCTTCCTGATGCCGGTGGAAGACGTGTTCTCCATCTCCGGCCGTGGCACCGTGGTGACAGGTCGCGTGGAGCGCGGTATCGTGAAGGTGGGCGAGGAAGTCGAGATCGTTGGCCTGAAGGCCACCGTTAAGACCGTCGTCACCGGCGTTGAGATGTTCCGCAAGCTGCTCGACCAGGGTCAGGCCGGCGACAACATTGGCGCCCTGCTCCGTGGCACGAAGCGCGAAGACGTGGAGCGCGGCCAGGTGCTTGCCAAGCCGGGCAGCATCACTCCGCACACCAAGTTCAAGGCCGAGAGCTACATCCTGACGAAGGAAGAGGGCGGACGCCACACCCCGTTCTTCACCAACTACCGCCCGCAGTTCTACTTCCGCACCACGGACGTGACCGGCATCGTGCAGCTGCCGGAAGGCGTTGAGATGGTGATGCCGGGCGACAACGTGTCGATGGACGTGGAGCTGATCGCTCCGATCGCCATGGATGAAGGCCTGCGCTTCGCCATCCGCGAAGGTGGCCGCACCGTCGGCGCCGGCGTGGTCGCGCAGATCGTCGCCTGAGCCAGCTGATCAGCACCGCCGGGGCCATCCTGGCCCCGGCGGTGTGACGTTTCGGAAGTGCCTTTGCCTACCGAGATTTTTGCCTTTAGCGACTATGACTTCAGCGATTGACGACTGCCCGCTGATCGGAACCGAGTGATGGACAACCAGAACATCCGCATCCGCCTCAAGGCGTATGATCACCGCGTGCTGGACAACAGCACGAAGGAGATCGTGAACACGGCCAAGCGCACGGGTGCGCAGATCCGCGGCCCCATTCCCCTGCCCACGCACATTGAGCGCTTCACCGTGAACCGCTCGCCACACGTGGACAAGAAGAGCCGCGAGCAGTTCGAGATCCGCACCCATCGCCGCCTGCTGGATATCGTCGACCCCACCCCGCAGACCGTGGACGCGCTGATGAAGCTCGACCTGGCCGCCGGTGTCGACGTGGAAATCAAGCTCTAGCCTACCCTCCCGCCCGGGACTGTCCCGGGCGTCGTTTTGGCCTATGAACCCGCCCGTCGGGTTCCTCTGGGGAACGGAAGAAAATGCGAACAGGACTGCTTGCGAAGAAGCTGGGCATGACCCGGATCTTCAAGGAAGACGGCACGCATGTGCCGGTCACCGTGCTGCACGTGGACAACGTGCAGGTCGTGGCCGCCCGTACCGAAGAGAAGGATGGCTATACCGCCGTCCAGATCGGGTATGGCAAGGCCAAGGTGAAGAACGTCTCCCAGCCGAACAAGGGCCACTACGCCAAGGCGAAGGTGGAGCCCAAGGCGAAGCTGGTCGAGTTCCGCGTCGACGCCGACGCCATGCTGGAACCTGGTGCGACCCTTTCCGCCGCGCATTTCGTCGCTGGCCAGATCGTCGACATCTCCGGCACCACCAAGGGCAAGGGGTTCGCTGGCGCGATGAAGCGCTGGAACTTCTCGGGTCTTGAAGCCAGCCACGGCGTTTCGATCAGCCACCGCTCGCACGGTTCCACGGGTAACCGCCAGGATCCCGGCAAGACCTTCAAGAACAAGAAGATGGCCGGTCATCTCGGCCAGGAGCGGATCACCACCCAGAACCTGGTGGTTGCCGCTGTGGATGCCGCCAAGGGCCTTCTGATGATCAAGGGCGCCGTCCCGGGCGCCAAGGGCGGCTACGTGCTTGTGCGCGATGCCGTGAAGCGCGCCCGTCCGGCGGAGGCGCCGTTCCCGGCCGGCCTCGTCGAGACGGCGAGCTAAGGGGGCAGGACCATGCAGATCGACATCAAGACCCTCGACAACACCACCGCCGGCTCCACCGAGCTGCCGGATGACCTGTTCGGCGCCGCGCCGCGCCCCGACATCATGGCCCGCGTGGTCCACTGGCAGCAGGCCAAGCGCCGTGCCGGCACCCACAAGGTGAAGGGCATGGGCGAGGTGAGCGGCACCACGAAGAAGCCGTATCGCCAGAAGGGCACCGGCAACGCCCGTCAGGGCAGCCTGCGCGCGCCGCAGTTCCGCACTGGTGGCGCCGTTCACGGTCCGGTGGTTCGCAGCCATGCCTACGACCTGCCGAAGAAGGTACGTCGCCTCGGCCTGATCTCTGCCCTGTCGCAGAAGCAGCGCGACGGCAAGCTGGTGGTGCTGGATGCGGCTTCGGGCGGCTCCGGCAAGACCAAGGAGCTGAAGGCGAAGCTGATCGCGCTGGGCTGGAAGTCCGTGCTGGTCGTGGACCACACCGTGGACTCCTCCTTCCTGCTCGCCAGCCGCAACATCATCGGCGTGGACGTGCTGCCGACGGTGGGCGCCAACGTGTATGACATCCTCGCCCATGACGTGCTGGCGATCACCACCGCCGGCGTCGAGGGGCTCAAGGCCCGCCTCGGTGCGGCTGAGGGAGGCCAGTAAATGAGCGACGCAAAGCCCGCCAAGCGCCAGAAGCAGCTGTCGCGCGAGGCGATGTACACCATCATCCGCAACCCGATCGTCACCGAGAAGGCGACGATCGTGAGTGAGCGGGGCCAGTTCGTCTTCCGGGTGGCGATCGACGCCAAGAAGCCCGAGATCAAGGCGGCGGTCGAAGGCCTGTTCGGGGTCAAGGTGCTGGCGGTGAACACGCTGATCACCAAGGGCAAGACCAAGCGCTTCCGGGGTCGCCCCGGTGTGCGCTCCGACGTGAAGAAGGCCTATGTCACCCTGGCGGAGGGGCAGTCGATCGACCTCTCCACCGGCCTGGCGTAAGCGGGGACGACGCAGATGGCACTGAAGAACTTTAATCCCGTCACGCCCAGCCTTCGCGGCACCGTGCTGATCAGCCGGGCCGAGCTGTGGAAGGGCAAGCCGATCAAGGGCCTCACCGAGGGCCTTTCGCAGACCGGTGGTCGCAACAACCACGGCCGCATCACCAGCCGGTTCCGCGGCGGCGGTCACAAGCAGACCTACCGCATGGTCGATTTCAAGCGCCGCAAGCGCGATGTGATCGCGATCGTGCAGCGGCTGGAATACGACCCGAACCGCACCGCCTTCATCGCGCTGATCAAGTATCGCGATGGTGAGCTGTCCTACATCCTGGCCCCGCAGCGCCTGAAGGCCGGCGACCAGGTGGTGGCTTCGGCGCGCGCGGACATCAAGCCGGGCAACGCGATGCCGCTGTCGGCGATCCCGGTGGGCACGATCGTGCACAACATCGAGATGAAGCCCGGCGCTGGTGGCAAGATCGCTCGTGCGGCCGGGCAGTATGCCCAGCTGGTCGGCAAGGACGCGGGCTACGCCCAGATCAAGCTGATGTCCGGTGAGCTCCGCATGGTCCGCGGCGAGTGCATGGCCGCCATTGGCGCCGTGTCCAACCCGGACAACTCCAACCAGAGCCTAGGCAAGGCCGGCCGTTCGCGCTGGCTCGGCCGCAAGCCGCACAACCGAGGCGTGGTGATGAACCCGGTCGACCATCCGCACGGCGGCGGCGAAGGCCGCACCTCGGGTGGCCGCCATCCGGTCACCCCGTGGGGCAAGCCGACGAAGGGCTACAAGACCAGGGTCAACAAGCGCACGGACAGGCTGATCATCCGCAGCCGCAACAAGGGCAAGGGCTGAGGCCATGACACGTTCCACATGGAAGGGCCCGTTCGTGGACGGGTACCTGCTGAACAAGGCAGATGCCTCGCGGGCGTCCGGGCGCAGCGAAGTGATCAAGATCTGGTCGCGTCGCTCCACCATCCTGCCGCAGTTCGTCGGGCTCACGTTCGGCGTTTACAACGGCCACAAGTTCCTGCCGGTGCAGGTCACGGAGAACATGGTCGGGCACAAGTTCGGCGAGTTCTCGCCTACCCGCACCTTTACCGGCCATGCGTCGGACAAGAAGGCGAAGCGAGGCTGACATGAGCAAGCCGAAAACCCCGCGCGCCCTGGCCGAGACCGAGGCGCAGGCCATCCTCTCCAACATCCGGATCAGCCCCCGCAAGCTGAACCTGGTTGCTGGCCTCATCCGCAACAAGCCGGCCTCCGCGGCCGTCGCCACCCTCACCTTCTCCAAGCGCCGCATCGCCGGCACCGTGAAGAAGGCGCTGGAAAGCGCGATCGCGAACGCCGAGAACAACCATCAGCTGGATGTCGACCGCCTGGTCGTCACCCGCGCCGAGGTGGGCAAGTCGGTGGTCATGCGCCGCTTCCACGCTCGCGGCCGCGGTCGCGCTTCGCGCATCGAAAAGTGGTTCAGCCACCTGAAGATCGTGGTCGCCGAACGCCAGCAGGCCGAAACCCAGAACGAGGCGGCATAACCGATGGGTCACAAAGTCAATCCGATCGGGCTGCGGCTCGGCATCAACCGCACCTGGGACAGCCGCTGGTACGCCGGCGCCGACTATTCCAAGCTGCTGCACGACGACCTGAAGCTGCGCGCCCACCTGCGCAAGAAGCTGGCCGGTGCCGGGGTCTCCCGCGTGGTGATCGAGCGCCCGGCCAAGAAGCCGCGCGTGACCATCTATGCCGCCCGCCCCGGCGTGGTGATCGGCAAGAAGGGCCAGGACATCGAGAACCTGCGCAAGGATCTCGGCAAGATGGCCAAGGGCGAGGTCTCGCTGAACATCGTCGAGATCCGCAAGCCCGAGATCGACGCGACCCTGGTGGCTGAGAACATCTCTCAGCAGCTGGAGCGCCGGGTGGCCTTTCGCCGTGCGATGAAGCGCGCCGTGCAGTCCGCTATGCGTCTTGGCGCCCAGGGCATCCGCATCAACTGCGGTGGCCGTCTCGGTGGCGCGGAAATCGCCCGCGTGGAGTGGTATCGCGAAGGCCGCGTTCCGTTGCACACGCTGCGCGCCGATATCGATTTCGGCACCGCCACCGCAAAGACCACCTACGGCACCTGCGGCGTCAAGGTTTGGATCTTCAAGGGCGAGATCCTCGCCCACGATCCGCTGGCACAGGACCGTCGCGCCGCCGAGCAGGCGCCGCAGCGCTAAGGATCAGAGCCATGCTTTCCCCGAAGCGGACCAAGTACCGCAAGGCCCATAAGGGCCGCATTCACGGCGTCGCCAAGGGCGGCACCTCGCTCAATTTCGGCGCCTTCGGCCTCAAGGCCATGGAGCCGGAGCGGGTCACCGCCAGGCAGATCGAGTCCGCCCGTCGTGCCATCACGCGCGCCATGCGCCGTGCCGGCCGCGTGTGGATCCGGATCTTCCCCGATGTGCCCGTCTCTCAGAAGCCGGCCGAAGTCCGGATGGGCTCCGGCAAGGGTTCGCCGGAGTTCTGGGTGTGCCGCGTGAAGCCCGGCCGCATCATGTTCGAGATCGACGGCGTGGCCCCCGAGCTGGCCAAGGAGGCGCTGACCCTCGGCGCCGCCAAGCTGCCGATCAAGACGAAGTTCATCACCCGCATCGGAGACGCGTGAGATGGCCAAGCAAACCAAGCCGGCCGACATCCGCGCCAAGTCTGGCGATCAGCTGGCGACGCAGCTCCTGGACCTCCGCAAGGAGCAGTTCAACCTCCGCTTCCAGAAGGCCACAGGCCAGACTGAAGGCGTGGGCCGGGTGAAGGCAGTCCGTCGCGATATCGCACGGGTGAAGACGATCATGACCGAACAGAAGCGCGCGGCCCCCAAGCCCGCCGCGCAGTCGTAAAGGAGTAGGGGCGATGCCAAGGCGCGTCCTGACGGGGCGGGTGACCAGCGACAAGATGGACAAGACGATTACCGTTCTTGTTGCTCGTCGTATCATGCACCCGCTGTACAAGAAGTTCATTCGCCGGTCGAAGAACTATGCGGCACACGATGAGGCCAACCTGTGCAAGGTCGGCGACATGGTGCGCATCGAGGAATGCCGGCCGATCAGCAAGCGCAAGACGTGGCTGGTCGTTGAGCGCAATGGCCAGCCGCTGGGTGCCGAGGCCCCCGTTGCGGCCGAAGCGGTCCAGGGTTGAGGGAGAGAGCTAGATGATCTCCGTCGAATCCAACCTGGAAGTCGCCGACAACTCCGGCGCCCGGCGCGTGCAGTGCATCAAGGTGCTCGGCGGCTCCAAGCGCAAGACCGCCTCGGTGGGCGATGTGATTGTGGTGTCCGTGAAGGACGCTATCCCCCGCGGCAAGGTGAAGAAGGGCGACGTGCACCAGGCGGTGATCGTTCGCACCAGCTTCCCCGTGCGCCGGGCCGATGGCAGCGCCATTCGCTTCGACCGCAATGCGGCCGTCCTGATCAACAAGCAGCAGGAGCCGATCGGCACCCGCATCTTCGGGCCGGTTGTTCGCGAACTGCGCGCGCGCAAGTTCATGAAGATCATCTCGCTGGCTCCGGAGGTGCTGTAACATGGCGGCCCGCATCAAGAAGGGCGATACCGTCCTGGTCATCAGCGGCGCCGAGCGCGGCAAGCGTGGCGAAGTCCTGCGCGTGCTCCCCACGGACAACCGCGCGGTGGTTCAGGGCGTGAATGTCGCCAAGAAGCACACCAAGCCCACTGGCATGGGCAACCCCGGCGGCATCGTGTCCGTCGAGGCGAGCCTTCACCTGTCAAACCTGAAGCTGGTCGATCCCAAGACCGGAACCCCGACGAAGGTCGCGTTCCGTACCCTGGACGACGGCCGCAAGGTCCGCGTTGCCAAGGCCAATGGCAACGTGATCGAGAGCTGAGGAGGCTTCGATGAGCGGAACCAAGAAGGGCGCCCCCAAGGGCGGCGCCAAATCCGGCGGCAAGTCGGCCGGCGGCGGCCGCGGTGCTGCCCCCCCGACCAAGGCCGAATCCCGCGCCGCGCGCGGCGAGGTCACCTACGCCGTTGCAGCCGAGGTTACGGCCGGAACCGGCGAGATGCCGCGCATGCAGCAGCGCTACGTGGACGAGATCCGCGCGGCGATGCTCGGTGAGTTCGGCTACACCAACCCGATGCAGGTGCCGAAGCTCGAGAAGATCGTCATCAACATGGGCGTCGGCGAAGCCGCTGGCGACCAGAAGAAGCTTGATGCCGCCGTCTCCGAACTGGCGCTGATCAGCGGCCAGAAGCCGGTCAAGACCGTGGCCAAGAAGGCGATCGCCGGCTTCAAGATCCGCAAGGGTCTGCCGATCGGCTGCAAGGTCACGCTGCGCAAGACCCGCATGTATGAGTTCCTGGACCGCCTGGTCACTATCGCGCTCCCGCGCGTGCGTGACTTCCGCGGCATCCCGGGCACCAAGGGTTTCGACGGCCGTGGCAACTTCGCCATGGGCCTGAAGGAGCAGATCGTGTTCCCCGAGATCGTCTACGACAAGGTGGACGAGATCCGGGGCATGGACATCGTCTTCGTGACCACCGCGAAGACCGATGCCGAGGCGAAGGCCCTGCTGAAGAAGTTCGACATCCCCTTCTCCGGCTAAGGAGAGGGGGCGGCCCTCGCCACCTGGCGCGGGCGCCTGGTATCAACGCCGACGATTTGGAAAACCACCGGCCCAGGCCGGCAGGTTCCGGAGGACAAGACAGGATGGCCAAGACATCCCAGGTCAACCGCAATGCCAAGCGCGCCTACATGGCAGAGCGCGACAAGGCGAAGCGCGCCACGCTGAAGGCGGTTGTGATGGACAAGACCCTCCCCGTGGAGGACCGTTTCGAGGCAACGCTGCGGCTCGCACAGCTGCCGCGCAACGGGGCGAAGGTGCGCTGGCGCCTGCGCTGCGAGCTCACCGGCCGCGCGCGTGCCAACTACCGCAAGTTCAAGCTCAGCCGCATCGCGCTGCGCGACCTCGCCAGTGCCGGGCAGATCCCCGGCATGGTCAAGGCCAGCTGGTAGGAGCCGGAACATGTCGATGTCCGATCCCTTGGGTGACATGCTCACCCGCATTCGTAATGCGCAGCGCGCGCGCCATGCGAGCTGCCTGTCGCCGGCTTCCAAGCTGCGCGCCAATGTTCTGGATGCGCTGAAGCGCGAAGGCTTCATCCGCGGTTTCGCTGCCGAGGAACTTCGCCCCGGCGTCGCCCAGCTGCGCATCGAGCTGAAGTACAATGAGGGCGAGCCCGTCATCAAGGAGATCACTCGCATCTCCAAGCCGGGTCGCCGGGTGTACTCGAAGATCGAGGAGCTGCCGCGCGTCTACGCCGGTCTCGGCATCTCGATCCTGTCCACGCCTCGCGGCGTGCTGTCCGATGCGGAGGCCCGCGCTGCCCATGTTGGCGGCGAAGTCCTTTGCCGCGTGTTCTGAGGAGGCTGGCATGTCACGGGTAGGCAAGTACCCCGTCGAGATCCCCGCCGGCGTGCAGGTGGTCCTCGCGGGCCGCGTGCTCTCGGCCAAGGGCAAGCTCGGGGAGCTCAAGCTGGAGCTCACCGACAACGTCGACGCGACGGTGGAAGGCAACAAGATTGCCATCGCGCCGCGCGGCAACTCTGCGCCGGCACGCATGATGTGGGGAACCACCCGCGCCAATGTGGCCAACATGGTGAAGGGCGTCTCCGAGGGCTATTCCAAGTCCATGGAGATCACCGGCACCGGCTATCGGGCCGCGGTCCAGGGCTCCAACCTGGTGATCAACCTCGGTTTCTCGCATGACGTCGTGTATGCCATTCCTCCGGGCATCACCGTTACCTGCGAGCGTCCGACGGCGATCAAGATTGCCGGCACCGACAAGCGCCTCGTCGGTCAGGTCTGCGCCGAGATCCGCGCCTGGCGTCCGCCCGAACCCTACAAGGGCAAGGGTGTGAAGTTTGAGGGCGAGCAGATCCTGCGCAAGGAAGGGAAGAAGAAGTGAGCGCCGACAACAAGGACCTGCAGCAGCGCCGGCGCACGCGCCTTCGCTTTCAGCTGCGCCTCAAGGCCATCGGGCGGCCGCGCCTGTCGGTGTTCCGCTCGGGCAAGAACATCTACGCCCAGGTTATCGACGACGCGCAGGGCCGTACCGTGGCCGCCGCTTCCACGCTCGATACCGCGCTCCGCGCCCAGCTCAAGACGGGTGCCGACAAGGACGCGGCAACGGCCGTTGGCAAGCTGGTGGCCGAGCGTGCGCTCGCAGCCGGTGTCACCGCCGTGGTCTTCGACCGCGGCTCCTACCTCTACCACGGCCGCGTCAAGGCGCTGGCCGAAGCCGCCCGTGAGGGCGGACTGTCCTTCTAGGGAATCGAAGCAATGGCACGTGAACCGAGGGAAGGCGGCGGTGGCCGTGGCGGTCGCGATCGCGATCGCAACAACGACCGCGGCGGCGAGGGCGGCGACGATCTGATCGACAAGCTGGTCACCATCAACCGTGTCGCCAAGGTGGTGAAGGGTGGCCGTCGTTTCGCCTTCGCCGCGCTGGTGGTGGTGGGTGATCAGAAGGGCCGCGTCGGCTACGGCGCCGGTAAGGCACGCGAAGTGCCTGAGGCCATCCGCAAGGCGACGGAGCGGGCCAAGAAGGGCTTGATCCGCGTCCCGATGAAGGAAGGCCGCACGCTGCATCACGACGTTACCGGCAGCTTCGGCGCTGGCTCCGTTGTGCTGCGCAGCGCCACGGCTGGCACCGGCATCATCGCCGGCGGCCCGATGCGCGCCGTGTTCGAAACGCTGGGCATCGGCGACGTCGTGGCCAAGAGCCTCGGCAGCCGCAACCCGCACAACATGGTCAAGGCCACGTTTGCAGCCCTGCAGCGTTGTGCCAGCCCGCGTTCGGTGGCCCAGCGCCGCGGCAAGAAGGTCTCCGACCTGCTTGGCAAGCGCGACAATCCGGCCCAGGAGGGCGCGGCTGATGCCTGATCCCAAGAAGACCGTGAAGGTCACTCAGATTGCCTCCGTGGCTGGCCGCAAGCCGGGCCAGAAGGAGACTCTGATCGGCCTGGGCCTGAACAAGATCCGCCGTTCGCGCGAGCTGGAGGATACTCCGTCCGTGCGCGGCATGATCCGCAAGGTCGCCCACCTGGTGAAGGTCGACGAGTCCTGAACCCGCAAGGGTTCGGACCGGGCTCGCAAGAGCCCATAGGAGAGTGCGATGAATCTCAATGAACTGCGCGACAACCCCGGCTCGCGCCTGAAGTCCAAGCGTCTTGGCCGCGGGATCGGCTCCGGCAAGGGCAAGACCTCCGGCAAGGGCGTCAAGGGTCAGAAGGCACGTGAAGGCGTGGCGCTGAACGGCTTCGAGGGCGGTCAGCTCCCGATCTACCGCCGCCTGCCGAAGCGTGGCTTCAACAACATCTTCCGCAAGGAATATGCCCCGGTGAATCTCGGCGCGCTGGCCAAGGCCATCGAGTCGGGCCGCATCGACGGCAGCCAGCCGATCACCGAGGCGGCGATGATCGCCGCGGGTCTCGTGCGCGGCGGCAAGGTGGCCGGCGTTCGCCTGCTCGCCATGGGCGAGATCGGCCGGGCCGTGACCATCACCGTTTCCGGTGCGTCTGCGACCGCGATTGCCGCGATCGAGGCAGCGGGCGGCAGCGTCACCACCACGGTGACCAAGCCGGCGGCGGACGCAGCCTGATGTTCCCGCCCTCGGGGAGGGAGCCCTCGGGCTTCCTCCGCCCGGGGGCGCGCGCTATGTAAGTGCTCGACGGCGCCTCGGGAGGACCCGCTGGCGCCGTCGGCATGATGAGGAATGCAAACAGATGGCGTCGGCGGCCGAACAGCTCGCGGCAAACCTGAACCTCGCCAGCTTTTCCAAGGCGACTGAGCTCAAGAAGCGTATCTGGTTCACCCTGGGTGCGCTGATCGTCTACCGCATCGGCACCTACATCCCGGTGCCGGGCGTGGATGCCTCTGTGATGGGTGAGATGCTGGCCCAGCACGGCGGCGGTATCCTGGGCATGTTCGACATGTTCTCGGGCGGGGCCCTTGGGCGCATGACCGTGTTTGCGCTCAACATCATGCCCTACATCAGCGCCAGCATCATCATCCAGCTCATGACAGCCGCGGTGCCGGCGCTGGAGACGCTGAAGAAGGAAGGCGAGCAGGGCCGCAAGCGGATCAACCAATACACCCGCTACCTCACCGTTGTGATCGCGATCATCCAGAGCTACGGCATCGCTGTGGGGCTGGAAGGTATGCGCGGCAGCTTCGGCGCGGCTGTGATCGATCCCGGCCTGTTCTTCCGTATTTCCTGCGTGGTCTCGCTGGTTGGCGGCACGATGTTCCTGATGTGGCTCGGCGAGCAGATCACCGCGCGTGGCATCGGCAACGGCACCAGCCTCATCATCATGGTCGGCATTGTGGCCAGCGTGCCCAGCGCACTGGCCTCGCTGTTCGAACTCGGCCGAACCGGCGCGCTCAGCCCGGTGTTCATCATCGCCTTCTTCATCGTCGCAGCGGCCGTGATCATGTTCATCGTGTTCATCGAACGCGCGCAGCGTCGCATCATCATCCAGTATCCGAAGCGCCAGGTCGGCAACCGCATGTTCGGCGGCGACAGCACGCACATGCCGCTGAAGATCAACACCGCGGGCGTCATCCCGCCCATTTTCGCCAGCTCCATCCTGCTGGTGCCGGCCACCATCACCGGTTTTTCCGGCGCCACGGGCGAGCCCGGCTGGCTGTCCAGCATCGGCGCGGCGCTGGCCCACGGCACGCCGCTCTACATGCTCACCTACGCGGCGATGATCGTCTTCTTCGCCTATTTCTACACTGCCGTGGTGTTCAACCCGGAAGAGACCGCCGACAACCTCAAGAAGCATGGCGGCTTCATTCCCGGCATTCGTCCCGGTAGCGCCACGTCCAGCTACTTCGACACGATCCTCACCCGCCTCACCACCCTCGGCGCGATCTATCTCTGCATCGTCTGCCTCACGCCGGAGGTGTTGATCGCCCAGTACGGCGTGCCCTTCTACTTCGGCGGTACCAGCGTGATGATCATTGTCTCCGTCACGATGGACACCGTCACGCAGATCCAGTCGCATCTGCTGGCACACCAGTATGAGGGTCTGATCAAGAAGGCCCGTGTCAAAGGGAGGGGAAGGTGAACCTGATCCTGCTGGGCCCCCCGGGGGCCGGTAAAGGCACCCAGGCCAAGCGCCTGCAGGACCGCTACGGCATCGTGCAGATCTCCACCGGGGACATGCTGAGGGCCGAGGTCGCCGCCGGCAGTGAAGTCGGCCTGCAGGCCAAGGCCGTGATGGCCGCGGGCCAGCTGGTGTCCGACGATATCCTCATCCGCATGCTCGCCGGCCGCATCGCGCGCCCGGATTGCGCGCGCGGCTTTATCCTGGATGGCTTCCCGCGCACCGTGCCGCAGGCCGAGGCGCTGGATACCATGCTGGCCAGCCAGGCAATGCCGCTGGATGCCGTGGTGGAGCTGAAGGTGGATGACGGCGCCCTCGTGGAACGCATCGCCGGCCGCTTCACCTGCGCCAAGTGCGGCGAGGGCTACAACGACACGTTGCAGCCCCCCAAGGTCGCCGGCGTGTGCGATCGCTGCGGCGGCACCGAATTCACCCGCCGCGCGGATGACAACCGTGAGACGGTGGGTGCCCGCCTGGCCGCCTACCACAAGCAGACCGCGCCGATCCTGCCGCACTACGCCGCTCGCGGCCGCCTGCATGCAGTCGACGGCATGGCAGACCCCGATGCGGTCACGCAGGAACTTGTTACCCTGCTGGATCCGCTGGTGAAGACGAACAAAGCCTGAACAGGTTCAACCCCAGCGTCCCGCAAGACGCAGGGCTCGGGCGTGCTCACGAAGAAGTGATGTGAGCGCGTTGACTCCCAAAGGGCCGCCGCTATAGTGCGCGCCCTTGGCGACCCCGGTTCACACCGGCCGCCATCCGTGATGTTTGCGGCATCAGGCCACGGCCCACCGGCTTCAAACCGGCGTCGGGCTTCGTGCCGGTTGGCCGAAAGGCCGTAGGGTTAAGGGCTGGATCGGGCACAGGCATCCTCTGCACTGGCCCCGATGATGAAGGAGTAGACGGCGTGGCGCGTATTGCCGGCGTGAACATCCCCACCAATAAGCGGGTGACTATCAGCCTGCGCTATATCTTCGGTATCGGCCCGGCCAAGGCGCAGGAGATCTGCACCAAGCTCGGTATCGCCGACGACAAGCGCGTGAACCAGCTTTCCGACGAGGAAGTGCTGCGCATCCGTGAGATCGTGGACCGCGACTACCGCGTCGAGGGCGATCTGCGCCGCGAAGTGGCCATGAACATCAAGCGCCTGATGGACCTGGGCTGCTACCGCGGCCTGCGCCATCGTCGTGGCCTGCCGGTGCGCGGCCAGCGCACCCACACCAACGCCCGCACCCGCAAGGGCAAGGCCGTGGCCATCGCCGGCAAGAAGAAGGTCACGAAGTAGCCCTTCGGCCCCTTCGCCTTCGCCGCCCACGCTACCAGCGGCGGTGCGCCCCCAGCCCAAATCATCGGCGCTGGGGCGCCCGTCGCCACCGTTTGAACAGGATCACCTCGGATGGCCAAGCCCGCGCAAGCCCGCACCCGCAAGAAGGAACGCAAGAACATCACGTCGGGCGTCGCCCACGTGGCCGCGACCTTCAACAACACGATGATCACCATCACCGACGCGCAGGGCAACGCCATAGCGTGGTCGTCTTCGGGCGCCCAGGGCTTTAAGGGCAGCCGCAAGTCCACCCCGTACGCCGCCCAGGTCGCCGCCGAGGATGCCGGCAAGAAGGCCCGCGAGCACGGCATGGAGACGCTGGAGATCGAGGTGTCCGGCCCCGGCTCCGGCCGCGAGAGCGCGCTGCGCGCCCTGCAGGCCGTGGGTTTCACCATCAGCGCCATCCGCGACATGACCCCGATCCCGCACAACGGCTGCCGCCCCCGCAAGCGCCGCCGCGTCTGATTCCCCGGCGCCTTGCCTGAGCCTTGCGGCCCCACCCCGATGGCTTGGGTGGGGCCGCCCCTCCCATGGCAGGTCCCGTCCCCGCGGCGGGCCCCGACCGAACAGGGCATTCATCCATGCGACTTAGCGTCGTCTTGCAGAAGAACTGGGACTCGCTGATCAAGCCGGAGAAGCTCGGCGTCGAGCACGGCTCTGATCCGTCCCGCACGGCCACCGTGGTGGCGGAGCCGCTAGAGCGCGGCTTCGGCATGACGCTCGGCAACGCGCTGCGCCGCGTGCTGCTCTCCTCCCTCCAGGGTGCCGCCGTCACCGCCGTGCAGATCGATGGCGTGCTGCACGAATTCAGCAGCATTGCCGGCGTCCGCGAAGACGTCACCGACATCGTGCTGAACATCAAGCAGCTCGCGCTCCGCATGCACGGCGAAGGCCCGAAGCGCATGGTGCTGCAGGCCACCGGCCCCGGCGAAGTGAAGGCCGGCCAGATCCAGACCGGCCACGACATCGAGGTGATGAACCCCGATCTCGTCATCTGCACGCTCGATGATGGCGTGAAGCTCGGCATGGAGTTCACGGTGCAGATGGGCAAGGGCTACGTGCCTTCGTCCGCCAATCGCCCCGAGGACGCCCCGATCGGCCTCATCCCCGTCGATGCCATCTACTCGCCGGTCCGCCGCGTCTCCTACCGCGTGGAACCCACCCGTGTGGGCCAGGTCACGGACTACGACAAGCTGCTGCTGCAGGTGGAAACCAACGGCGCCGTCTCGCCGGAGGATGCGGTGGCCGTCGCCGCGCGCATCCTGCAAGACCAGCTGAAGCTGTTCATCAACTTCGATGAGCCGCAGGCCGCCCGCATGGAAGAGCCGCAGGACGACCTGCCGTTCAACCGTAACCTGCTGCGCAAGGTCGATGAGCTGGAGCTGTCGGTGCGTAGCGCCAACTGCCTCAAGAACGACAATATCGTCTACATCGGCGACCTCGTGCAGAAGTCCGAACAGGAAATGCTGCGCACGCCGAACTTCGGCCGCAAGTCGCTCAACGAGATCAAGGAGGTTCTCTCCTCCATGGGCCTCGCCCTGGGCATGACCGTCACCGGCTGGCCGCCTGAGAACATCGAAGACCTCGCCAAGCGGCTTGAAGAGCCGTTCTGATCGAAGCTGAGTTAGGAAGACAACCATGCGCCATGGCGTTGCCGGCCGAAAGCTCGGCGTCACCTCCACCCATCGCTTTGCCATGTTCCGCAACATGGCCAATGCGCTGATCAAGCACGAGCAGATCACCACCACCCTGCCCAAAGCCAAGGAGCTGCGGCCGGTGGCGGAAAAGCTCATCACCCTGGGCAAGCGCGGCGGCCTCCATGCCCGTCGCCAGGCCTATGCCGAGCTGCGCGACAACGCGATGGTGTCGAAGCTCTTCACCACGCTGGCCGATCGCTACAAGGCCCGCCCGGGCGGCTACTGCCGCGTGCTAAAGGCCGGCATCCGCTATGGCGATGCCGCCGACATGGCCGTGATCGAGCTGGTCGACCGCGACCCCACCGCCAAGGGCCAGGATAGCGGCCCGGTGGCGGAGCGCGCGGAGGAAAACGAGACCGAATAGCCTTCGGGCACTTCGCCCAGGCACGACAACACAACGGCCGGCCCGGACTTACGTCCAGGTCGGCCGTTTCGTTTTGAACCATGGCGGCGCTGCCATGGCTGCCGGAAACGTCGCGTTCCCGCGTCGCCTTGGGTTCAGGCCCATTCGCCTTCGCGTGCCATCACGTCGCGCAATATCCCCAGCACCCGGGTGCCAGCTTCCGCTGGAGGGAGTGCGAAGGCCTTGTCCAACGCCAGGCCCGCCAGCGCGTCGCCCATGCCGCTATAGGCCATGCTCCAGGCACCGAATTCCCGTGCCTCGATCGGGCCAACTTCGATGACTTGCGAGTCGCGATGGCGCGGGTCGCACTGGATGCGCTCGAACGTTGCCTCCACAGCATGCTGCGGTCCTTCCAGCACCTGGGCAAAGGCGTGGGTGGTGAAAAGCAGCGCCCCGCTCAGCCCGGCTGCCCGGTTGTTGCGGCGGGCCACTTCCAGGATGTTGCGGATGTCCGCCTCGGCGCTCGCAGGGTCCAGCAGTGACCGGCTGCAATAGAGAAGGCGAAACAGGGGCTCGCTCATGTTTCGCTCTCTGCACGAAAGGGGGGCAAGGGTTCGTGGGTGGCGTGGCGCGCGATCAGCGCCTGGATCTGGTCCTGCGGCAGCGGCCGACTGATCAGGTATCCCTGCATGTAGGTGCAGCCCTCGATGCCCAGCTGGCGCGCCTGCTCCGCCGTTTCCACGCCTTCGGCCGTCGTCGTCATGCCCAGGGAGGCGCCCAGTGTCGTCACCGCCCGCACCATGGCGGTCGCCTCGCTGCTGCTGGCCATGTCGCCGATGAACGATCGGTCGATCTTGATCTTGTCGAACGGGAAGGACCGCAGCTGGCTCAGCGAGGAATAGCCAGTGCCGAAATCGTCCATGGAGATGCGCACGCCCATGTCGCGCAGGGCCAGCAGGATGGCCCGCGGCGTCGCCTGATCGCCCAGCAGGGCAGACTCGGTGATCTCGATCTCCAGCCGGGCCGCCGGCAGGCCGGAGGCTGCCAGGGCGGATTTCACCGTCTCCACCAGGTTAGCCGCCGCGGTCAGCTGCAGCACGGAGACATTCACCGCGACCACCAGCGGCGCCGGCCAGCTCGCACAAACGCGGCACGCGGTGCGGATCACCCATTCCCCGAACGGCACGATCAGGCCGATCTCCTCGGCGATGCGGATGAAGGAATCGGGCGGCACCAGCCCACGCTCGGGGTGGCGCCAGCGCAACAGCGCCTCAAATCCGGCCAGGTGCCCGCCGGCGAGATCGATCTGCGCCTGGTAGTGCAGCTCCAGCTGGTCGCGCACCAGCGCCAGGCGAAGATCCGCCTCGATCGCGTGCCGCGTGCGCGCCTTGGCGTCCAGTTCGGGATGGAACCGGCGCACGCATTGCCGCCCCTCGGCCTTGGCCTGGTACAGCGCGAGGTCGGCGCAACGCACCAGCTCGTCCCCGGTGTCGCCGTCGCCGGGCGCGGTGGCGATGCCGATGCTGGCGCCGATGGTGCACACATGCCCCTGCACCAGGTAGGTCCGGCTCAGCAGATCCACCAGCCGCGTGGCCACCGCCTCGGCCCGGTCAGGCGTGTCGACGATCACCGCGAACTCATCGCCGCCCAGCCGGAACACCCGGTCCGTGTCGCGCAGCGCCGAGCGCAGCCGTCGCCCCACGGCCATCAGCAGCGCGTCGCCAATGGGATGGCCCAGCCGGTCGTTGACCTGCTTGAACTGGTCGAGGTCGATCAGCAGAACCGAAGGCCCGCCTGGGCGCGTGGCCGTGGCAGGCATCAGGCCGGCCAAAGCCTGCTGGAAGGCGCGCCGGTTGGCCAGGCCGGTCAGCGGATCGGTCAGCACGAGGTCCGCCATCTTCGCGTCCTGCTCAGCAGGGAACACCAGCATCCAGCGATGCGGACCGATCTGGTGCACCCGCAACCCCAAGGGGCGGGACGGCGATAGCGCCCCACCCTCGATCGCCGCGCTGGCGGTCGCCGCAACCGCCTCACGCGTGGCGGCATCCATCCGCGTGGCGCCGGCCAGCAACCGCGCCAAGCCCGTGTCCGGCTGCGTCGCCTCCAACCCCAGCAGGCCCGTTGCGGCCGGGTTCCAGCCGCGCACCCGGCGGCGCCGATCGAGAATGAGGAAGGGTTCCGCCACGGCGGCGGTCATGGCGGCAACGACCGGGTCGCGGGACGGTGCCGCCGCGACAGCGCACTCCGGGACCGAAACATGGAGGATGTCGTTCATGAAGGGTGCCACCAAGGGGCCCACAGCCAACGACAACAGCCTTAACCCGGGATGAACACGCGCGGCGGGCCGCCCCGGGGCGGGCTTGACGTGGCGGCCAATCCCTGGCCGGTGGACCCCGCCATGCCCCAACCCGCCCCGCCCTCCCGCGCCGCCGCCATCGCCCTGTTCGCCTCGATCGTCCTCGCCTGGGGCATCACCTGGACGGTGGCCAAGCTGATCGTGATGGAGGTGCCGCCGTTCTGGATGTCGGCCATCCGCAGCCTTGTCGCCACCGTCGGTCTTGGCGTGCTGCTGGTGGCCCGCGGCCAGATGATCATCCCCAAGCGTGGGGATGTGCCGGTGATCTTCATGATCTCCGTCCCGCACATGATCGTCTTCTCGGTGCTGATGTCCTACGGGCTGATGCACGTGCCCGTTGGCCGCTCCGTCGTGCTCGCCTACACCACGCCGCTCTGGGTCGCCCTCGGCGCCTGGCCGTTCCTGCGGGAGCGCATTCCCCCCGCCCGCATGGCCGGCATCGCGCTCGGCCTCGCCGGCCTTGCCTTCCTGTTCAACCCGCTGGCCTTCGACTGGTCGAACCGCAACGCCCTGTTCGGCAACGCCATGCTGCTGCTCTCGGCGCTGTCATGGTCGGTGTCGATCCTCTACACCCGCGCCCATAAATGGATCAGCTCGCCCTTCCAGCTGGTGTTCTGGCAGGCGCTGCTGGCCACGGTGGTGCTGTTCATCCTGGCCCCGCTGGTCGAGGGGGCGCCCACTTTCACCTTCTCGCTCTGGCTGGCTGCGCTGTTTGCCTACACGGGCCTGATCGCCACCGCCTACGCCTTCTGGGCGCTGGCCATCGTCAACCGCTCGCTGCCCGCCTCCACCACGGCACTCGGCATCCTCGCCACCCCCGTGGTGGGCATAGCCGGCTCCGCCATCTTCCTCGGCGAGGGTATCGACATCCCCCTTATGGTCGCAGCCGCCATGATCCTCTCGGGCATCGCGATCGGCACCCTGCGGCGCTGACACCTGCTATAATCCCGGCGTGTCCCTGTCCCTCCCGCTCCCGGAGCCCACGCCCACCACCGGCCCCCTCGCGGACCGCTTGCGCCCGCGCGCGCTCGGAGAGGTGGTGGGCCAGGACCACCTGCTCGGCCCCGCCGGCACGCTCACTCGCATGCTCCAGCGCGGCTCGCTCGCCTCGCTCATCCTCTGGGGCCCCCCGGGCGTCGGCAAGACCACCATCGCCCGCCTGCTGGCCGAACAGGCCAACCTGCATTTCGTCCAGCTCTCCGCCGTGTTCTCCGGCGTCGCCGACCTCAAGAAATGCTTCGAGGAAGCCACCCGCCGCCGCGCCCACGGCCAGGCCACCCTGCTCTTCGTCGACGAGATTCACCGCTTCAACCGCGCCCAGCAGGACGGATTCCTGCCGGTGGTGGAAAACGGCACCGTCACCCTGATCGGCGCCACCACCGAGAACCCCAGCTTCGCCCTCAACGGCGCGCTACTCTCCCGCTGCCAGGTTCTCGTCCTCAAGCGCCTGGACGATGCCGGGCTGGACCTGCTGCTGCACCGCGCCGAGGCCGCCATCGGCCACCCCCTGCCGGTGGACCCCGAAGCCCGCGCCACCCTGCGCGCCATGGCCGATGGCGATGGCCGCTACCTCCTCAACCTCGCCGAACAGCTCGCCGCCCTGCCGCCGGAAACGCCCCCGCTCGACGTGCCGGAACTCTCCGAGCTCCTGGCCAAGCGTGCAGCCCTCTACGACAAGGACCGGGAGGAGCACTACAACCTCATCTCGGCACTCCACAAATCCCTGCGCGGCAGCGATTGCGACGCCGCCCTCTACTGGCTCGCCCGCATGCTGGTGGGCGGGGAAGACCCGCGCTACATCGCCCGCCGCCTGCTGCGCTTCGCCAGCGAGGATATCGGCATGGCCGACCCCCAGGCGCTGCAGATCACGCTCGCCGCCTGGGAAACCTACGAACGCCTCGGCTCCCCGGAAGGCGAACTCGCCATCGCCCAGGCCGTGGTCTATCTCGGCACCGCCCCCAAATCGAATGCGCTCTACACTGCGCTGGGCGCCGCCCAGCGCGCCGCAAAAGGCACCGGCAGCCTGATGCCCCCGGCCCACATCCTCAACGCGCCGACCAAGCTGATGAAGAACCTCGGCTACGGCGCCGGCTATGCCTACGACCACGACACCGAGGACGGTTTCAGCGGCCAGAACTACTTCCCGGACGGCATGCCCCGGCAGGATTTCTACCGCCCCGTGGAACGGGGCTTTGAACGCGAGATCGGCAAACGCCTTGCCTACTGGTCCAAACTCCGCCAGGACCGCGGCGCATGACCGTCACCATGAGAACAATCACCGAGGACGAGGCCGATATCCGCCTCGACCGCTGGTTTCGTCGCCATTTCCCGGGCGTCACCCAGGGGGTGATCCACAAGCTGTGCCGCACCGGCCAGGTGCGCGTGGACGGCAAGCGCGCCGATGCCGCCACCCGCCTCACCCCCGGCCAGGCCATCCGCATCCCGCCTTTGCCCAGCGGCCCCGCCCCCGCACCCGCTCCGCCGCCGCTCGACCCCGCCCTGGGCCGCGAGCTGGAGTCGATGATCCTCTACCAGGATGATCAGCTCATCGTCCTCAACAAGCCGTCCGGCCTACCTACCCAGGGCGGCCCGGGCATCAGCAAGCATCTGGACATGATGCTGGCCGCCCTGCGCAACGCCGATGGCGAGAAGCCCCGCCTCGTCCACCGGCTGGACAAGGATACCTCCGGCGTTCTCGTCGTTGCCCGCACCCCCGGCATCGCCGCCAAGCTCGCCGCCGCCTTCCGCGGCCGCACGGTGGAGAAAACCTACTGGGCCGTCGTCACCGGCCGCCCGGTGCCGGTGGAAGGCCGGATCGAACGTGACCTCGTCCGCATCGACGGCTTCCGCGGCGAACGCGCGGCCGTCGCTGGCCCCTACGACGAAGACACCGCCCACTCCATCACCGACTACCGCACGCTGGATCACGCCGGCCGCAAGCTCGCCTGGCTGGAACTCAGCCCGCTCACCGGCCGCACCCACCAGCTGCGCGTGCACTGTGCGTCCATCGGCGCCCCCATCCTTGGCGATGCGCCCTACGGCAGCGAGAAGCAGGACGAAGGCAACCGTAACTCCGCCCTGGTGGAAGGCTTCCCGGAGCGCCTGCACCTGCACGCCCGCCGTCTGTCCCTGCCGCATCCTGGCGGCGGCACGCTCACCGTGGAGGCGGAGATGCCGGCGCATATGATTGAGACGTTCAAGGCGCTTGCGTTCTCCGCGCCGCCGCCCTTCAAGCCGAAGCGAAGCAAGTAAGGGGTTCTTTTTTGAAAAAAAGAACCAAAAAACTTTTGTTCGTTTGGCGCGTGCTGGCACGGGCACAAGCTCACAAAAGTCTTTTTGCTTCTTTTTCTACAGAAAAAGAAGACGCTTCCCTTCCCTTTCCCTCCCCTCGCTGCATGCGCTAGGACAGTCCGGACCGAACGGGAGCAGGCATGTCGGGGCGCAGCGGGATCAGGATCGAGCGGGCGGGGCAGGGTGCGTTTCCCCTCGCCCAGCTGCGCGAGGGCCGGCCGCCGCCCTTCCCGTGGCTGCGCCTCGTCCTGGCCGTGGTGCTGGGCATCAGTATCCTTGTCGGTGCCGGCCTCGGGATCATTCGCCTGCTGATCGATACCGATGCCCTGCGCGAAGAAGCCCAGACCGCCCTGCGCCAGGCCACCGGGCGGGAGGTGACCATCACCGGCCCGTTGGTGATCGATTCGATCGCCAAGGCCACTGTGGCGCTGGAGAACGTGGTCATTCCCACCCGCGCCGGGTTCGACGGCCCGCCGCTGGCCCGTATCGGCCGGCTGGAGGCGGAACTGTCGCGCTCCTCCCTGCTCACCGGCCGCACCGTCATCAAGCGCCTGGTGATCGCCGACCCCGAGATCCACCTGGCGATCGACGCCGACGGCGTGCCGAACTGGCGCAACCCGCCCGCTCCGCCCGGCACCCGCCCCACCGCCGCGCCGGCCCATGCTATGCCGCGGAGCTTCCATTTGAAGGATGGCCGGCTGACCCTGGCCGATGCCCGGGCCGGCCGGGCCACCAACCTGGTGCTGCGCCGGATCACGCTCACGGAGGCGGAGGGCGGCGGGCTGATGTCGCTCTCCGCCGATCTCGGCTACGGCACCCAGCGCGTCTCCGCCAACGGCCAGGTGGGGCCGCTGCCCCGGCTGCTCGATAACACCGCCACCACGCCTTGGCCGCTGCGCGTGGCGCTAGAATCGCAAGGCGCCAAGCTGACGGTCGCCGGCGGCATCCAGCGCCCGCTGGAACTCTCCGGCTATGCCGTGAAGATCGATGCCTGGGTGGGCGATACCAGCACGCTGGTCGGGCTGCTGCCCTACCGCCTGCCGGCCATGCGCACTGTCTCCCTCACCGCCCGCATTGCCGATGGCATCGGCAGCGTGCCGGACATCTCCGGCGCGCGGTTGCAGATGGGCGCCTCCGATTTCTCCGCCTGGGTGCCGGGCCTGAAGGTGGATACGGCCGATATCACCATGCCCGGGCTGGAACAGGCGCTGCGTGGCGAGGTGCTCGGCACGCTGAATGGCGTGCCGGTGAAGCTGCGCGGCGCGCTTGGCGGGCTGTCGGCCTTCCTGCCGGAGAATGCCGGGGAGGCACTGTTCTTCCCGATCGACATCGAGGCCGAGGCCGGCGCCACGCGGGTGGTGCTCAAGGGGGGCGTGGCGGCACCGGGCAAGCGCAGCGGGCTCGATCTTGCCGTCAGCGCGCGGGTCGCGGATCTCGAACTGCTCTCGCCGCTGGTCGGCCAGCGCCTGCCCCGGTTGCTCAACGTCTCCCTGGAGGGGCGGCTGGCCGATGGTGCGGCCGACGGCTTTGCCGAGCGCGTGGCGCTGCGCAGCGTGGCGATCGTCACCCCGCACGGGGATCTCGGCGGCGACTTCGTGCTGCATTTGTCCCCGCGGGCTGGGCTGTCTGGCACGTTGCGCAGCACGAAGCTGGATGCGGATGAGCTGGGCGAGGTGCTGGCGGATGCGTTCGGCGCGCTGGAACTGGCCGACCGACCCTCGCCGTTCCGGCGCCAGGGCTGGGACGATACGCGGGTGATCCCGAACCGACGCCTGCACCTGGACGCGCTGCGACAGGCCGATGCCGACCTGACGCTGGCGCTGGGCGAGCTGGTGGCGGCCGGCGCGACGTGGCGCAACGTCGCCGGGCGGGTGGTGCTGGAGGGCGGCAAGCTGATGGCTGATCCGCTGGTGTCGGATCTGCCGAACGGGCAGGCCACCGTGCGGCTGGAGGTCGATGCCTCCGACGCGAAGATCCCGATGCGGCTGCGCGCGGCGATCCCCGGGATTCCGGTACAGCCGTTGCTTGCCTCCCCCACCCGGCGGGACAACCTGTTCGGGGATCTGGAGATCGATGCCGACCTGAGCGCCGAGGGCGATTCGATCCGGGCGATCGTAGACAGCCTGACGGGGCGGCTGGGGCTTGCGATCGTGGAGGGCAACATCGACAGCCGGCTGCTGCTGGACCCGCTGTCCGGCGTGATGGGGGCGGCGCGGGTGCCCATGAACCTGACGACGCTGGCCGGTACGCTGGCGCGGTTGCGCTGCTTTGCGGCCCGCGTCGATGCCGAGCGCGGCAAGGTGACGGTGGCCGGGCTGCTGCTGGAAAGCGGGCGGGTGACGATCCAGGGCGACGGCACGATCGACCTCAAGACCGAGGAACTGGCGCTGCGGCTGCGGTCTTCGATCCGGATGGCGGGGCAGGGTGTCACTGTCCCTTCCAGGTTGGATGGCACCTTCCGGGTGCCGCGGATGGAGCTGGAGTCGCAGCTTCCCGCGCAGGCGCGGGTGGAGGCGGCGGTGCCGGATACCTGCCCGGCGGTGCTGGAACAGGCGCGCGCGGGGCGGATGGGGGTGATGCCGGAGGGGCGCAATGCCCGCCCCGACCTGGTGGCCCCGCCGGAGCGGCGCAGATAGGAGTTCGGCGATGAAGCGGTTCTGGGACAACGCCGCGGCGGAGCCGGTGGGCGATCGGTGGCAGGTGCTGTTGGACGGCAAGCCGATGCGCCTGCCCGGTGGGGCGCCGTTGCTGCTGGGGCAGCCCGGCCTGGCGGAGGCGATCGCGGCGGAGTGGCAGGCGGCGGGCGGGAAGAAGGGCGGCGAGATGAGCTTTGCCGACACGCCGCTGACCCGGCTGGCCGGCACGGCGCAGGAACGCGTGGCGCCCAATGCGGAGGCGGTGGCGCTGGAGCTGGCGAAGTATGCCGAGAGCGACCTGCTCTGCTACCGCGCCGAAGATCCGGCGGCGCTGGTGGCGCGGCAGGCGGCGGAATGGCAGCCCTGGCTGGACTGGGCGGCGGAGCGCTACGGCGCGCGGCTGGAGGTGACCGCGGGGGTGATGCACCGCGCGCAGCCGGCCTCGGCGGTGGCGGCATTGGCGGCGGCGGTGGCGGCGCAGAAGGTCTCGGCGCTGGCGGCGCTGGGGATCATCGTTCCCTCGACCGGCAGCCTGGTGCTGGGGCTGGCGGTGGCAGAGGGGGTGCTGGATGCCGCCGGCGCCACGGCGGCATCGCAGCTGGACGAGCTGTTCCAGGCGGAACAGTGGGGCGTGGAGTGGGAATCGCAGGAACGGCGCGAGCGCGTGGCCGGCGAGATCGCGCTGGCCACGCGGTATCTTTTGCTGAGCCGAGGGGGCTAGCCGGCCAGGATCAGGTCGCTGCCCTTTTCGGCGATCATGTTGGTGGCGGCGTAGGTGTTGCCGCTGACCATGGTGGGCATCAGCGAGGCATCGGCCACGCGCAGGCCTTCCAGCCCATGGACCTTCATGGTGGCGGGATCGACCACGGCCATCGGGTCGGTGCCGAGCTTGCAGCTACCCACCGGGTGGTAGGTGGTGGAGCCGGTGGCGCGGGCGTGGGCCATCCAGTCGGCATCGGTCACCACGTCCTTGCCCGGGAAGTTCTCGTGGTCGACGAAATCGGCCAGCGGGCGGGTGTGGAGCAGGGTGCGGAGGTATTTCATGGCGGCGAGCAGGGCGTCCTTGTCGGACTGGGTGGCGAGGTAGTTGGGCTGGATCTCCGGGTGGACCAGCGGGTCTGCCGAGACGGCCTTGAGGTGGCCGATGCTGTCGGGGCGGAGCTGGGAACAGCCCAGGGTCATGCCCGGCAGGGGATCAAGGTCTGACGTTCCATAGTTGCCGGCGGCGTAGCTGGCGGGGGCGAAGTAGAGCTGCATGTCGGGCGTTTCCAGCCCTTCGCGGGTCTTCATGTAGCCGCCGGCGTGGCTGGGGCTGGCAGTGAGTAGGCCCTTGCGGGTGAGGGCGTAGCGCAGCACCTCGCCGACGAGGCGGACGCCGCGGGCGCGTTCGTTGAGCGAGCCGGTGCCTTTTACGCGGGCGGAGACGCGGGTGGCGTAGTGGTCGCGGAAGTTGCGGCCGACGCCGGGCAGGGCGTGGTGCACCTGCACGCCGATATCGGCGAGCCAATCGGGGTCGCCGACGCCGGAGATCTGCAGCAGCTGCGGCGAGTTGATGCTGCCGCCGGCGAGCACGATGTCTTTCCCTGCCTTCAGGATCGTCTCCTGCCCGCCCTTGATGGAGACGGCGATGCCGGTGGCGCGGCGGCCTTCGAACACGATGCGCCTGGCCATGCAATGCTGCAGCAGGGTGACGTTGGGGCGGGCCAGGGCCGGGCGGAGATAGGCATCGGCCGGGGACCAGCGGCGGCCGTTCTTCATCATCTGCTGGTAGAGGAAGGTGCCTTCCTGGTCGCCGGAGTTGTAGTCCGGCGTGCGCTTCAGGCCGAGCGCCTCGTTGGCGGCGATGTAGGCATCCGACAGCGGGTGCGGGTCGCGCTGGTCCTGGATGTTGAGGGGCCCATCATTGCCGCGCACGGTGGGGTCGCCGCCGCCATTGCCGCGGGTTTCGGCGCGCTTGAAGTAGGGCAGCACGTCATCCCACGACCAGCCGCGGCAGCCGAGCTGGGCCCACATGTCGTAGTCGGCCGCCTGGCCGCGGACGTAGAGGTGGCCGTTGATCGAGCCTGAGCCGCCGAGCACCTTGCCGCGGGGATAGGCGATGCGGCGGTTGTCGATATGCGGGCCCGGGGCGGTGGTGTAGCCCCAGTTGAGGTTGGGGTTGTAGACGGTCTTGTTGAAGCCCGCGGGGATCTTGATGAAGATGTTGCGGTCGGGCCCGCCGGCTTCCAGCACGGCGACCTTGTGGCGGCCATTGGCGCTGAGGCGGTTGGCCAGCACGCAACCGGCGGCGCCGGCACCCACCACGATGTAGTCGAACTCGGTCATTGGTCGTTTCCCCTGCGTGGCGCGACTTTTGCGCGCGGCGCGGGGGCGCTGCAAGGGATCAGGTTGGACGGTCGCCGGCCAGGGTGATGCGGTGCATGGAGCGCAGCTGGCCGTGGTAGTCGTTGACCGGGTTGTGCAGGGTGCAGCGATTGTCCCACAGGGCGAGCGCGCCCGGGGTCCAGCGGAAGCGGCAGGTGTATTCCGGGCGGATGGCGTGCTGGCAGAGATAGTCCAGCAGGGGGGCGCTTTCCTCCACCGTCATGTTCTCGAAGCGCAGCGCGTGGGCGACGTTGACGTAGAGCGCCTTCCGGCCGGTTTCCGGGTGGGTGCGGACGACGGGGTGGGTGGCTTCGTAGAGGGTTTTCGCGTCGTCGCGCTTGCTGTCCTTGATGCGGTCTTCGCGGGTTCGGGAGACGTCCGCCTTGGCGGAGGAGGAGATGTAGCGCAGGCCGTCGAGCAGCTTTTTCATGCCGTCGGACAGGGTTTCGTAGGCCAGGGTCATGTTGGCGAAGAGGGTGTCGCCGCCGTGGCTGGGGATCTCGCGGGCGACCAGCATCGTGGCCGCCGGGGGCTGCTCCAGATAGGTGGTGTCGCTGTGCCAGATGCCGCCGAAATTGACCTTTTCATGCGGCAGCTTGAGGACGGGGATGATCTCCGCGAAGCCTTCGATGCCCTTCACGAAGGGGTATTCGATGGGCTGGCCGAAGCGGCGGGCGAGGGCGAGGAACTCTGCCGGGGGGAGGTTCTGGCCGCGGAAGAAGACGACGTTGTGGGCGAGCCAGATCTGGCGGATCTCGGCGATCTCGGCATCCGTCGCGCGGGCGAGGTCGATGCCTTGGATCTCGGCGCCGATGGCGCCGGAGAGGGGGGTGTATTGGATGGACATCGTTGGTTTCCTCCGGTGCGGGGAGGATGGCGGGGGAGCGGGGTGGAGGCAAGTTGGGGAAATTAATTTTGATATCGTAATAAAATAGGCATGGGTTGGCGGGATGGGTTTGGCGCTGGAGTCAGGCGGGGTGGGCGTGGGGTGGTGCGCGGGCGGGGATGGGGCGCGCGGGGGCCCGGGCGCGGCTGGGGAGGGAGCGGGCGCCGCGGTTGCGGGCGCGCCAGGTGGGGATGCGGCGGCGGCCACGGGAGCCGCGGGACAGAATCCGGGCGCGGCGGGCATCGCGCAGGCGCAGGTGGAAGCGCAGGCGGCCATCCTGGTCGTATTCGGACGGGGCTTGGCGGGTGGTGGCGTGCCAGGTGCGGGCGAGGGGTTCGAGGCTTGCGAGCAGGCGGAGGAGGAGGGTGAGGAGGAGATTGGACACACCTCGGGCGTCCGCTTCCAGGGCGGTGCGCAGGCCGGCGATGAGGGCCGGGAGGGTGGGAGGAGAGGTGTGCATGACGGGAATATAACTAACGTGCGTTAGAGATGCAAGGGGTGGGGGGCGGTTTTTTTGGGGGGGGCTTTGTCGGTGTGTGGGGTGGGGCACGAAAGCAAGAAAGTGGCCACAGAGGCACAGAGACACAGAGAAGCAAGGCAAGACAGGAGGAAGATGGCGGAACCGCTTCGCGTTCCACCCTACAGGTAGTGCCTTCTCCCTTGTCTTGCTTCTCTGTGCCTCTGTGTCTCTGTGGCCGCTTGCTTTCTTGCTTTCTCTCGACGACTACGCGCGCAGGGCGCGGTCGAGGTCGGTGTAGAGGTCGTTGACGTCTTCGATGCCGGTGGAGAGGCGCAGCAGGTCGGGCGGGCAGGGGGAGCCGGCGCCTTCGATGGTGGCGCGGTGTTCGATGAGGCTTTCGACGCCGCCCAGCGAGGTGGCGCGCTTCCAGAGATTGACGTTGGCGGCGGCCTTGATGGCGGCTTGTTCACCCGCGCGGATGCGGATGGAGAGCATGCCGCCGAAGCCGCCCTGCATCTGGCGCTTGGCCAGTTCGTGGCCGGGATGGGTGGGCAGGCCGGGGTAGAGGACCTCGCTGATGGCGGCGTGGTTCGACAGGCGGGTGGCGAGTTCCATGGCCGAGGCGCAGGCGGCGCGCACGCGCAGATCCAGCGTGCGCATGCCGCGGATGAGCAGGTAGGCCTCCAGCGGGCCGAGGATCTGGCCGAGGGTGGAGCGGACGCGCTTGATGCGGGCCCAGAAATCATCGGCCTGGTTGGTGGCCAGTGCGCCGGCGATGACATCGGAATGGCCGTTCAGGTATTTGGTGGCCGAGTGCATGACGATGTCGGCGCCGAAATCGAGCGGGCGGGTGAGGATGGGGCTGGCGCCGGTGCTGTCCACCGCCACGCGGGCGCCGTGCCTGTGTGCGAGATCGGACACGGCGCGGATATCGGTGATCGACCAGAGCGGGTTGGACGGGGTTTCGAGCCAGATCAGCTTGGTTTCGCCCGGGCGGATGGCGGCTTCCACGGCGGCGAGATCGGACGTGTCCACCACATCGACCTTCAGGCCCCAGTGGGTGGCGTCGTTCATCAGCCAGTTGCGCAGGGCCCAGTACATGACCGAGGAGGCCAGGATGTGGTCGCCGGGCTTCAGGGCCAGGAACACCGCGGTGGCCGCCGACATGCCGGAGCCCAGCACCATCGCGGCCTCGGCGTTCTCCAGCATGGCGATGATGGCCTCCGCCTCGCGGATGGTGGCGTTGTCTGGCCGGCCGTAGATGAAGCCTGAGCTGTAGCCGTTGTCGGGGTCGCGGATGTAGGTGGTGGCGAGGTGAATGGGCGGGACGACAGCGCGGGTGGCCGGGTCGACATGGCCGAGGGCCTGGGCGAGGAGGGTGCGGGGGGTCCAGTTCGGCATTTCGGTCATGGCGGGCCTCGGCAGTGGGAGTGCGCCGGGTTTGGCAGGTGGGGCGGTGGGCGTCCAGTGGGGTGCCAGGATGGGGGATGGGTTCGGTGCGGTTCCTGGCGGCGATGGTGGTGGCGGCGGTGGCGGTGCGGCTGCCGGCGCTTTGGTTCCTTGAACTGAACTGGGACGAGGGGCTGTACCGGCTGGTGGCCGGGCGGCTGCTGGCGGGGGTGGCGCCGTATCTGGAGGTGTGGGACCGCAAGCCGGTGGGGCTGTTCGTGCTGGTGGCCGGGATGGAGGCCGCGAGCGGCGGGAGCGTGGCCGGGTTGCGGGTGGCGCTTTCGGTGCTGGTGGGGGTTGCCGGGGCGCTGGCGGGGGCGATCGCCTGGGTTCTGGCGCCGGGGGTGCGCTGGGCCGG
>CAMDAM010000002.1 GCA_945888575.1 Asaia bogorensis | reverse complement strand
GGCGCCGTGGAGGAGATCCGGCCTGGCGACGTGGTGTGGTTTCCGCCCGGAGAGAAGCACTGGCATGGCGCGACCGCGACGACGGGGATGAGCCATATCGCCATCCAGGAGAAGCTGGACGGCAAGAGCGTGGACTGGATGGAGAAGGTGGACGACGACCAGTATCGGCGCGGCTAGGCGCACCGAGGTGCAGGACGCAGCGACGCATCCGGTTCTGGCGACGGCACGGCTGGTTCTGCGGCCGTTCCGGATCGACGACGTGGACGCGATCCACGGCTGCTACGGCGACGTGGAGGCGATGCGGTTCTGGGACCGGCCGGCGAATGCCACGCGGGACGAGACGGAGCGGGCGGTGCGCTGGGCGATGGACCCCGCGCCCGCTGGGTGGCGGGTGTGGGCGGTGGCGGACGGCGCGACGGATGGCTGCGTGGGGATGGTGAACTACCACAATGCCAGCGCGCGGCACCGGAGTGCTGAGATCGGCTACATCATCCGGCGCGACAGGCAGGGCCAGGGCGTGGGGCGCGAGGCGGTTTCGGCGCTGATCGGGCATTGCATCGGGACGATGGGGCTGCACCGGCTGCAGGCGCTGATCCACCCGGAGAATGCCGCCTCCCGCAGGCTGGTGGAGCGGTTGGGGTTCCGGGCCGAAGGGGTGCTGCGGGACGCCCAGCTGGTGAGCGGAACGTGGCGGGATGCGGTGCTGTATGGGCTGTTGGCACCGGAGTGGGGTGCTGGGTTGGACAAGGCGTAGAAGGAACTGCCAGCACCATGTCCCAGGCTTCCGCGCCCCATCCGACTCTTGCCACGCCGCGGTTGCGCCTGCGGCCGTTTCGGCTGGAGGACGTGGACGCCATGCATGAATGCTACGGCGATGCCGAGGCCATGCGGTTCTGGAACCGGCCGGCGCATCGGCGGCGGAGCGAGACGGAGCGGGTGGTGCGGCGGTGCATGGCGTTCACGCCGAAGCGCCGGCTGGTGTGGGCGGTGGCCGAGGCCGGGAGCGACCGGTGCATCGGCATGGTGAACTACCACAATGCCGAGATGGGCGAGCGCCGCGCGGAGATCGGCTACATGATCGCGCCCGCCTGGTGGGGGCGCGGCGTGGCCACCGAGGCGGTGGGGGCGCTGCTGGGGTATTGCTTCGGGGAGGCGCGGCTGCACCGGGTGCAGGCGGTGATCGACCCGGAGAACGTAGCCTCCCGCCGGATGGTGGAGCGGTTCGGGTTCCGGCTGGAGGGGGTGCTGCGGGAGACGCTGTTCCTGGGTGGGGCGTGGCGGGATGACTGCGTGTATGGGCTGCTGGAGCGGGAGTGGGGGAAGGGCGAATAGCCCAGGGTCACTTTGGCGGCGCGAACACCCGTTGCACCAGTGTTTGCAGCAGGGAGAACACGGCTTCGGCGCCGAAGCCGGCCAGGAACGCGATCAGGCTTGCCGAGAGGGTGAGGGTGCCGACCAGGGTGCTGGGGGCGGCGGAGCCGGTCGGCAATGGCTGGATGGGGGCGGCGGGGCCGACGGAGCCGGTGATGAGCAGGCTGATGCAGACGGCCACGACGATGCCCAGGATGACGCGCAGATGCGACAGGGCGAGATCGCGCGGCACCAGCAGGTTGGCGCGCATGCGCGTGTAGTGATCGAGCAGGACGAACAGCAGGGAGCCGACGATCCCGAGCGTGAACGGCAGGATGTAGCTGACGATCACCTGGATGATCGGCGCGATGCGGAATTCGATATCGTCGGACCGGGCCGCTTCGGCGCAGCCGGTGCAGGTGGTGGCGGCGGACTCGGACGGGGGGATGGGAAGCACCCGGGTGATGGCCCAGTCCGCGAAGGCCATCGTATGGCCGGCCCAGCGTGCCACGGGCTTGAACAGGCCGCCGACGACATCGGGCCAGGATTCGTTGAAGCGGCGCAGCTCGTCTTGCGCGAGCTTGAAGTTGAGAGCCAGCAGGCGGTCGCGCTCGCAGAGCGGCAGGTGCAGGTCGGAGTGGGGCGTGGCGGTGGGCGTGGTAGTGGGGGTGCCAGAGGGGGTGCCAGAGGGGGGGGCAGTGGGGGTGGCGGCGGCGAGGGCGGCCGCGGCATCGATCCGCATTTCGAGTTTCAGTTTCTCGGCGGTGATGACGGCCTGCTGGGTGCGCAGCGGTTCCAGCGTGAGCAGGAGGCTTTTGCCGAGCGAGGCCTTCGTGGCCTCCCACGAGGCGAAGAAGGCGAGCATGATCGCCAGGACGCTGAGCAGCATGATGGACACGCGGTGCTGCCGGGCGGGCCCGGCGAGCCCGGCGAAGGCATCCTGGGCGAGGCCGTAGGCGGATTGCGCGCCGGTGCCGCGCTGGTTGCCGGCGACGAGGGCGGTATAGGCGATGCTGAGGCCGGTGGCGGGCTTGACGGCGTTGGTCAGCTCGTCGCGGATGACCTGCAGCTTGCCGATGAGGGTCAGCAGGTCGATCTCGACCGGCGGTGCGGGCTGGGAGATGGCCTGGACGATGGCGGCATAATCCAGGCGCACGGACTGGCCGGCGTCTGTCCAGTCCACTGCGATCTTGGAGAGCGATTTGTCGGGATCGCCGGCGACGGTGCGGATGAGGAGGCGCACCTCCGCCTTGAGGGATAGCAGGTAGCTGATGTCTGGCTGGAGATGGCCGGCGGGGGCGCCGGGACCGTTTTTGCCGATATCGGGCTGGTTCACCGGAGCGCTCCTGCTGTTGCGAGGAGCGGTTATTTTAGAAGAGCAACTGATCCGGCGACAAGCAAGGCAGGCTGTTGCCTGGCCCTGCTTGCGAGAATGTGACGGCGGCGGGCTACTCCGCGGCCTTCACCACGTCGAAAAAGCGGTTTTTCAGGCCCTTCTGGTTTTCGTAGATGCTGCCTTGCTTATCTGCACCCGGCAGGGGCATGCGGACGGGGACGGGGGTGAGGCGCGGGGTGATGCCGGGGGTGCCGCAGCACATCAGGCTGTCGAACTCGGCGAGGTCTTTTACCGGGTTGACGATGGGCCAGGCGTCTGCCGCGCGGAATTGGAACAGCAGCAGGCGGCGGTCCTTGTTCGACGTGTTGACGGCGCTGCCGTGGATGGCGCGGACGTGGTGGATGGTGATGCTGCCGGCGGGGCCGGTGAGGGGCAGGGCCTTGGTGTAGTCCACGCCGCCCTTGGTGGGGTCCATGGCGCCGCAGAACTTGCCTTCGAAGTGGTGGTCGTGGACCGGGCCCTTGTGGCTGCCGGGGATGATCATGAGGGGGCCGTTGGCCAGCTCCATGTCGTCCATCATGATGCCGACGGCGGCGAGGTCGTCGTTGGTGTGGGGGTAGAAGGCCCAGTCCTGGTGCCATTCGACGGCCGCGCCGTAGCCTGCGGATTTCAGGTTCAGCTTGGCGGTGTCGAAGCGGATGTCGGGGCCCCAGAGGTCGCGCAGGGCGGCGAGGATGCGGGGGTGGCGGACGAGGTCGCCATAGGCCGGGTCGACGATGTGCGGCTGCTTGATGCGGCGCACGCGGGGCTGGGCTTGGGAGTGGGTGTCTTCGAGGTCGTAGATATCGGTGTGGGTGGTGATGGGGCGGGATTTTTCCACCATCTCATCCGTGACGCGGCGCAGGCGCTGGACTTCCTGCGGCGAGAGGACGTTGTGGACGACGATGGCGCCGACTTCGTTGTATTCGTCGATCTGCGCCTGGGTGAGGATCTCGGGCATCTCGGTTCACTCCCGCTTGTTGTGGGGGAGTGTAGCGGGGGGGCGCGGGGGAGGGAAGGAAGGGGTTCTTTTTTGAAAAAAAGAACCAAAAACTTTTATCCGCTTGCACGCGTGCCGGGTGTCCTGGCACGCGTGCAAGTCAGAAAAGTCTTTTTCCTTCTTTTTCTTCAGAAAAAGAAGAACGCTTTCTTATGTCCTAGATGTAATGCCACGGCTTGCGATTGGCCTCGAACTGGGCCTGGGCGCGGCTGACGCCGATGTCGCTGAGCATGTGGTCGTCCATCCGGCGCAGGTTGCGGCGAGAGACTTCGTCGCGCAGGGCCAGGGCGTAGGCGCGGCGGAAGCGGCGCCAGGCGAGGCGGGCGACCAGGACGAAGTGCGGGCCGGAGAGGACGAGGCCGCGGGCGATCGGGGCGGGGGAGAGATGGGCCGACATGGCAGGGGTCCTTCCATGGGTGGTGTCGACGGCCGGAGTATCTTCGCACCTGCGGCATGAAGGAAACGAATTGCGTTGATGGATAGTATCAGGAATTATGATGCCATGAGCATGCCCTCCCCCACGCTGACGAATGGCCCCCTGCCGCAGGGGTTGGACCCCGATTTGCTGCGCAGCTTTGTGCTGATCGCGGAGGAGGGGAGTTTCTCGCGCGCCGGGGAGCGGGTGGGGCGGACGCAGTCGGCGGTTTCCATGCAGATGCAGCGGCTGGAGGCGATGCTGGGGCGTCGGTTGCTGGATCGCGGGCGGGGGGGCCAGGTTGGGCTGACGCAGCACGGGGCGATGCTGCTGGAGCGGGCGCGCGAGCTGCTGGCGCTGAACGACCAGATCTGGGCGAGTTTCCGCACGCCGGTGGTGCAGGGGCGGGTGCGGCTGGGGTCGCCGGATGATTATGCGCTGCGGTATCTGCCGCCGGTGCTGAAGAGCTTCGCGGACACGCATCCGGGGATTGAGGTGGCGGTGGAGTGCCTGCCGTCGGTGGAGTTGCTGCCGAAGCTGCGGGCGGGGGAGCTGGATCTTTCGCTGCTGTCGGAGGGCGAGGAGATCGGGGCCTGGCCTTCCATCGAGCTGTGGCGGGGGAAGCTGCGCTGGATCACCTCGGAGCGGTATTCGCCGCATCGGCTGGATCCGCTGCCGCTGGCGTTGGCGCGGACGAGTTGTTCGTGGGGGAAGGCGGCGGTGGAGGCGCTGGAGGCGGCGGGGCGGCGGTATCGGGTGGCCTATACCTCGGCTTCGCAGATGGGGACGCATGCGCCGGTGATGGCGGGGCTGGCGGTGACGGTTTCCACCATCTCCTGGGTGCCGGAGGGGCTGCGGGTGGTGCGGCGGGAGGAAGGGCTGCCGGATCTGCCGGATTTTGGCATCCGGATGGCGCGCGGGCGGGATGCGCAGCAGCCGGTGACGGATGTGCTGGCGCGGCACATCACGGATACGTTCCGCGGCGAGATGCGGCGGATGGATCGGGTGGCGTAGGCTAGAGGCTCTCCCGCCCGTCGAAGCCCGCCACGGCGCTGGCGACGCAGGTGCCGATCGTTTCCACGTTGTAGCCGCCTTCCTGGACCAGGACGGTGGGCAGGCCGAGGGCGCGCAGGCGGGCGCCGATGCGGCGGAAGCCTTCGTGGGTGATCTTCAGGCCGTCTGTCGGGTCGTCTTCGTGGCCGTCGACGCCGAGGGAGACCACGAGGGCGTCTGGGCTGTAGGCGGCGATGCGGGTGCAGGCTTCCTCTAGCGCATCGAGCACCACGGGATCGCCTGAATGGGCGGCGAGCGGGAGGTTGAGGTTGTAGCCGAGGCCGGCGCCCTCGCCGCGTTCGTTGGCGTAGCCGGTGAAGAAGGGGTGGTAGTCCGTGGGGTCGCGGTGGATCGAGACGAAGAGGACGTCGTTGCGGGCGTAGAAGATGCCCTGGGTGCCGTTGCCGTGGTGGACATCGAAATCCACAACCGCGATGCGGCCGAGCGCGCGGCGCAAATGCTGGGCGGCGATGGCGGCGTTGTTGAGGAAGCACTGGCCGCCGCCCATGTCGGTGTAGGCGTGGTGGCCGGAGGGGCGGCAGAGCGCGTAGGCCATCGGGGCGCCGGCCAGGACGCGCTCGGCGGCTTCGACGGCGAGGTTGGCGGAGGCGACGGCGACCTGGAAGCTGTGTTCGCCGAGTGGCACCCAGAGGTCGTGCATGTGGTAGCCGGCCTGGCCGATGACGGATTTCGGGTAGCCGTGCTGCATGCCGCGGACGGGGAAGACGTAGGGGTACACTTCCTCGCCGGCGGTGGGGATCTTGCGCCACTCGGCCCAGGCGGTTTCGAGAAAGCGGAGGTATTCCGGAGTGTGGATGGCGGCGATGGGGGCCATGCCGTGCCAGGGGGCTTCGCTGGCCACGTGGCCGTCCGCCAGCAGGGCGGCCAGGACGTTGTCGGCGCGGCGCGGGGTGTCGCGGCCTTCGACGAAGCGGCCGTGGCGCATGAAGTTGCGGACGTGGTGGCGGCGCTGGAGGGGGGAGTGGAGGACCTGCATGGCCGGCATTAGGCCAGGAAGGCGGGCTCCAGGTCCACCAGGGCGGGGGTGACGCCGTGGTGGGCGAGGAAGCGGAGCAGGTCGGCCGGCGGCATTGCCAGCGTGGCGGTGTTGACCAGCGGGTGGACGAGCAGGGTTTCCGCCTGCATCAGCTTGGCGTGGATGACGAGTCGGACCTGGTGGTTGCGGTCGTTCATCATGGCGAGCGGGGTGACGGAGCCGGGTTCGACGCCGAGGATGCTGCGCAGGTCATCCGCCGAGGCGAAGGAGATGCGCTTGCTGCCGATCAGCGGGACCATCGCCTTGGTGTCCATGCGCGGATCGCCGGGGACGACGACGAGCCAGTGCTGCTTGCCTGCATCCTTGATGAAGAGGTTCTTCACCTGGGCGCCGGGGAGTTTGTCCCAGATGGCGTGGGCATCCTCCACCGTGGCGAGCGGGGGGTGCTCATGGCAGGTGGGGGCGAGGCCGAGGGCGGCGAGGGCTTCGGCGAGGGCGGCGGGGATGGGCATGAGGGGCTGCGGCTGTTTGGGGGCCGCAGGGCTGTAGCGGGGTGCCGGCGGTGGTGCAACCGCCGGGCGGGTCAGGCGGCGGCGCGGGCGGGCTGGGGGGCTTCGAGCAGGGCGTAGCCGTGGATGGTGAGGGTGCCGGGGCCGGACAGGGGCAGGGCGGCGTCGCCGTTGGTCCAGCGCCACAGCGTGCCGTTGGTGTCTTCCGGCTGGTGCCAGCCTTCGCACAGGCTGGGGGCGGCGAGGTCCAGTGCCGTGGTGGTGCCGGCATGTTCGAGCGTGACGGCGCGAAGGCGCAGGCCGAGGCGGCGGGTATCGGCGCGGGCGAAGGCTTCCGCTGGGGTGGCGGCGGAGGAGCGCAGGCGCAGGGTGGTGGCGGCTTCGGGCAGGGTGAAGCGCCAGGTGCCGGCTGGGCTGGCGGGATCGGGGAGGATGACGGCGCCATCGGCGAGGAGATGGGGGATGGCGGGCTGCGGGGCGCGGGCGGCGATGAGGGCGCGCAGGGCGGGCAGGGCGGGGTGGCCGGGCTGGTTCACGTAGGGCAGGCAGGTGGGCTGGATGTGCGGGGCGGCTGCGGGGAACTGGGCCTGGTACTCGGCGGCGTTGTCGAACGCTTCCCGGTTGAGGTGCTCGTAGTAGCTTTCGGCCCAGGCGCCTTCGGCGAGGACGCAATCGTGGTCGCCGAGGTCGAGGTGGAAGTAGCGGATCTCCCCGCTATGGGCGGGCTGGACGATGGTGGTGCCGTTGACCAGGAGGTAGGCGCAGACGAGGTGCTCGCCGAGCAGGACGGCGTGGCCGGGGCTGACCCAGAGGTCTTGGGCCGGCTGGTTCTCGCCCAGGGCGCCGGGGCGGATGCAGACGGGGGCGAGCATGCCGCGGGCGCCGAGGGCGAGCAGGGTTTGGGTGCCGATCCAGCGCACCGGGCGCAGGCCGCCGAAGCGGGTGGCGACGCGGTCTCCGGGGTGGAGGGATTCGACCGCGACGAGGCCGCGATCGGTGAGGATACGGGTGCCGGCGAGGTAGCAGATGGTGGTGGAGAGTGCGGTGCTGCCGGAGAAGCTGGCGAAGGTGCCGTCGCTGTTGATGGCGCTGCCGCCTCCACTGTAGTCGCCGCTTGTGGAGCCGGTGAAGCTGGTATCGACCTGCAGCTGCCGGGTGAAGTTGTTGTAGGTGATCTGGATCAGGGCTTCGGAGTTGTTGCCGCCATTGAAGGTGTAGAGCGACGCGCCGAGGTTGCCAAAGTTGTAGTCGAAGATCGTGAAGGTGGCGTTGTTGCCGATATAGTAGAGATCGAGATTGACCCTGTCGTTCCCCGCCGAGGGCGTGGGGACACCGATCACCATATCCCTGGTTGAATCCTGGTCGTCGTAGTTCGAGATGGCGATCTGGGTTCCGTCGGAGAAGGTGATGACGAACCGGCTGCTGGAATTGATGCTGTCCTGGTAGGCGGCCTGGGTGCCGTTGGACTCGGCGATGGTGCTCCCGCTGTACGTGACGCTGACTGCCATCGTCTTGGGCTTTCCTCTGGTTCGAAGAATCGCCGATTGCCGGCGCCGTCGCCGCAAGCCTGCTCGAGGGAGGTGAAGGTGCGGTTAACGGCCGCGCAGGAAGGTGCCGGGCGTTACGGTGTTCACGCGCTGGCCGCTTCCAGGGCTTCCTCGGCGGCGAGCCATTCTGCTTCGGCGGCCTGGAGCTGGCGTTTGAGGGCGGCCAGGGTGGATTGGGCGGCAGCGACCTCGCCCTTGCGGGCGGGGGTGTAGAGATCGGGGCTGGCGAGCTTGGCTTCGATCTTCCTGATCTCGGTGGTGAGGCGGGCGGTGCGGGCTTCGGCGTCTTTCGCGGCCTTGCGCAGGGGAGCGGTGGCGGCGCGGGCATCGGCTCGGGCGCGGCGTTCGTCGCGCTGGTTGCCGGCATCGGCGCGCGGCGCGGGGCGGGCGCGTTCGGTGAGCAAAGCGCGATAGTCGTCCAGGTCGCCGTCGAAGGGTTTTACCGTGCCGTCGGCGACGAGCCAGAGCGTGTCTGCCACCAGGTCCACCAGGTGGGGGTCGTGGGTGATGAGCATCACGGCGCCCTCGAAATCGGCGAGCGCGCGCACCAGGGCCTCGCGGGCGTCGATGTCGAGGTGGTTGGTGGGCTCATCGAGCAGCAGGAGCTGCGGGGCGTCGCGGGTGGCGAGGGCCAGGAGCAGGCGGGCCTTTTCGCCGCCGGAGCAGTTCTTCACCGGGGTGGTGGCGCGGTCGGCATCCAGGCCGAAGCGGGCGAGCTGGCTGCGGACCTGGGCGGGCAGGGCGCGGGGCAGGGCGCGCTGCATGTGGTCGATCGGGGTTTCGTTGGGGATCAGCTCATCCGATTGGTGCTGGGCGAAGTAGCCGACGCGCAGCTTGCCGGAGCGGTGCATGGTGCCGCTATCGGGCTCCAGCTTGCCGGCGATCAGCTTGGCCAGGGTGGACTTGCCGTTGCCGTTGGCGCCGAGCAGCGCGATGCGGTCTTCCTGGTCCACGCGCAGGCTGAGGCCGCGCAGGATGGGCGCGCCGCCATAGCCGACGGAGACGCGGTCCATGGTGAGGATGGGGGGGGCGAGGGCTGCCGGCTCCGGGAAGTTGAAGCGGGTGACGTGGTCTTCCAGCACGCTGTCGATCACCGGCAGGCGGGCGATGGCCTTGAGGCGGCTTTGCGCCTGGCGGGCCTTGCTGGCCTTGTAGCGGAAGCGATCGACATAGGCCTGCATGTGGGCCTTCTGCGTGGCGATCTTGGCGGCGGCGGCGGCCTGTTGGGCCGCGCGCTCGGTGCGGATGCGCACGAACTCGTCGTAGCCGCCGGGGGTGACGTTGATCTTGCCGCGGTCCAGGTGCGCGATGCTGTCCACGCAGCGATCCAGCAGGCCGCGGTCGTGGCTGACGACGATGGCGGCACCGGGGAATTTCTGCAGCCAGGTTTCGAGCCAGAGGGTGGCTTCGAGATCCAGGTGGTTGGTGGGCTCATCGAGCAGCAGCAGGTCGGGCGCGCTGAACAGGGCCGTGGCGAGCGAGACGCGCATGCGCCAGCCGCCGGAGAAGCTGCTGACCGGGCGGGCCTGTGCCGCCATGTCGAAGCCGAGGCCAGCGAGGATGGTGGCGGCGCGGGCGGGGGCGCTGTCGGCGTCGATCGCCTGCAGGCGGTCGTGGATTTCGGCCAGGCGCTCCGGCGGCGCGGTTTCGGCCTCCGCCAGCAGGGAGAGGCGTTCGGGGTCGCCTTCCAGCACGATGTCGACGAGGGATTTCGGGCCCTCAGGGGTTTCCTGCTTGACCTGGCCGAGCTTGGCGCGCTGGGCGAGGCGGATGTCGCCGTCGTCGATGGCCAGCTCGCCGGAGATGGCGCGCAGCAGGGTGGACTTGCCGGCGCCGTTGCGCCCGACCAGGCCGACATGGCGGCCGGGGTCGATGGTGAGGTCGGCATTGTCCAGCAGGGTGCGACCCCCGAGCCGGATGACGACGCCGCGTGCGATCAGGAGGCTCATGATGTGGGGGATGTAGCCGCCCGGCTGCGCAGGGGGAAGGGGTTGCCGCTGTGCGGTGGCTGCTCTAAAGCCCCGCCCGATCACGAGTCCTCATGAAGGGTCCAGTTCCATGGCCACTGAACGCACTTTTTCCATCCTCAAGCCCGACGCGACGCGGCGCAACCTGACCGGCGCGATCAACGCCAAGATCGAGGCTTCGGGCCTGCGCATCGTGGCGCAGAAGCGCATCCACATGACCACCGCGCAGGCCGAGACGTTCTACGGCGTGCACAGCGAGCGCGGCTTCTTCCGCGAGCTGGTGACGTTCATGACCTCCGGCCCCGTGGTGGTGCAGGTGCTGGAAGGCGACAACGCCGTGGCGAAGTACCGCGAAGTGATGGGTGCGACGAACCCGGCCAACGCGGCGCCCGGGACGATCCGCAAGGAATTCGCCGAGAGCATCGAGGCGAACTCGGCGCATGGGTCGGACAGCACGGAGAATGCGGCGATTGAGATCGCTTATTTCTTCTCGGGCTGCGAGATCGTCGGCTGAGGAAGGAAGCGGTTCTTTTTTGAAAAAAAGAACCAAAAAACTTTCGTTCGTTTGATGCGGAGAGGCCCGGCCTCTCCGCATCAATTCATAAAAGTCTTTTTGCTTCTTTTTCTTCAGAAAAAGAAGGCGCTTGCTTAGGCAGGCGCCAGCCGATGCAGGATCGCGGCGCGCACCGCGTTGATGACGGCGAAGACCGTTTGCAGGACGGCGCCGAAGAACAGCATGACGAAGGCGAACAGCAGGATCTGGTCCGACAGGGCCGGGAGGCGTTCGGCCTGGCGCAGGGTGACGAAGATCGCTTCTGGCGTGCCGACTGCGGCGGCCATGGACGAGGCCAGGGTGAGCACGAAGAAGGCGCGGGTGACGTTGGGCAGGAACAGCACGGCGGCGGCCATGTTGCCGGCGCGCATCGCCCGCAGCGCCACCAGGCCATTGTCGGCGATGTAGGCCACGGCGTAGGCGGCATTGGCCAGGATGACGGCGAGCAGGCCGGTTTGGATGTCATGGCCGGCGATCTGTATTTCGCGCGGCAGGATGTTGAGCAGGAAGAACATCACCACGAAGCTGGGGGCGGCGCGCAGCAGGCCGACGAGGCTGCCGGCGGGGGCGGAAAGCGCCCGGCCGGCGCCGAGTGAGGCCGCCAGCGGCAGGCCGAGGGCGAGGCCGAGGACCAGCGAGGCGGCGGCGATTTCGAGGTTGACCACGAGGCCGGCGAGGAAGACCGGCAGGAAGCCGGGCAGGATTTCGATCATGCCACGGCCCTCCGTTCGAAGACGCCCTGGAGCGAGCGCATCAGTGAGACCACGAGGCTGACCAGCAGCGTGTAGAAGACGAGCAGGAACGAGTAGGTCATGATCCGCTCGCTGGTGAAGGAGGTGATGTCGGTGAGTTCGTTCAGCAGCTCCGGCACGCCGACCATGCTGGCGACCGCGCTGGATTTCGTGGCGTTGACCAGGAAGGACATGATCTGCACCGCGGCCCCCTGGATGGCGCCGCGCAGGGGCGGCCAGGTGCTGGAGGTGCGGCGCTGGGTGGCGTGGAATTCGCCGATCGCCTGGGCGGCGGAGCTGCCGTTGTAGAGGCCGATCATCACCACGGCGATCACGAGCGCCACGGGGGCGGAATAGGGCACCAGGGTGCTGGCGACCATGTAGCCGAAGAACAGCAGCAGCACGAGCGGCGAGCATTGCAGCACGCCGGTGGCCATGCGGGCGGCGATGCGGGCGGCGGCGGGGCGGGCGCAGAGCGCGCTGGCGAAGAGCATGGCCAGCCCCAGGGTGGAGAAGATGGAGCCGACCACCAGCACCAGCGAGAAGACGATGCCGCGCACGAAGGCCTCGAACGCCACTTCGGTTTTCAGCATGGGCAGGGTGATGGCAATGCCGAGCGTATCGCGCAGCCAGGATTCGAACCGGTCCACATCCGGGGCGAAGCTGGTGGGGGGCAGGGTGGTGTCTGACGGCTTGCCGAGGCAGCCGGGGGCGGGGGTGGCGCCGGTGGCGGTGCAGGCCGGGCTGGACCACAGGGTTCGCTGCTCCTCCAGGAAGCCGCGCGCGATCGGGAAGCCGGTTGCGGCCTGGAGGAAGCGGCCTTCGGCGTGCCACTGGGCGCTGAGCCCATCGAGGAAGGCGGCGAGGTCGCTGCCGGGCGGCGTGGCCATGCCCCAGGGCAGGGCGGAGACGGCAAGCTTCTGTTCGAACCTGGCGGCGAAGGCGGGGTCGGCGAAGCTGTCGCTGAAGAAGCTGTCGTCGTGCATCGCCAGCGAGCAGATCTCGCGCTTCAGCGCATCGACCAGCTGTTGCGGGCTGTCGAAGATCAGCAGGCGCACGCCGTGCTGCACCAGGTGCAGCGTGTCGGCATTGCCGAGCGGCACGCAGACGGTGCGGCCGGCCATCTGCTCCCAGTTGCGGGCGGGGATGCGGCGGTCTCCGACCACGACGGTGGTGGACTGGTAGTAGTGCGGGCGGATGAAGCGCACCTGCTCGTCGCGCTGCAGGGTGTGGCCCATGGTGGCGATGACGAGATCGACCCGGCGTTCGACCAGGTTGGCGATGCGGTTGGCGGGCGTGACGGTGACGAGGCGCGCTTCCACGCCGAGGTGTGCGGCGATGGCGTGGGCCACCTCGATCTCGAACCCGGAACGGCGCGTATCTGCGCCCAGGCCGTCGGCGATGCCGAAATTGGGGTAGTTGCCGCGCACGCCGATGCGGATGTGGCCGTTGCAGAGGATGGCGGCGAGGCTTTCGCGCGGGAGGGCTTGGCAGCCTTCGGCGGTGGCGCGGGCGCGGGCCTGGTCCAGCACGGCCTGGAGCGCCGCGGTGCTGTCGGCGCGGGCGGGGGATGTGAGGCCGGCGAGGAGGAGGAGGAGGGCGAGGAGGTGGCGCATGGGGCTAGGCGCCTCCGGGAGTGGCGGCGGCGATTTCCAGCACGTCGGTGCGCAGGAAGGTGTGCGGGCCGATGCGCTGGATCGCCTCTGGCCCGGCGCCGTGCAGCACGGCGGGGGCCATCACCGGCAGCTTTTCGGGTGCGAGCGGCATGAGGCTGGAGGCGACGATGCGGGCGGCGAGGCCGCGCTCGGCCAGCAGGCGGTGGGTGGCGGCCAGGCCGAGGAAGGCGCTGTGCACCACATAGGCGCGGCCATCCTTGGCGAGATGCTTCGGCAGGCCGCGCAGCAGCTGGTCCATCACCAGGCGCCCATCCGGCCCGCCGAAGCTCCATTGCGGCGGGCGGCCGGCATAGCCCGGGGTGAGCATGGGGAAGTGCGGCGGGTTGGCCAGCACGAGATCGAAGCGGCGGCCGGCGAGCGGGGCCCAGAGGTCGCCGCAGGCCAGCTCGACGGGCTGGCCCAGGCTGTCCATCAGGCGCTGGGTGGCAAGGATCGCGCCGGGATCGACATCGGTGCCGGTGAGGCTGGTGGCGCCGCGATTGGCCAGGCTGGCGAGCACGGCGCCGGAGCCGACGCCGATTTCTACCACCCGGCCCAGCGGGCGGCCGGCGGTGGCGGCCTGCACGGCGTGGATCAGGAAGCCGGTGTATTCGCTGGGGCGGAAGGCGGCATCTGCGCCGGCTTCATGGGGCCGGGTCTGCACGTGTTCGAGGATGTCGGTCATCGCGGACCTTCCGCGGGCTGGGTGCCCGGCCGGTGATGGAGGCAGGACCCGCCCGGCACGGATGCCGGGCGGGAGGGGACGGGGTTCAGCGGATCGGCGGGGCGTATTGCAGGCCGCCCTGGTTCCACAGCAGGTTCAGGCCGCGCTGCAGGCCCAGCGGCTGGATGTTGCGCTCCCACACCTCACGGTAGTTGCCCACCTGGCGGATGACGCGCGAGCCCCAGTCGGCATCCAGGCCCAGCAGCTCGCCGGAGTGGCCGGTGACGCCGAACAGGCGCTGCACTTCCTGGCCGGCTTCGGCGAGGGCGCTGGCGGGGGCGGCCTTCATCTCGGCCACTGTCTTGCTGTCCAGCCCCAGCTCCTCCGCGGAGAGCATGGCGAAGTGGACCCAGCGGGCGATGCTGAACAGCTTGCGGTCGCCGTCGCGCACCACGGGGCCGAGCGGCTCCTTGGAGATCACTTCGTAGAGGATGGCGAAGTTGGCGGCGTTGTTGCCTTGCTGCGCCATGAAGCCGGCCAGGGCCGCGGTGTCGCTGGTGAGCGCATCGCAGTACTGGGCCATGAAGGCCGCACGGGTGGCATCGGCGCCGCGGGCGGCCACCGGGGTGATGCGCACGCGCATGGTGCGGGCGTATTCGGCGAGGTTCTGTTCGGAGGTGGTGCCGGCCTCCACACAGACCTTGGCGCCATCCAGCTGCTGCACGCGGCTGACGCCGGTGGCGCGGCGGACCAGGAAGCCCTGACCGTCGAAATAGGTGACGGCGGCGAAGCTGGCGCCCTCGCCCACGTCGCGCTCCAGCGTCCAGGTGGTGGCGCGGGCCAGGATGTCGATGGCGCCACGGCGCAGCATGTCGAAGCGGTCGGCGGCCGGGACCGGCACGAAGCGGGCCTTGGCCGCATCGCCCAGCACGGCGGAGGCGATGCCGCGGCAGTAATCCACATCGAGACCGCGCCATTCGCCGCGGCCGTCCTGCAGCGCAAAGCCTGGGGTGGCGGGCGAGACGCCGCAGAGCAGGTGGCCGCGGGCGCGGATTGCCTCCAGCGCGCCGGGTGCGGCCGGGGCGGGGGCGGCAACCTGGGCGGCGGCCGCCTGGGTGGCCTGCTTGGACGCACCCTGGGCCAGGGCGGGCAGTGCGCCGGCGCAGGCTGCGAGCGCCACGGCCGCGGCCAGGAAATGAGCTGTCTTCATAGACCTCGGTCCTTCTGCTGATCGGTGCGGGGTGCCGGAACTCCGGCCCGCATGGGCATTCCCGCGCGCCACTAGGCGCCGCCGCAGCGCAGGGCGCGCCCGGCCACGTAGCGTTCGCGCACTTCGTCGTAGGTGCCGCCGCGCTCGTGCGCGGAATCGATCTGGCGGGCGATGGCCAGGGCGGCGGCTTCGTCCAGCGCCTCGATGACCAGGATGGTCATGAGCCCAGGTACCGGCCCGAAGACCGGGATGAGTGCCACGTAGATGATGGCGTTGGTGACGACGAGGTCGGCGATGGCGTCGCGCATCGTGCGCGGGCCGACGATGGGCAGCACCACGTAGGGCCCCTCCGGCACGCCGTGGCGGCACAGGGCGAGGCCGATATCGTTGCGCGGCACCTCCATGCCCATCTCGGTGGCCACGTCGCGCGTGCCGAGGATGCCGAGGGTGAAGTTGGTGCCGAAGCGGCGCAGGGAGCTGCCGGCCAGCCCGAAATCGCCGGACAGGGCGTGGCTGAGCGCGGTGATCGGTTCATTGACCGTGTTGGAGAGCATGTTGCCGGCGCCGGTGGAGAGCCAATCGGGCACCGCGAAGCCATCCGGCAGGGATTGGCGCAGGGCGTCGACGCCGTTGGAGAGGTGCTCGTTCAGGTCGAATATCTGGCGGTTGAAGCGGTCCAGCCAGCCGTCCGGTTGCTGTGCCGCTGCGGGAGTGGCGGCAAGCATGGCGGCCAGGGCGAGGGCGGCGGTGCGCCGTGTCATGCGCTGGCCTGGCGGCGTGCGGGGCTGGCGGGGGTGGGCTGCACCAGCGTGCGGAACCAGCGCGTGGAGCGGAACGGCCAGGGGCCCTTGGGGCGCGGCATCAGCCCTTCCTCCTCCGCCAGGGCGGCGGCGCGGCGCTCGGATTCCAGATGGCTGGTGCCGGGGCCGGAGAGGCGGCGATAGAGCCGGGCGGCGGCGCGCACATCCTTCTGGCCGATGCGGCCGGCGGAATCGGCCCGGGTGCGCAACACTTCGCGCACGTCGCGCGTGGCGCCGGCGCCAGCAGGGCGCAGCGTGGCGAGCACGCTGCCGCTGACCTCCTGCGCCGCGCGGGCAGTGAGGCCGTAGCGGGTGATGCCTTCGGAGAGCAGGGAAAGCTCGGCCTGGGCTGAGAGCGGCGGGCCTTCGGTGCGCACGCGCACCAGGGCGGCGAAGCCCTGCGGGTCCGGCTGGGTGCCGTGCATTCGCGATGGGGTGAGCACCATGCCTTCCGGCGGCACATCGGCCAGCAGCTGGGCGGCGGGGCCGACGGTGCTGGGGTGGAAGCCGGCCGGGATGCAGGCGGCACAGGGGATCACCCGCGTGGTGCCGTCCAGGTCCATCAGCTTCAGTTCCACCAGCAGGTCCGGGTGGCGGCGGCGGACCTCCTCGGCGGCGCGGGTCAGCACCTCCGTGTGGCGGCGCTGCTCCTCCATGGGATCGTCGGCCAGGCGACGGCCGGCCCAGAGGTGCATGGCGCCGCAGTCGCGGTGGTTGAGGAAGGTCACCTTGCGGATGCCGTGCAGCTTGCGCGAGGCGGCCAGGTTCTCCCACAGCACGGTGGCGGCGGGGGAGGCTGGGTCGTACGCGGCCAGGGCGGCGCCGGCGATGCGCAACTCGCTGTAGCGATCCTCCCGGCCCAGGGCGGCGAGCAGGTCGGCAACGCCGCCGGAGGTGCGTGGATCGATGCAGGAGACGACGAAGGCATCGGCCTTGGTGGGTGCTTCCTGCGGTGGGGCAGGTGGTGGGGCGAGGGTGGCGCTCATTTTAGAGGCTCCACATGGGTGATGCCGGCGGTGCGGTGGTGCACCAGGGACCAGCTGAGACCGAAGGTGTAGAGAAGGCTGACCAGCACCAGCGGGGAGGTGCCGGACCAGGAGCCGGAAAGCTGGGCCAGGCCCAGCTCCGCGGCGGCGAGCATCAGCACGGCGAAGGTGGCGCCGACGAGCAGCATCCCCTTCCAGCCGAGCAGGCCGCGCAGGGTGAAGAACAGGGCGAGATGGGTGAGCAGCAGCACGAGGCCGACGGCCAGCCGGGTCCAGAACCCCGCCTCCCCTTCCCAGGCCCAGTGCCAGTACGAGCGGCCCGAGGGGTTGTAGGTGGCGAAGACGATGAACAGGCAGAACAGCAGCCGTGCCGCGATGCCGTCCCAGCTGATGTGGTTCATGGCGTGGCCCCCGCGGTGGTGCTGACGGGGCATCCGCCACGCACGGCGAGGCGGGCGACGCGGGCATCGAGGGCGGCGAGCACCTCGCGGCGGGCTTCCTCGGCCACCGCGAATTCGGCGCGGGCGATGACGCCGAGCGACTGTGCCTCGAAATCCTCGCGGTTGAGCGCGGCATCGGCGCGGTTGAAGGCAAAGTCGATGCCCCAGTAGGCGCCTACGCCGCCGAGCGTGCCGGCGGCGAGGCCCGGAACGCCGCCGAAACGGTAGCCGACGGCGCCGACGGTGGCCACGATGGAGCCGGCTTCCGTGGCGCGCAGCATCAGGGCACTGACGCGGGCGGCGAGCGGGCGCAGGGAGTGGAAGAACAGCGAGGCGGGGTCGCTGCCGGGGGAGGCGTTCGCCGTGCTGCCGTCGCCCACCGCGTGCAGCGTGACCGCGGCGGCGCGGCCGGCGGTTTCGGGATCCAGGCGCAGCGTGGCGGTGCTGGCGGAAGGTGCCTCCGGGAAGGCGCGCAGCGGGGCGAGGGCGCCGGTGAGGGCGCGGTTCCAGTTGCCCTCCACCAGGGCGGCGGCCATCTCCAGGTCCCGGCGCATGGTTTCGGGCGGGGCGGCGCGGGCCAGCACGCGCTCCACGAAGGCGCGGCGCATTGGCTCGGCCATCTGTTCCACCACGCCATCGGCCATCGACGTCTGGTCGCCGCGCAGGGCGGCGGCGGCGCTGGTGACCATGCGCCCGGCGATGCGGTAGGCGGTGACGTAGGATTGCACCCAGTCATACGCCCAGGCGCCGAAGCCCGGCACCGCTTCCCGTGCCCCGGCATAGCGCGCGGAGGCGGCATCCACCGCCAGGCGCTGGGCGAGGCCGGCGGCATCCTGGCGGGCCTGCTCCAGCTGGAGGTTGAGGTCGGCGAGCGCCTGGACCGGCACCTGGCGCAGTTCGCAGATGCCGCCGGGCAGCATCAGCGCCACCACGGGATCCGCGGCGCGGGCCGGGGCGGTCAGGAGAGCGAGGGCGGCGAGCAAAATCGCCAGCAGGGCACACAGCCTGTCGCCAGCCCGGGGGCGCGGCGCTAGAACGGCGGCGCCGGTTTGGCAGGGGAGCGTGATGTGATCTTGGGCGTGGCGGCCATGCTCGTGGCGATCGTGCTGGTGGGGGGCGCGCTGGTGGGTGCGACCGCGCTGTTCCAGCGTGTCGCCGAGAAGCTGGGTGCGCCCGCCGCCATGCTGTGCGTGGCAGCACTGCTTGCCGGGCTGGCTGGGGCCGCCGCGTTGCTGCTGGCCGCGCCGGACCGCGCGAGCTTCGAGCCCGTGCGCCTGTTCGCCTCCGGCGGGCCCTGGCAGGGGGCCGGGCCTGTGGATGCCTTGCGCCTGGCCCTGCCTGAACGCGCGGCGCTGCGCGATGCGCTGGTGGCGCTGTCCGGTGGAACCCTGGCGCAGATGGCCACGGGCTGGCTGGCGGTGGGTGCGGTGCTGGTGGGTATCGGCGCGCTCTGGCGCCGTTGTGCCGGGCGTGCGCTGTGGCAGGGGCTGGCCGCCTTCGTCGCCATGGCCGTGCTCACCGCGCTGGCCACGCATGTTGCGACACGGCTGCTGGCCTGGGGCATGGCGCAGCTCGGCTTCTGGCTGCTGCTGTTCGCGCTGCTGGGGCTGCAGATTTGGCGGCGTCGCCGCGCAGCGGCGCACTGAGCGGGGGCTCACGGCAGCCTCATCAGTTCGAGGAAAGGCCGCGGCGAGAGCAGCGCGGATTCTCCCACGACAGGGAAGGCGAGCTTGAGCGCCACCAGCAGCACCACGCCCACGATCAGCGCGATCACGGCGCCCATGGTGTAGTGTAGCGCCAGGTGCGCGCTGCCGATGAACCACTGGAACAGCAGCACCGACACCGAGGCGGTGAGCACCAGGAACCATACCAGCATCGTAAGGGTGCGCGTGCCGACGGAGAGCCGCGCGGTGCGGGCCTCGGCGACCTGCAGCAGCCATTGGGCGGTGTTCTGCGAGATCGCCTGCTGTGCCTGCGTTTCCGGCTCCGGCAGCATGAAGGCGCGCGACAGGCGGGTGAAGGTGGCATCGGAGGCGCCGCCGGGGACGCCGGCCTGCATCTTGGGCCAATCCTGCTCCACCACTGCGGCGCCGTAGCCGCGCAGCGCGCCACGCATCTCTTCGCGTGCCGCGCCCTGATGCGGCAGGGCGTAGCTGTCGGTGGCGTGGGCCAGCATGTAGAGCGCGCTGGTTTCCTTCTGCAGCGTGTCGCGCGTGGTTTGGTAGATGTCCCAGGCGCCGACCAGGGCGAGTGCGGCGACCACCGCGTAGATCTCCACGATGAAGGAGAACTTGGCGCGGCCGACATCGGCGTTCAGCGCCAGTTCCTGTGGCGTGAACACCGACAGGATCACCAGGCCCACGCCCATTGCGAGCAGCATCGGCAGGCCCACGGCGACCAGGGCCGCGAGCGCCGTGGGCAGGGAGGCGATGCTTTGCACCAGCAGCGAGTCCATCAGCGCGGGCTCCGGCTGCGCGGGCGGCTGGGGGCTTGCACCGTCAGGCCTCGATCTGGCGGTACCAGCGGCGCGTGCGGATCAGCCGGCCGGCGCGGGCGGGCTGCAGGTCGGATTCCTCCATCAGCGCCTTCATGCGCTGGCGCGCCTCGGCGATGGTGATGCGCTTGCCGGCGCGGGCGCGGTAGAACGCCGCGGCCTTCTCGAAATCGTCGCGCCCCACCTGGCCGCGGCGATCGGCCAGCGTGCGCAGCAGCTCCGTGGAGGTGCCGGCCAGGTCGTGCTCCAGCGCCACGTCGGTATCGGCCACGGCGGCGCGCACCACGCCGCGCGCCTCGTCGAAGCTGAGATTGTAGCGGGTGAGGCCTTCCTCCATCAGCTTGCGCTCGGTGTCCCGATCGAGAAAGCGGCGGCCGTTGGTGTGCAGGCGCACCAGCTCGCCGAAGCGAAGGCGGGTGTCGTTCTCATTCATGGGCATGGCGGATCCACGGTTTTCGGGGAGTGGGCATAGGCGGTAGCCGGCGCGCGCTAGAGCGAGGGGTGGGAGGTGGCGCGCAGGCCGGGGCCGGGAACGACTTCCGGCACCTCGAAGCCGCTGGAGCGGTTGGACATCTGCTGCAGGCGGCGGTTGAGCGTTTCGATGGAGCGCATGATGCGCGCGGCATCCAGGCCCAGCGGCGCATCGGACGGGGCGACCACCACCTTCACCTTGGGCAGCGGGAACATGTCGATCTCGACCTTTTCCACGGCGAGGCCGTTGAGGTCGGAGGCCTCCAGCACCGAGCGCACGATCATGCGCTGCAGGGCGGCGAGCGGGCCGGGGTTGCGCAGGGCGTGGCGATCCAGGAACCGCTCCACGTATTCGCGGTCGGAATCGGTCAGCTCGCGGGCCTGGCCGAAGGTCATCTGCAGCGAGGGCAGCAGGGAGACCGTGCTTTCGATTTCCTTCAGCTTGTAGCCGGCGACATCCATCATCGCGGTGAGGTCGTCGCGCGCCTTGGCGTGGCCGCGGTCCAGCGTGCTGTTGCGGTGCATGTAGTAGCTGGCGGTGTCGCGGAAGCGGAACAGGCCCACCACGCTGTCCCACATCCGCTCGGCGCGCTCCGTGAAGCTGTCGGCATCCGGCAGGTCCTGCAGGGGCAGGCTGACGGAGGGGCGGGGTTGGGCGGCGGGTTGCGCCCAGGCGGGGGCGGTCGCGAGCAGAACGGGCGCGGCCAGCGCAAGGCGACGCAGCATCGTGGTGATCATGGCGGGCATCCTTCGGGCGCGGTGCGTCAGTTCAGCGACATGGTCGACATGCGCTCGGCGATGGAGCGCTGCGTGACCCGCTCGGCGGGCGGCAAGGAGACCAGGCCGGCGCGGGCGAGGAAGCCGGCCGGGCCGGTGGCGCTTTCGCTGGAGGCCTCGGTCAGCAGCTCGGCGATGCCGTGCACCACGCCCACGCCCTGCTTGTTCCGGGCATGCTGGCGCTTGGCGTAGAGGTAGACGACGCGGGTGGGGTCGTAATCCATCGACGCGATGCTCGCGATGGTGGGCAGCACGCCATCCAGCGGCAAGGCGATCAGGTTGCCGCCGCTGCGCATCGCCTCGTCGAAGGTGACGACGGCGAGTGTGCCGGGGGGGCTGGACATCAGCGTGGCGACGGTCTGGTCTTCCGGCACTTCCACCACGCGGCCATCGGTGCGCAGGGTGATGCACTTGTTGCGGCGGAACCCGGCATCGAACAGCAGCCGCATTTCCTTGATGTCGCGGCAGCCGGATTCCAGCACCAGATCCTCGAACTGCTGGCGTGTGCCGGAATCACCGCGCGGCACCAGCACGCGGATCGGCGAGGGCGGCAGGCCGCGGGCGATCTGCGACCAGTTGGCATAGGTGTTGGGGGCGAAGATGCCGTCGCTGGTGGGGCGCTCGGCGGCCAGCGCTTCCTGCAGGTTGCGGGCGGAGAGCTGGGGCATCGGGTCGCCGCGCCGGGCGACGAGCACCACGGCGCCGAAGCCGAGCTTGATCTCCACCACGTCGCGCACGCCGTTCATGCGGCAGGATTGCCGGATGCCGGAGGGCATGCGCCTTGTGGCGATGGCCACGTCCGGCGTTTCCGGCCCGACGCCGCCGCAGAACAGCGCCAGCGCCTGGTTGGAGCCGACCTGGCGCACCTCTGGCCGCATCTCGCTGCCCCAGCGCTCGGAGAAGCTGGCCGCCAGAAGGTCAGACACGCGCCCGGCGGTGTTGGAGCTGGCAAAGATGAGGCGGTCACGCAGTGTCAGCACACCTTCCGCGTGCGCCGGCTGCGCCGCGGTGGCGGCCATGGCCAACAGGCCCAGGAACAGGGATTTCACGGTGGTTCGGGTCAAGGGACAGCTCCGGCGTTCGCCCGCACGGGGCGGGAAGGGCGGCATGCGGAAGGGGTGGGGTGGCAGGCGGCAGTGCCGCCGGAAGGCAGTGGAACGGGGCGGCTATTGCGGCGCGGGTCGGGCCAGCAGGGTGAGGATGGTTTCCCGCAGGGCCTGCTCGACGGCGAGGCGGGCACGGGCCTGGGCCGTCCAGCCAACCAGCAGGGGTTCGGCGCGCTTGTCCAACGCGGCGGCGTCGGCCACGGCGCCGGCGAGGTCGCCGCGGCGCAGGCGCTCGGCGATGCTGGCGGTGGCGGCATCTGCCTCCCCGGGCGGAGGTGGCGCGACCAGGCCGATGCCGGACAGGGCGGAGCGCATGTTCAGCTGCGCGCGGTCCAGCACGCCGTGTTCGGCCGGCATGCGCCAGGCGATGGCCGGGGTCAGCGCCACGAAGCGGTCGTGCAGCTCGCCTTCGGTGGGCACGCCGCGCAGGGAGTGGCTGGTCAGCACCTCCACCACCGGGGCCGGGAGGGCTCCGCCGGCGTCGAGATCGAGCAGGGCGCGCAGCTCGCGGTGCCAGGGGCGCGCGGTGGCGGCGACCATCTGCAGGTTCAGCAGCGCCGGCACCAGCCGATCCTGCGGGCGGGCCTGGGCCAGGGCGGCGGTGGCCTGGGAGGCGGCCTGGGTGGCGGAATCGGAGGCGATGCGGGCGGTGCGCGCGGCGTCTTCGGCGCGGGCGCTGGCCTGGGCGGCGAGGGTGCCGCGCTCGGCGAGGGCAGCTTCAAGCGCCTGGATGCGGCGCTCCAGCACGGCGATCTGCGCGGTGGATGCGGGGTCGGCCGCAGCAAGCGCGGGCAACGGGGCCGGCGCGGCAACCTGCTGGATGATCCGCGGTGGCTGGGCGGGCCGGTTGCTGGCGTACATCAGCGCCACGATGGCGGCAACGGCGCCCACGGCGAGGAACATGAGGCCCCGCGGCGTTCCCGTGCCAAGCCGGCCGGGCAGGGCGGCGGCGGCGCGCAGGCCGTTCGCCAGTATCCCGTGCCGGCCATGGCCAGCTTGCGGCAGGCCCTGCGCCGCGCGATCGGAGGCGAGGAAATGCTGCCCGGACATCAGCGTGGCGTCGGTGTGGGAGAACGGTCTGGACGTGGCATCATGCTCCTGGCCTCGTTCTGCACGACAGGGACGCCCGCCTGGGGGCTGCGCCGGCGCTGTCCGGCACGTTGCGGATTGTTTAGCCGTGGGCGGCTGAACAGCGCGTTAACGCAGGGCCGGAGGAGTGCCCGCACAGTGCCTGGGCAGCGTGTTGCGCGTGCCGGGCATGGGCTGCGGCAGGGCCAAGGCTGCTGATGTGCACGGCTTCCCTGGGCACGCGAACTCCCACGGATAGGTCACTGATTTATTGATGCCGCACGGTGCGGTGGCGGTGCGCCAGCCTGTGCTGCGGCGCTGTGGCGGGCGCGCCGGCGGGGCGGTGGGCTGGCTTCGGCGGAATTCCTAGCCATTCATCAAGATGGCCGGAATTTCGCGGCGACAGTGCCGATGGCGCGGCCTGGACCGAGTCCCGGTGGCGATAAAGGCCTGCCTTCCGTGCGATGCGCCTGTTGCGCTCGCGCCCCGGGGGGCTAACATCGTCTCTTGATGCTAGACCCCGTCACGTTGCCAGCGCTGGCCGACAGCGCGCTCACCCAGCTTCGCCAGTCCCTGCGCGGGCCGGACGGGCTGCCGTTGGAACGGGATGCGGCGCTGGCGGTGTTGCGCCGGCATCTGGCGCGAATCCAGGGCATGGTGCGCGAGAGCTTCGAGGAAGCGCGCATCCAGGGGCTGGAGGCGGCGGGCGCACTCTGCCGGCTGACCGACACGCTGGTGCTGGCGCTGCACGAGCACGCGCTGGCCGTGGCCGCGCAGGGCGGCAAGGGCGACCAGATCGGCCGGCTGAGCCTGTCGGCCACCGGTGGCTACGGGCGCGGGGTGCTGGCGCCGTTCAGCGATATCGACTTGCTGTTCCTCACCCCGGGCGATGCCTCCCGCGAGGCGCAGGCGGCGGTGGAGTTCATGCTCTATGCGCTGTGGGACCTCGGGCTGAAGGTGGGGCATGCCACGCGCTCGATCGCCGATTGCCTGCGCGAGGCCAAGGGCGACATCACGGTACGGACCTCCCTGCTGGATGCGCGCCACATCGCCGGCGACGCTGCAGTGTTCGCGGAGTTCCAGGGCGCGTTCCGATCCGCCTGCGTGGAGGCCGGGGTGGCGAAATTCATCGCCGCCAAGCAGGCCGAGCGCGACACGCGCCACCGGCGCTACGGCGACACGCCCTTCGTGGTGGAACCGAACGTGAAGGAAGGCCGCGGCGGGCTGCGCGATCTGCAGACGCTGTACTGGATCAACCGCTACATCTTCCCCGATGCCACCTTCGAGCGGCTGGTGGACAAGGCGGCCACGCCCGGTAGCGTGATCATGACCGCCGACGAGCACCGCCACATGCGGCGCAGCTGGGACTTCCTGTGGACGCTGCGCTTCCATCTGCACTATGTGGCCGGCCGCGCCGAGGATCGCCTGACCTTCGACCTGCAGCCGGTAATCGGCGCGCGTATGGGCTACACCCGCCACGGCCGGCAGGATGGGGTGGAGCGCTTCATGCGCCACTTCTTCCTCACCGCCCGCGAGGTGACGCGGCTGACCCGGGTGCTGGAGCCCGCCCTGGTGCGTGCCGCCCTCGGCCCGCCGGCGGCGGCGCGGGAGGCGGATGCCAAGCTGCAGGGCCAGGGCTTCGTGCTGGCCGATGGCAAGCTGCTGCCGGCTGCGGGGCGCGAGTTCGACAAGGAGCCGATCCAGATGCTGCGCTGCCTGCAGGTGGCGCGCGACCGGCACCTGACGCTGCATCCGCTCACGGTGCGCCAGCTGATCCGCAACGAGCGGCGGGTGCAGGGGCTGCGCGACAACAAGGAGGCGGCGGCGATCTTCCTGGACCTGCTGTGTGGGCGCGATGCCGAGCACAACCGCGCCGACGGGGCGGCCTGGCTTTCGATCATGAACGAGACCGGGGTTCTTGGCCGGCTGCTGCCGGACTGGGCGCGGATCGTCGGCCAGATGCAGTTCGACACCTACCACGTGTTCACGGTGGACGAGCACACGATCGAGGCGGTGCGGATCCTGAACACGCTGGAGCGCGGCGAATTGGCGCAGATCGCGCCGGTGGCCTCCGGGCTGGTGGACCACATGCAATCCCGCCGGGCGCTGTACGTGGCGATGCTGGTGCACGACATCGCCAAGGGCCGCGGCGGCGACCATTCGGAGCTGGGCGCGGACGTGGCGCTGCAGGTGGGCCCGGCGCTGGGTCTGTCGGCCGAGGAGACCGAGATGGTCTCCTGGCTGGTGCTGCATCACCTGCTGCTGAGCCAGACGGCGTTCAAGCGCGACATCGACGACCCCAAGACCATCCTGGATCTCGCCGAGACCATCCAGTCGCCGGAGCGGCTCCGGCTGCTGCTGGTGCTGACGGTGGCGGATATGCGGGCGGTGTCGCCCAAGGTGTGGAACGGCTGGAAGGCCACGCTGCTGCGCGAGCTCTATGCCCGCGTGGCCGAGGTGCTGGCCGGCGGGCTGGCCACGGCGGAGCGCGACGTGCGGGTGCAGCGCGCCAAGCAGGCGGCGGGGCTGCTGCTGGGCGACTGGCCGGCTTCGGAGGTGGAGACCTTCCACGGGCTTGGCTATGCCGGTTACTGGCTGAGCTTCGACCCCGAGACCCATGCCCGCCACGCCCGGATGATCCGCGAGGCGGAGGCGCGCCAGGCCCCGCTGACGGTGGAAACGCAGCCGCTGCCGGCCCGCGCCGTGACGGAAGTGACCGTCTATGCCGCCGACCATGCCGGGCTGTTCAGCCGCATCGCCGGTGCGCTGGCGGTGGCCGGCGCCTCCATCGTGGATGCGCGCATCCATACGCTGACCAACGGCATGGCGCTGGATACGTTCTGGATCCAGGACGCCGCCGGCGGCGTGTTCGATGCGCCGCATCGCCTCGCCCGGCTATCTGTGCTGATCGAGCAGGCGCTGTCTGGCCGGTTGAAGCTGGCGGCCGAGATCCGCAAGACCAACAAGACCGTGCTGGGCCAGCGGCTGCGCGCGATCCACGTGCCGCCGCGCGTGGTGATCGACAACCATGCTTCCAACACGCACACGGTGGTGGAGGTGAATGGGCGCGACCGCTCCGGCCTGCTGCACGATGTCACCTCGGCGATCAGCGAGCAGGGGCTGCAGATCGCCTCCGCCCATGTCAGCACCTACGGCCAGCGGGCGGTGGACGTGTTCTATGTGAAGGACGTGTTCGGGCTGAAGGTGGAGAACGAGCGGCGGCTGGGGCAGCTGCGCGAGGCGATCCTGGCCGCGTTGGCCAGCCCGGACGAGGCGCCTGCCGCCCCGCCGGCCCCGGTGCGGCCGGAGCGGCGCCGCAGGCGCGCGGCTGCCGGCTGATCACCCTGGCGGGCTGATCACGCGCCAGTGCATTGGCACGCGGGGGCGCAGGCGTGGTATCCTGCCTTCATGATCCGTCGTTTCGTCACCATGGCATTCCTGCTCGCTGGTGCGGGTGGCGCGGCCGCGCAATCGCCGCCGCCGCTCCCGGCGCAGGCACCCTCCATGCCGGCCGGCCCGTTGAACCAGACGGCGCCGATGTCGCTGCAATCCCAGCTCGGGGCAATTCCTCTGCTGTCGCCACGCGCGCTGCAACAGGCCTCTCGCCTGCGGCGGGTGACGGTGACGCAGGTTTCGGCGACGGGCCAGGCGCTGGGCGAGCCGAATGCCATCGAATGCCCGGAGACCGGCTGCCAGCGGGCCATGGCGCTGACGGTGGGCGACAAGATGGTGCCATTTATGGCCGATATCCAGTTCGTCGGCCGCGGCGCGTATGTGTCGGTGCAGGCGCGCGCGGTGGAGATCGGCGCGGTGGTGGAGTTCGACAAGGGGCGGCGCGGCCCGGTGTTCCTGCGCGGCGAGGCGGAGGCGCCGATCGCACAGACGCTGCGCTTCGCCCTGGCACCGGCGACCACGCTGCGCCGTCTGGACGTGGCCGATGACGGCAAGACGCTGGGCACCGGCAATGTCTATACCCGCAAGCGCTCCCCGGACCTGATGCTGAAGGTGGAGATCGGCCCGCCGCAGGAGAAGCCGAACTGAGGCGCTACCGCTCCTCCGGCGGCTTCACCCGCTGGAAGCGCCACAGCAGCAGCAGGTCGTAGGCCGCCTTCATCGCGCCGCCGATCAGCAGCGGCCAGGCGAAGGCCGACGCGGTCATCAGCCAGCCGGCCAGAAGCGGGCCGGCCGCGGTGGCCATGCTTTTCGCCGTCGCCGTCATGCTGGCCGCCGCAGGGCGTTCGGCGGGCGTCACCACCGCCATCACGTAGGAATTGCGGGTGGGCACATCCATGTTGGACAGCGCGGCACGGGCCAGCAGCAGCACGACGGCCACTTCCAGGTTCGGCGCGAAGGGCAGCGCCATCACCATCAGGCTGGCCGGTAGATGGGTGAAGACCATGGTGTTCACCAGCCCGATGCGCGCGGCCAGCGGCACGGCGGCGAGGTAGGAGAGCGCCGAACATAGGCCGGACCAGAACAGGATCGCCGCGGTGGTGGCCACCGAGAGATCGAACGTGTCGAACAGCCAAAGTGCGAGCAGCGACTGCACGAAGAAGCCGCTGCCCAGGCTGTCCAGCGCGAACAGGGCCGAGAGGCCATACACGATGCGGCGCGACGGGCCGAGGCCGGCGCGTGGGCCTTCGGCGATGGGTGTTTCGATGGCCGGTGAAAGGCCGCGGTACAGCCCCCAGGCGCCCAGCGCGCAGAGCGCGTAGAACAGGAACACCCAGCGCATGGCCCCGCCCTCGCCCAGCCACGCCAGCGGCCAGGGTGCCGCCAGCGTGCCGAAGGCGCCGGACAGCGTGCCCACCAGGCTGTAGCGCGCGAACACCGCGGTGCGCCGCTGGGCCGGGGCTACTTGCGCCAGCGCCGTGTGCTCCAGCGGTAGGAACATCGACACATCACCGCTGGAGGGATTCAGCGTGCCGAGGAAGGCCACCGCCAGCAGCAGCGCGTAGTCCTGCGTGGCGGCGAAACCCAGCCCGGTGGCCGCCATCACCGCGCAGCCCAGGGCAAGCCAGGCGCGGCGGGCGAGGCGATGGGAGAGCCAGCCGACGGCCAGCGTGGCCAGGGCGGAACCGACCAGCGTGGTGGTCAGCAGCGCGCCGATGGCCAGCGGGGTGAAGCCCTGCGCGTGCAGGTGCAGCGGCAGCAGCACCGCCATCATGCCATCCACGAAGGCACGCAGGGCACGGGCGGCCAGCAGCCGCACGACATCAAGCGGCAGCCCCGGCGGCAAGGGCCGCCACCATTCCTCGCCGACCATCATCGCCGCAGGGTCGTGGCTGGGCGGGGTGCGGTCAATCCCGCTGGCGGCGACGCGGCACGCAAGGGCAGGATGCCGGCATGAAGCTCCCGCCCTTCCTCCAGGACCGCCGGCTGTTCACCATGGCGGCGTTCGGCTACTTCGCCGGGCTGCCGCTGCCGCTCTCCGGCTTCACGCTGACGCAGTGGCTGGCCGAGGGTGGCATCTCGCTGGCGGCGATCGGGCTCACCGCCAATATCGGGCTGGCCTATACGCTGAAATTCCTGTGGTCGCCGTTGCTGGACCAGCGGGCACCGTTCGCGTTTCTGGGGCGGCGGCGGGGGTGGCTGGTGGCGATCCAGCCGCTGCTGGCGCTGGCCATCGCCGCCATGGCGCTCTCCAACCCGCATGCCCACCCGCTGCCCACCTTCCTGATCGCGGCCTTTGTGGCGTTCCTGTCGGCCAGCCAGGACATCGCCATCGATGCCTGGCGGATCGAGACCTTCCCGCCGGACAGCCAGGGGCCGGCGCTGGGCGCCTATGTGCTGGGCTATCGCGGGGCGATGCTCACCTCCGGCGCCGGCGTGATCGCCAGCGTGGGGTGGCTGGGCTGGCAGGGGGCGCTGCTGTGCGTGGCCGGGCTGTTCGTGCTGGCCGTTTGCGTGACGCTGCTGGCCAGCGAGCCGCCGCAGCCGGAGGTGCCGCCGCCGCCGCCCGGGCTTGGCGCGCGCGTGGCCGCGGCCATCACCGACCCGCTGCGCGATTTCCTGGCGCGGCCGGGCGCCTGGCTGATCCTGTCCTATGTCGCGCTGTTCTACCTGGACGAGGTGCTGGCCGGGAAAATGCTGGCGCCGCTGTATCGCTCGCTGGGCTTCGACCGCGCCACGGTGGCGCTGGCGGTGGGGCCGATCTCGCTCACCTGCACGCTGCTGGGCTACGCCGCCGGTGGCACGCTGGTGGCCTGGCTGGGCATGGGCCGGGCGCTGATCGCCACCGGCTTCACCCAGATGGCGTTCATGTCGATGTACGTGATCCTCACGCTGAACCCGGGGAACACGCAGTTGCTGTACGGCACGGTGGCGGCGGAGGCCTTCGTGCAGGCGATGGCGATGGCGGCGTTCATCGCCTACCTGTCGCATCTGTGCTCGCTGCGCTTCACCGCCACGCAGTATGCGCTGCTGTCCTCCGTCGCCGCCCTCGCCTCCCACACGCTGGGCGGGCTCTCCGGCTTCATGGCGCAGGGGCTGGGCTGGACGATGCACTACACCGTGGCGATGTTCTCCGCCGTGCCCTCGATGATCCTGATGCTGGTGATTCTGCGCCGCTTCCCGCCGGAGAAGACGAAGGGCGCGTGATCGCTCAGCGATTGAGCGTCACGTCCGCCACGCCACCATCGCAGGTGTAGCAGCAGTTGCGGCAGGCCTTCTTGCCGTTGGGGCCGGCGCCCCAGAACACCGTCTGGTTGCCGCGCACCCAGGCGCCGTAGCAGATCGTCTCGCCGGGCTGGCAGCTCAGCTTGTACGAATGGCGATCATCGTCCTTGATCGAATAGACCTGCTTGTTCCCAGGCCACACCAGGTTGCGGGTGCGGGAGTAGAACTCCACATCCACCACGTTCGGGTGCTTGGACTGCACGCGCATGGTGAGGGTTTCGGCGAGGGCCGGGGCGGTGGCCGCCAGCGCGAGCATCAGGGCGGCAAAGAGAGTGGCGAGGCGCACGCGGCATTCCTTCGGGATCACGGCACCGGTCGATTCCGGATGCGAGCCGTTTCTGCCACGGCGCAAAGCGCCCGTCATCCGCCGGAAGGATCAGCCCTGGGATTGCGATTGCGATTGGCTGGCCTGCACGCCCACGTTCACCTGCAGCGTCTCGCTGCCCGCGCCCAGCCGCACGCCGCGCACGGGGGCGGCTTCCGCCGCATCCAGCCCCGCGGCCAGCCGCACGTAGCGGTCCGTCGGGCATTGGCCGTTGGCGGCATCGAAGCCCACCCAGCCGAGATCCGGCGTCATCGCCTCGGCCCAGGCATGGTGGGCCACGGCATCGGCTTCCTCGGTGAGCAGGTAGCCGGTGACGTAGCGCGCCGGCAGGCCCAGGAAGCGGGCGGCGGCGATGAAGATATGCGCGTGGTCCTGGCACACGCCGCGCTTGGCCGCGAAGGCCGCGGCGGCGGTGGTGAAGCTGCCGGTGGTGCCGGTTTCATACGCCACTGCCGCGTGCAGCCCATCCAGCACCGCATGCAGCGTGGCCAGCGGCGTCTCCCGCTGGCAGGTGGCGGCGAAGGCGCGGATCGCATCATCGGCCGCGGTCAGCGCGGTGCTGCGCAGGCACACGGCCGGCACCACGGCCTCGGCGGGGAAGCCCACCACGCCGGCGGTGTCTTCGGTTTCCACCACCCCTTCGGCGGTGATCACCACGCTGGTGACGGGCCCGTGCGAGGCCATCAGCTCCACCTGGTTGCCGAAGGCATCGATATAGCGCAGCCCCGCCTCCGCACCTTCCACCCGAACCTGCCAGGAAAGCACCTTCTGCGAGCGCAGGCTCTGCGGCACCAGGCGCAGCGCCTGCACCGCGCGGGCGGGCGTGTCGCTGTGGTAGCTGGTGGTGTGGGAGACGGCGATGCGCATGGCCCGCTCAATCGAAATGATAGTCGGTGGCGATGGCGCCGGAGATCGCGGCGTTGCGGCCGAGGAAATCCTGCAGGAACTCGCGCAGCCCACGGCGCAGGATGCCATCGAGGTCGGTGCCGCGCAGCTCGGCCGCCAGCGCTGCGCCCAGCGCCAGGCTATCGGCTCCGCCGCCGGTCATCTCCGCCAGCGAGCCCAGCGAGGGCGCGATGAAGTCGCAGCAGAAGCGCAGGCTGCGCGGCATCTCCGGCCGCAGCATCAGGAATTCCGCCACCTGCCGCGGCCGCAACCGGTCGCGGTAGAAGTAGCGATAGGCGCCCACGGCGGAGACGGAGCGCAGGATCGTGTCCCACTGGTGCTGGTTGCGCTCGCCGCCCAGCGCCTCGTTCACCGGCAGCAGCACGTTGTACTTCACATCCAGGATGCGCGCGGTGTTGTCCGCCCGCTCGATGAAGGTGCCGAGCTGGCAGAAATGGAAGCCTGCATCGCGCAGCAGGCTGCCCAGCATGGCGCCGCGGAACTGGGCGCTGCGCTGGCGCACCCAATCAAGCAGCTCCACCATGCGGCCGGGATCCACCTCCGCCGGGTTGATGGCGGCGAATTCGATCCAGGTGGAGTTCAGCGCCTCCCACATCTCCCGCGTGAGCGCCGTGCGCACGGCGCGGCCGTTGTTGCGCGCGGCTTCCAGGCAGGTGCGGATGGAGCTGGCATGCTCGCGGTCGAACAGCAGGAAGGTTTGCGCGGCGCCGGCGGCAAGCTTGGTGCCGCGCGCCTCGAACGCCGGCAGGCAGCCGGCGCTGGCCAGGGTGGCCTTCCAATCCTCCCGGTAGCCGCCCATGCCATCCGGCATGATCGACACGCGATGGCCGACCTGGGCGAGGCGGGCCAGGTTCTCCGCGCGCTCCATGTAGCGCGCCATCCAGAACAGGCTTGAGGCGGTACGACCCAGCACGGCTAATCCTCCAGCACCCAGGTATCCTTGGTGCCGCCCCCCTGGCTGGAGTTGACCACGAGCGAGCCCTTCTTCAGCGCGACGCGGGTGAGGCCGCCAGGCACCACGCGCACCCGGTCCCCCACCAGTACGAAGGGGCGCAGGTCCACATGGCGCGGGCCGATGCCGCTGCCGGCGAAGGCCGGGCAGGTGGAAAGGGCCAGCGTGGGCTGGGCGATGTAGTTGCCGGGGTTGGCGCGAATGCGCTCGGCAAAATCCGCCCGCTGCTGGCGCGTGGAGCGCGGGCCGATCAGCATGCCGTAGCCGCCGGAGCCGTGCACCTCTTTCACCACCAGCTCCTCCAGGTGCTCCAGCACATGGCCGCGTTCCTCGGCGATGGAGCAGCGGAAGGTCTGCACGTTCTTCAGGATCGGCTTCTCGCCGGTGTAGAACTCCACGATATCAGGCACGTAGGCATAGACCGCCTTGTCGTCGGCGATGCCCGTGCCCGGCGCGTTCACCAGCGTGACGCGCCCGGCGCGGTAGAGGTCGAACAGCCCGGGCACGCCCAGCATCGAATCCGGGCGGAAGTTCAGCGGGTCGATGAAGGCGTCGTCGATACGGCGATACAGCACATCCACCCGCGCGCGGCCGCGGATGGTGCGCATCCACAGCGCGCCATCCTCCACCACCAGGTCGCTGCCCTGCACCAGCTCTACGCCCATCTGGTCGGCCAGGAAGGCGTGCTCGAAATAGGCGGAGTTGTAGATGCCGGGGGTGAGCACGGCCACCGCCGGCTCCCCGTCGCAGCCGGAGGGGGCCACGCTTTGCAGGGTTTGGCGCAGCAGTTCCGGATAGCGTTCCACCGGCGCCACGCGGTGCGCCGCGAACAGCTCCGGGAACAGGTGCATCATCGTCTCGCGGTTCTCGAGCATGTACGAGACGCCCGAGGGAGTGCGCAGATTGTCCTCCAGCACGAAGAACCCGTCTTCCTCGGTGCGCACGATGTCGGTGCCGATGATGTGCGAATAGACGCCGCGTGGCGGGTCGAACCCCATCATCTGCGGCAGGAAGGCGGCATTGCCGTTCACCAGCTCCGACGGGATGCGCCCCGCCCGCACGATTTCCTGCCGGTGGTAGATGTCGTGCAGGAAGGCGTTGAGCGCCCGCACCCGCTGCTCGATCCCCCGCTCCAGGAAGCGCCATTCCGCCGCCGAGATCACGCGCGGAATGAGGTCGAACGGAATCAGCCGTTCATTGGCCTCCGCGGCGCCATAGACGGCAAAGGTGATGCCCAGGCGGCGGAAGATCGCATCCGCCTCCGCCTGCTTGGCACGGATGCCGGAGGGGGATTGCCGCTGCAGCCACTCGAACAGGGTGCGGTAGCACTCCCGCGCCGAGAAATCCGCGCGCAGCATCTCGTCGAAGCAAACGGTGTCGTTGCCCGTGTTGTATGCCTGCGTCTTAAGCACCTCGCCGCCGCCCCATGCCCGTGAACACCCCGTCGCCGCGTTGCCTGCATCTTAACGGGTAGGGGGCTCGCAACAAGCATGCCAGCGCGCGCGGGGTCAGGCGGCCTCCGTCTTGCGCTGCTTGGCGGCCTCGAACAGGGCCAGGCGCTCGGCGAACTTGCCGGTGGCGGCACTGCCCTCGCCGGTGAGGTTGGGCGGCACCGGGATCTGCTCGAAGAAATGGCAGGCGACCTTCTGGCCGGCACCGGCCTCGCGCAGGGCCGGGATCTCCTGGCTGCAGCGCGCCTGCGCGTGCGGGCAACGAGTGTGGAAGCGGCAGCCGGTGGGGGGCGCCAGCGGGCTCGGCACGTCGCCGGGCAGCAGGATGCGGCCGCGCGCGATGGTGGGATCGGGCTTCGGGATCGCCGAGAGCAGCGCCTGCGTGTAGGGGTGGCGCGGCATGGCGAACAGCGTGCGCTTGTCCGCGATCTCCACGAGGCTGCCGAGATACATCACCGCCACCCGGTCTGCGATGTGCTTCACCACGGCCAGGTCGTGGGCGATGAACAGGTAGGACAGGCCGAACTGGCGCTGCAGATTCTGCAACAGGTTCACCACCTGCGCCTGGATCGAAACGTCCAGCGCGCTCACTGGCTCGTCGCACACGATCAGGTCGGGGCTCACGGCCAGGGCGCGGGCGATGCCCAGGCGCTGGCGCTGGCCGCCGGAGAACTGGTGCGGGTAGCGCCGGGCGTGTTCCGGCAGCAGGCCCACCACCTGCAGCAGCTCGCGCACCCGCGCCTCGATCGCCGCCTCGCCATCGGCCAGGCCGTGCAGGATCAGCGGCTCGGCCAGCATCTGCCCCACGGTCATGCGCGGGTTGAGGCTGGCATAGGGGTCCTGGAAGATGATCTGCAAATGGCGGCGCATGCGGCGCATCGCCTGCTTGTCCAGCCCTGCGATCTCCTGCCCCTTGAACCGCACGGAGCCGCTGGTGGGTTCCAGCAGCTTCAGGATCAGCCGCCCGGTGGTGGACTTGCCGCAGCCGCTCTCACCCACCAGGGCCAGGGTCTCGCCGCGCGCGACTTCGAAGCTCACGTCGTCCACCGCGCGCACCTGGCCGACCACGCGGGAGAACACCACGCCGCGGCGCACCGGGAAGTGTTTCACCAGCCGATCGACCTGGAGCACCGGCGGTTCCGGCGTGACGACCGACATGCCCACCGTATTGGCCTGCGCGAGCATGTTCATGCCGCCACCTCCGCGAAGTGTTCCACCGGGGCCTTCCAGCACGCCACCGCGTGGCCCTCCTCCAGCGCGCGCAGCGGCGGCGGCTCGTCGCGGCAGCGGGCATCGGAGAACGGGCAGCGCGGCGAGAAGCGGCAGCCCTTCGGCTGGTTCGCCGGGCTGGGCACCGTGCCCTCGATCGTGGCCAGGCGCTCGCGGTATTCGCCCAGGCGCGGGATGCTGCCGAGCAGGCCGATCGTGTAGGGGTGCTGCGGATCGGCAAACAGCTGCTTCACCGGTGCACTTTCCACGATCTTGCCGGCGTACATCACGATCACCTCGTCCGCGATCTCCGCGATCACGCCGAGGTCGTGGGTGATGATCAGGATCGCCATGCCCAGCCGCGATTGGAGGTCGCCGAGCAGATCGAGGATCTGCGCCTGGATCGTCACGTCCAGCGCCGTGGTGGGCTCGTCCGCGATCAGCAGCGCGGGGTCGCAGGCGAGCGCCATCGCGATCATCACCCGCTGGCGCATGCCGCCGGAAAGCCGGTGCGGGTATTCGTCCACCCGGCTTTTGGCCGACGGGATGCGCACGAGATCCAGCACCTCGATCGCCCTGTCCCGTGCCGCGGCTTGCGAGAGATCGGTGTGGGCGCGCACCGCCTCGATGATCTGGTGGCCGATGGTGCGGACGGGGTTCAGCGAGGTCATCGGCTCCTGGAAGATCATCGACATCTTGCCGCCGCGCAGGATGCGCCGTTCCTCCGCCGACATCGTCAGCAGGTCCCGCCCCTCGAAGCGCAGCGCATCGGCACTCACCACGCCGGGCGGTGAGGGCACCAGGCCCATGATCGACAGCGAGGTGACGGACTTGCCGCAGCCGCTTTCGCCCACCAGCCCCACGGTGCGGCCGCGGGCGACATCGAAGCTGATGCCGTCCACCGCGCGGAACAGGCCGCGATCGGTGTTGAAGTGGGTGCGCAAATTGCGCACCTCCAGCAGGGCGTCATTCGTCATGGCGTGAAATCCAGCCCCTTGTAGAAGCCGATGGCGTATTGCGGATGGCCGCGGGCGTTCTTCACCCGCTTGTGGTGCACGGTGTAGAGCGTGACGTTCGCCACCGGCATCCACAGGTGCTCACGCATCACCCGCTCCTGCACCATGCCATAGGCCAGTGCCTTGTCCTGCGGGTTCAGCGCCGCCTTGCCGGCGGCAAGCCACTTGTCGGTCTGCTCGTCCTTCCAGTTCATCCGGTTCGGCGTGGGGATGTTCTTCGAATCGAAGTACAGCGACATCAGGTCCCCGGCGGTCAGGTACGGCACCGTCACCGACCAGATCTCATAGTCCTGCTCGGCCATCTTCACCGGGGCGATGGTGCTGTCCCACACCTGGAGCTTCCAGTCGACGCCGATGCGGCGAAGGAAGCCTTGGATTGCCTCGCCCACCTTCACCGAATTGCCGCCGCCGGTGACATAGATCTTCGGCTCCAGCCGCAGCCCGTCCTTCACGCGGATGCCGTCGGGGCCCGGCACCCAGCCGGCCTCGTCCAGCAGCTTCTTCGCCCGCTCCAAATCTTCGCGGATGATGCCTTCGGTCTTGGCGGAATAGTCCAGCGCCTTGGGCGCGATGTAGGTGAAGGCCGGGTCGGCATTGCCCAGCAGCACGCCCTTCACGATCTGCGCCCGGTCGATGGCGATGTTCATCGCCTCGCGCACCCGTGCATCGGAAACCATCGGCCGGGTGATCTTGTAGCCGTAGTAGAGATGCTGAAAATTGCTGTCGATCTTTTCGACCACCAGGTTCGGGTTGGCCCGGGCCTGAGGGATGAATGCCGCGGGGAAGCTCGCCGTGAAGTCGAACTGACCCGACATCATGGCGGCCACGCGCGCGGAATCCTCCGGCATGATGCGGATCGACAGGCGCTCGTACTTTGCCGGGCCGGGGTTCTTGAACATCGCCGGGCCCCACTTGTAGGCATCGTGGCGGCGCATCACCGTCTCGGTGCGCGGCTGCCACGACACCAGGCACCAGGGGCCGGTGCCGTCGATGCCCTTGGTGCCGTAGTCCTTGCCCAGTGCCTCCACCGTATCCTTGTTGATGATGTTGTTGGTGAACATCGTCAGTTGCAGCAGCAGGTCGGAGAACGGCTCATGCAGCTCATAGGCAACCGTGTGGGCATCGATCGCGCGCAACGACTTGATCTTGCCGGCGCGCCAGGCGAAGGGGCCCTTGGTCTCCGGGCTGGTCAGGCGCTCGAAGGTGTAGACGACGTCGTCGGCGGAGAACTTCTTGCCGGAGCAGAAGGTCACGTCGTCGCGCAGCTTGAAGGTGTAGGTCTTGCCGTCCGGGCTGATCTCCCAGGATTTGGCGAGGTAGGGGTGGGTGGTCTTGCCGTCCCAGTCCATCGCCAACAGCGTGGATTGCGTCATGTTGCCGATGCTGCCGCCGGGGCCCCAGGTGGTGCGCTGGGGATCGAAATGCGGCGCGTCGATATACTGCATGATGCGCAGCGTCTGCGCCTCCGCGGCGGGTGCGGCCAGGGCCAGGCCGGCGGCGAACAGGGCGGCGAGACTGCGCTTGGCTTCAGGCATCGTATGGGTTTCTCCCTATAGGGAAGGAAGAGTCTTTTTTTTCTGAAGAAAAAGAAGCAAAAAGCCTTTTGTTAATTTGCACGCGCTGGACTGTGCAGCCGCCGTGCAAATTTATAAAAGTTTTTTGGTTCTTTTTTTCAAAAAAGAACATTCTTCCTTGCTCTTGTTTGTATCAGAAGCTCAAGTCCAGCCCCTTGTAGAACACGTTCTGGTAGAGCGTGTGGGCCTTGGCGCCTTTCAGGCGCTTGTGCGTGATCATGTACATGTCGATGTTCAGCACCGGGATCCATAGGTGCTCCTGCATCACGCGTTCCTGCACCAGGCCGAAATTCAGGGACCGATCCGCGGACGTCAGCGCCGCTTTGCCGGCGGCGAGCCAGCGGTCGGTCTGCTCGTCCTTCCAGTTCATGCGGTTCGGCGTGGGGATGTTGCGGCTGTCGAAATACAGGCTCATCAGGTCGCCGGCGGTGAGGTAGGGCACCGTCACTGACCAGATCTCGTAATCCTGCTCGCCCATCTTGATCGGCGCGATGGTGGCGTCCCAGGCCTGGATGCGCCAGTCCACGCCGATCTTGCGCAGGTAGCCCTGGATCGCCTCCGCGACCTTGGAGGAGTTGGTGTTGGCGCTGACATAGACGCGCGGCGCCAGCTTCATGCCGTCCTTCTCGCGGATCCCGTCGGCCCCCGGCTTCCAGCCGGCCTCGTCCAGCAGGCGGCGGGCGCGTTCCAGGTCTTCCTTCACGATCCCGGCGGTTTTGGGGTTGTAGTCCAGCGCCGCGGGATCAATGAAGGAATAGGCCGGGTCGGCATTGCCCAGCAGCGTGCCCTTGGCGATTTCCGCCCGGTTGATGGCGATGCTCATCGCCTCACGCACGCGGGCATCGGCCACCATCGGGCGGGTGATCTTGAAGCCGTAGTAGAGCAGCTGGAAGTTCGGTTCCGCCTTCGTCACAACCAGGTTGGGATTGGCGCGCGCCTGCGGGATGAAGCTGGAGGGGAAGCCGCCGGTGAAGTCGAAGCGCCCGGCCATCATGGCGGCCACGCGGCTGGATTCCTCGGGGATGATCTTGATCTGCATCCGCTCGAACTTCACCGGGCCGGGATTCTTAAACATCGCCGGGCCCCACTTGTACGCATCGTGCCGGCGCAGGTTGATCTCGGTGCGCGGCTGCCAGTTGGTGAAGCACCAGGGGCCGGTCCCGTCCAGGCCGCGCACGCCGTAATCCTTGCCCAGCGCTTCCACGTTCTCGCGGTTCATCATCACGTTGGTGAACATGCTGAGCTGCAGCAGCAGGTCGGAAAACGCGGCGTTCAGCTCGTAGGCCACCGTATGGGCGTCGATGGCGCGGACGGATTTCACCTCACCGGCGCGCCAGGCGAAGGGGCCCTTGGTGTCAGGGTTCTTGAGGCGGGTAATAGTGTAGACGACATCCTCTGCGGTGAATTTCTTGCCCGAACAGAACGAGACATCGTCGCGCAGCTTGAAGGTGTAGGTGCGGCCGTCCGGGCTGATCTCCCAGCTCTTGGCGAGGTAGGGTACCGGCGTCTTGCCGTCCCAGTCCAGCGCCACCAGCGTGTCCTGCGTCATGTTGATGATGTCGCCGGCGGGCGACCAGGTGGTGCGGTGGGCATCGAAGGTGGGGGCGTCGCCGGCGCGCATCACGTTCAGCGTCTGTGCCGCGGCGGGCGCGGCAGCCAGCGCGGCGGCCAATGCCAGCCCGGCCAATGCTCCCTTTGTCTTGGTCATCCTTGCCTCCCTGAGGTCGTTGCCTCTGTGCTTGTTCGATGGGCGCCGGTCAGGGCGCGTAGTCCAGGCCCTTGTAGGTCAGCGAGCCATACACGTGGTGGGCGCGCACGTTCTTGATGCGCTTGTTGGCCACCAGCGCCAGGCCCTGGTGCACCAGCGGCACCCAGAGCGCGTTCCTGTGCACGATGTCCTGCACCTCGGCGAAGGCCTTGAAGCGGGTGGCGTCATCGAGTGCTGCCACACCGCGGTCGAGTGCCGCATCGGTGGCCGCGTCCTTCCAGTTCATGCGGTTGGGCGCGGGCATGTTGGCGGAATGGAAATACAGCCGCAGCGCATCGCCGGCTGAGGAGTAGGGGAAGCTGATCGACCAGAGGTCGTATTCCTGTGTCGCCAGCTTGGAGAAGACGATCGTGCCGTCCCACATCTGCAGCTGGAGATCGACACCGATGCGGCGCCAGAAGCCTTGCGTCGCCTCGGCGATCTTCGGCGAGCGGCCACCGGCGAAACCGTAGAGCAGCAGCGTGAGCTTCTTGCCGTCCTTGTAGCGGAAGCCGTCGGTGCCCATGCGCCAGCCGGCCTCATCCAACAGGCGCGCGGCTTCGGCCGGATCGTAGCGGCCCAGGTGCTTCGAGGTGTCGGGGTTGTAGTCCGGCGCCTTGGGATGGATGTAGGTCTCGGCCGGGATGCCGTTGCCGAAGTAGATGGAATCCACGATCTGCTTGCGGTCGATCGCGAGGTTCAGCGCGGTGCGCACGCGCACGTCGCCCATGTTTTCCCGCGTGGTCTTGAAGCCGAGATAGAACAGCTGCAGGTCCGCTTCCGGACGGTAGATGGCCATGTTCGGCATGCGGCTGAGCTGCGGCAGGTACTGGTCGGGCATGGTGTAGGTGAGGTCGCCCTGGCCGGAGGCCATCGTGGCCAGGCGCGCGCCTTCCTCCGGAACGATCGTCCAGACCACGCGCTGGAACTTGGCGGGGCCGCGATTCTGGTAGATCGGCGGGCCCCACTTGTAGGCCTCGTGGCGCGTGGCAACGGTTTGGTTGCGCGGTTCCCAGGATTGGAAGCAGTAGGGGCCGGTGCCGTCCATGCCCTTGATGCCGTAATCCTTGCCCAGCGCCTCCACGCTGTCCTTGCTGACGATGGTGGCGTGGAAGTTGGCAAGATTGAGCAGCAGCTCGCTGAACGGCTTGCTCATCTTGTATTCGACCGTCGTCGCGTCCTTTGCGGTGACGGAGATGCCGGGGCCCATGCGCCAGATGAAGGGCGCGCGGGTTTCCTTGTTCAGCACGCGCTCGAAGGTATAGACCACGTCGTCCGCGGTGAATTTCTTGCCGGAGCAGAAGGTGACGTCGTCGCGCAGCTTGAAGGTGTAGGTGGTGCCGTCCGCACTCACCTCCCAGGAGTTTGCCAGCGAGGGGCGGATGGTCTTGAGGTCGTAGTCCAGCGCCACCAGCGTATCGCCGGTCTTGAACAGCACCTCGCCAGTGGCGCCGGCGGTGGTGCGCACGCCGTCGTAGTTCGGTGCATCGATGTTGCGGATGATCGTGAGCGTCTGCGCCGCGGCCGGGGTGGCGAGGAGCGTTGCGAGAATGGAAAGGGCAGCGAGGCGGCGGGGCGTCATCGGTGGCGTCTCCGTCGGTGGGGCTATTGCTGCAGGCGGGGGTCGAGCACGTCGCGGATCGCGTCGCCGAGGAGGTTGGCGCAGAGCACGATCACGAAGATGGCGAGGCTCGGCACTGTCGCGATGTGCGGGGCCATGAACAGGAAGTCGCGGCCCTGGGCGGCCATCATGCCCAGCTCGGCGGTGGGGGGCTGGGCGCCCATGCCGAGGAAGGACAGGGCCGAGCCGATCAGGATGATCTGGCCGAAGCGCAGGGTGAGGAAGACGAAGATGGTGGAGATGCAGTTCAGCGTGAGGTAGCGCCAGATCAGGGTGTAGTCGGACACGCCGAGCGCGCGGCCGGCCTCCATGAATTCCTGCTCCATCACGCCGATGGCGGCACCGCGGGCGACGCGGGCGACGTCTGGGATCGTGGCGACGACGAGGGCGATCAGCACCGCGGTCATGCCGGCGCCGGCGATGGCAGCCACGGCGAGGCCGATCAGGATGGCGGGGAAGGCGAGCAGTATATCCACCAGGCGCATGATCCAGCCATCCAGCCGCTTGTAGAACGCGGCCAGGATGCCGAGCAGGCCGCCGAGCAGGCCGCCGAAGATGACGCCGACCAGGCCGAGCATGAGGGTGTTGCGCGTGCCGTAGATCAGGCGGCTGAGGATGTCGCGGCCGTTGCTGTCTGTGCCCAGGAGGTTGTCGCCGCCGGGCGGGGCCATGACGTTCAGCAGGTTGATGGCGTAGGGGTCGTAGGGCGCGATCCATTCGGCGAAGAGTGCTGCCACGACCACGACGGTGAGGATGGTCGCGGCGGCGCCGGCCACCCTGTCCCGCATGATACGGTGTAGGACCGAGGGGCGGGACATCTCGGATGAGGCGGCGGCCGGTGCTGCCGGGGCCGCGTTGATGGTGGTGCTCATCCGCGCTGCATCCTCGGGTCGAGATAGACGTAGAACACGTCCACGAGCAGGTTGATCAGCAGGAAGGCGAGCGCGAGGATCATGATCGCGCCTTGGGCCGTGGGGAAGTCGCTGGAGATGATGGCGCCCACGGCCAGCCTGCCGACGCCAGGCCAGCTGAACATCGTTTCGGTGACCACCGCGCCGCCCAGCAGGTAGGCGGCCTGGAGGCCGATCAGCGTGACCACGGGGATCAGCGCGTTGCGCAGGGCGTGGCCGATGATGACCGTGCGTTCGCGCAGGCCCTTGGCGCGGGCGGTGCGGACGAAATCGGCGCCCAGTACCTCCAGCACCGCGGTGCGGGTGAGGCGGGCGATCGGGCCGATGAGTACGCTGCCGAGCGTGAGGCAGGGCAGGACCATGCTGGACAGCCCACCGTCCCAGAACGGGCCGTTGCGGCCGGTGAACGGGAGCAGGTCCCATTTGAAGCCGACATACTGGATCAGCAACAGGCCGATGAAGAAGATCGGCATCGACACGCCGGCGACCGAGATCGCCATGATGGCGCGATCGATCAGCGTGCCGCGCTTCACCGCGGCGAAGGTGCCGAGCATGATGCCGAGGGGGATCGCCATGGCGAGGCCGCCGATCATCAGTTCCAGCGTTGGCCCGATGGTTTGGGCCAGCTCCTCGCTGACGGCCTTGTTGGAGATGATGGAGCGGCCGAGGTCGCCCTGGATCACGCGGCCGATGTATTCGATGAACTGGACGATGACCGGCCGGTCCAGCCCGAGCTCCAGGCGGATTGCGTCGATGGTTTCCTGCTTGGCGTCGGGGCCGGCGATGATCTGGGCGGGGTCGGCTGGGGCCACCTGCATCATCACGAAGCACAGGAACAGGACGCCGATCAGCGCCGGCAGCGAGATGACGAGTCGATGGACGATTTGCCGGCCCATGCTTCCTCCCTTGGACAACGGAGGAGCGTTGGCGGTCCGGCATGGTTCCGGCGCCCCGTATCCCCCCGTTCGCACCCCTGATGGGGTGTCGTTCTGCCTTTGGCCGGGCTTACGCCGCGGCCATAGCTTTGCAGCTAGCGCATATCTGGCAGAGTTCTTCGGGGAAACTCAACGCAATTCGTACAGCGGAACGTTACTTGTTGATGGCGCCGGAGGCGGCGAGGGCGGCGATCTCCGCGGCGGAGTATCCGGCTTCGGCGAGGATCTGCTGGGTGTGCTGGCCGAGGGAGGCGGCGAAATCCCGCACGGTGGTGGGTCCGCCGGAGAGGCGGAAGGGGGCGTTCATGACCTTGAAGGTGCCGGCGCTGTCGTGGACTTCGGCGAGGGCCTGGCGGTGGGCGAGCTGGGGATCGGCCAGGGCTTCGGCCACGGTGCGGTAGGCGGAGCAGGGGACGCCGGCCTGCATGAAGGCGGACTCGACCTCCTTGGTGGGGAGGGTGCGGGACCAGGCTTCCATCTCTTCCATCAGGACGGCCCAGTTGTTGCGGCGGTCGGGGTATTTTTCGAAGCGGGGGTCGGTGATCCAGTCCAGCCGGTTGGCGGCCTTTGCCGTGTTCTGGAAGGTGCGTTCGCTGGCGATGGCGGGGAGGACGTAGCCGTCTTTCGTGGCCACGGGTCCGAACATGTGGCGGGGCGGGGGTGGGGGCAGGGTGAACTGGGTGCCCTGGACCTCGCCCAAGGTGAGGTTGAGCATGGCTTCGAGCATCGAGACGTCGACCACCTGGCCTTTGCCGGTGGCGTTGCGCTGGTGGAGGGCGGTGGCGATGGCGCCGAAGGCGTAGGTGCCGCTGAGGACATCCGCGATGTAGATGCCGCAGAAATCCGGCATGGTTCGGCCGGGCTGGTAGGCCATGTGGGCGAGATCGAAGCCGGAGCTGGCGTGGATGGCCGGGGCGTAGGCGGCCAGGCCCGAGGAGGGGCCGGTTTGGCCGAAGCCGGAGATGGCGCAGTAGATCAGGCGGGGATTGGCTTCGAGCAGGCTTTGGGCACTGAGGCCGAAGCGCTGCATGACGCCCGGGCGGAAATTTTCCACCAGGATATCGGCGCTGGCGGCGAGGCGGCGGACCACGTTGACGGCGGCTTCCTGCTTGAGATCGAGCACGAGGCTGCGCTTGCCGGCGTTGAGGCCGCCATAGGAGGTGCTGGCGCCCTCGCGGATGGGGGGGCGGGTGCGGGTGAGCTCGCCTTCGGGGGCCTCGATCTTGATGACGTCGGCGCCGGCATCGGCGAGGAGGCGGGCGCAATAGGGGCCGGCGATGGTGGTGGCCATGTCGATGACGCGCAGCCCGTGGAGTGGGCGGCCCTGGGTAGTGCTCATGCTTGGTTTCCCCCTTTGCTTTGGGGAACGGTAGCAGGGGCGGGGGGAAAGGGAAGGTGGGAAGAAAATTCCGATGACGGAACGAATTGGGCGTGGGTGGGGGGCTAGGCGCCCTTGCCGAATCTTCGGCGGTTGTAGCGGGCGAAGGCGAGGACGTTGCGGGGGATGGGGCGGTCGGTGGGGAGGACGCCTTGGGGGCGTTCCGGCCTGGGGCGCGGCTTGCGGATGCGGGGCGGGCGCCGGGGGCCGGGGAGTTGGAGGATATCGGGGAGATCGAGGGCGAGGAGGCGGGCGGGGCCGCGCAGGGTGCGGATGGCGGCGGCGCGGGCGCAGGGGGGAGCTGTGGCGAGGATGCGCGTGGTGGCGGGGTCGTTGAGGAGGGTGGTGAGTTGGGCGGCGTGGCCGCGGACGTGGTGATCGGTGACGGCGCCGAGCCAGCCGTGGCGGCGGGGGAGATAGGGCGTGGGGGTGGCGGGGCGCTGGCGGGGGGCGGGGGTGCGGTGGCGCGGGGTGCGCCAGGTGCCGTCGGCCAGGGCGGTGAGGATGGCGAGCAGGCGGGCGCGGGCGCGCATGAGGCGGCGCAGGGCCAGGGGGAGGTAGGGGGCGAGGCGGGGTTCGTGGCGGGCGGCGGCCTGGAGCAGGGACCAGAAAGCGAGACCCAGTACGAGTGCGAGCTGGCGGAGGGGGTGGGGCGGCAGATCGTACGGGGCCTGTGCGGAGGGGTGTGACATGGGATGGGGAAGTTATCCCATGTCGTTGGCCGGCGCAAGAGTTAGTTAGAAAATATTTTGTTCGATGGCTGCCCCCCCCGCGCTGGCGGGGGAGGGCCGGTGGGGGGCTCAGGCCTGTTTGCGGCGGCGCTGGAGGGTGAGGCCGGCGAGGCCGGCAGCGAGGAGGGCGAGGCTGGCGGGTTCCGGGGTGGAGGAGCTGGGGGGGGTATCGGTGATGTTGAGGGTGAACGTGTCGGCGGTGGGGCCGGCGCCCCAGGACCAGACATAGGTGCCGAGGGTGAGGCCGAGGCTGTCCAGGGTTTGGCCGGCAAAGGTGCTGGTGCTGGAGATCAGGACGTTGCTGAGGCCTTCATCCAGTTCGAATCGGATCGGGCCCGAATCGGGCCCGAAGCCGAACTTGGTGCCGCTGCCGCTGGTGGGAAAGAAGGGCCCGCTGGTGGTGCCGAAGGCGGCCGGGGCGGTGAAGCCGGTATAGGCGGCGTCGATGGACTCAGCCCCGGGTGCGCCCATCAGCAGGATGCCGGCGTTCGGGCCCAAGGCGCCGGGGCGGACGGAGTGGCCGCCGAGGACCTTGGAGAGGCCGGCGAGGTTGATGGTGCCGGAACCGGAGAGGACGACGTCTGCGCCGACTTCCGTGATGGTTGCGATGAAGGCGGCGCGGGCGGGGGAGGCGGTGGCAAGCGCCAGGCAGGCGAATGCGACGGCTGGAAAGGTTCGTGCCGGGGACATGCTCGGAT
>CAMDAM010000001.1 GCA_945888575.1 Asaia bogorensis | reverse complement strand
AAAGCGGCAGCGAATCCTGCTTCCAGCGATCCAGCAGCAGGTCCCGCCCGCGCTTCCAGCTCGTCATCATCGCCATCAGCGCCAGGCCCAGCACCAGCGGCACCCAGCCACCCTGCGGCACCTTCAGCACGTTGGCGCCGAAGTAGATCGCATCCAGCACGAAGAAGGCACCGAACACGGAAAGCACGGTGGAACGGCGCCAGCCGAAATGGCGGCGGAACACCACGGCGGCCAGCACGCTGGTGCACAGGAACGTGCCCGTCACGGCGATGCCATAGGCTGCGGCAAGGTTGTCGCTGGTCTGGAACACCATCACCAGGATCACCACGCCGACCAGCAGCGCCCAGTTCACCTGCGGCAGGTAGATCTGCCCCTCCTCGGAGGAGGAGGTGTGCCGCACCGTCAGCCGCGGCAGGAAGCCCAGCTGCATGCACTGGCGCGCCACTGAATAGGCACCGGAGATCATCGCCTGGCTGGCGATCACGGTGGCGGCGGTGGCGAGGAACACCAGCGGCAGGCGGAACCACTCCGGCGCCAGCAGGTAGAACGGGTTCTCCATCGCCTCCGGGTGGGCCAGCACGAGCGCACCCTGGCCGAAATAGTTCAGCACAAGGCACGGCAGCACGAAATACAGCCACGCCTTCTGGATCGGCCGGGCGCCGAAATGTCCCATGTCGGCATACAGCGCCTCCGCGCCGGTCACGGCGAGCACAACGGAGCCGAGGGCAACCAACGACAGCCACTGGTGATGGGTGATGGCGTAGAAGGCGTAGGTGGGTGAAAGGGCGAGAAGAACGGAGGGGTTGGCGACGATCTCCACGATCCCCAGCACGCCGAGCACGAGGAACCACGCCAGGGTGATCGGGCCGAACAGCTTGCCCATCGCGCCCGTGCCGCGCCACTGGATCAGGAACAGCCCCAGGATCACCACCAGCGAAATGGGGATGACCGCCTTGTGCAGGCGGGGATCCACGATCTGCAGGCCCTCCACCGCCGAGAGCACGGAGATGGCCGGGGTGATCACCCCGTCGCCGAAGAACAGGCAAGCCCCGGCAATGCCGACAAGCGTGAGCACGGTGCGCAGCCGCGGGTCGTGCACCCCGCGCTGGGCCAGGGCCATCAGGGCAAGGATGCCGCCCTCGCCGCGATTGTCAGCCCGCATGATGATCAGGACGTATTTCACCGTCACAACCAGGATCAGCGACCAGAAGATCATCGAGAGGATGCCGAGCACATCCTTCGAATCAATCCCGTCATGCTTGAAGTGCTCCAGCGTGGCCTTCAGGGCATAAAGCGGCGAGGTGCCGATGTCGCCATAGACAACGCCGAGCACGCCGAGCAGCACACCCAAGTGCAGCGGCGCCGGGCGCGATGTGGTGGCTGATGGGTCTGTGGATGTCATGAGTGTGCCGGGCTCCGCGGCGGGCGAGGGCTGTATGGCGTGGCGTGCTGGCACGGCATCATGCAGCGGCCCTCTGATGGCGGGCGCGTTCTGCCCGCGGCAGCTTGGTTACGCTGCACTGCGGCATCGTGCAAGCCGCGGCGCGCGGATCAGCCCCGCAGGCCGGTCGCCTGGCTTAGCCCCGATGGCCGAAGATCGCCGTGCCAACACGAACATGGGTGGCGCCCTGGGCGATCGCCGCCTCGAAATCGCCGGACATGCCCATGGACAGCACCGAAAGCCCATGGCGCGCGGCGCAGGCCGCAAGCCAGGCGAAGTGCGGTCCGGGGTCGCCCTCGGCCGGCGGGATGCACATCAGGCCCGTGAGGCTGGCACCGAACCGGCCGCGGCAGGCTTCGATGAAGCCGTCGGCTTCCGCCGTAGGAATGCCGGATTTCTGCGGCTCGTCGCCCACATTCACCTGCACCAGCAGGTCCGGGGCGCGACCTTCCTTCTGGATGGCATCCGCGATGGCATCGGCCAGCCGCGCCCGGTCCACCACCTCGATCACGTCGGCCAGCCGCACCGCATCGCGCGCCTTGTTGGTTTGCAGCCCACCGATGATGTGCAGCCGCATGGCCGGGTGCGCCGTACGCAGGTCGGGGAACTTGGTCGCCGCCTCCTGCACCCGGTTCTCGCCGAACAGCGCCTGCCCCTCCGCCAGCGCGGCCAGCACGGCTTCGGCCGGGTGGGTCTTGGACACGGCGACAAGTTGCACCGCCTCTGCCGCGCGGCCGGCGCGGGCCGCGGCGGCGGCGATGCGGGCACGCACGGCGGACAGGCCGGCGGCGACATGATTATAAGAAGGGGGAACAGGGGCAGGGTCGCTCATGGACAGCAAGCTTGTCGGTTGGGCGCGGGCGGTCAAGCGCCGTTTGCGCGGCACGGGCGGTCCGGTGCTGTGGCTGTTCACCGATACGGCGCGGCTGGCCGACCCGGTGGCGGCCGCGGCGAGGTTGCCGCGCGGTCTCTGCGGCGTGGTGCTGCGCGATGACGGGCGGGCCGACCGGGCCGCGCTGGCGGTGGTGCTGGCGCGGGTGTGCCGGTCGCGGCGCAATGCCCTGGTGGTGGCCGGCGATGCCCGGCTGGCCCGCGCGGTGGGGGCAGGGGTGCATCTGCGCGGCGGGCGCCGGCTGCGGGGCATGCAAGGGCTGCGCGGCCCGGTGACGAGTTCGGCCCATGGCGCGACGGAGCTGCGCCGGGCCGCGCGCGCCGGTGCGGCACTGGCGTTTCTGTCGCCTGCCTTCGTCACGGCGAGCCATCCTGGCGCGCGCGGCCTGGGCGCGGTGCGCTGGGCGGCGCTGGCGCGGCGTGCAACGGCGGGGATGGTGGTCGGTGCACTGGGCGGGATCGACGGGGCCTCGGTGCGTCGCCTTCCCGGCCTGCGCTGCGCGGCGGCGATCGGGGCGCTGGCGCCATGACGTTCGGTCATACCGGGCTGTGGCATCCGCGCCACAGTGTTCCGGAAATGCCATGCCGCCCGCGTTTGTCCGATTGCGGGCCCGACAGGCAGAGGGCAATAGTCTCCACAGGTCTGGCTGCTCCCACCTGATGGTGGCTGGATCAACGACTTGGGAAACCATCCTCTGTCGTTGTTCCAGCCAGGGGGAAACGGGGCGGGGCCTTCCAACTCCGCCGGGGTAACCCGGTAATGCAAGGAGAGTGCAATGCGTAAGATCCTGCTGGCCGGTGTGGCCACAGTCGCTATGACCGGGGCGGCCGCTGCCTCCGGTCTGGAGCCGACCCTCGGCTCGTCCTCCGCCGCCATCACTGGAACCGCTGCTCCGGGCAAGGCCATCGTCCGTCTCGATGGGTACCTGTTCTTCGCCGCCGGCGTCGGCTCCAACACGAACGACAAGGCCCCGAACGGTGCGAAGTCCGACAGCTTCGGCTTCATGAACACGTTCCGCCTGTATCCGTCGTTCGACGCGCAGACCATGGACGGCCTGCGCTACGGCGCCTTCGCCGAAATCCGTTCGAACGGCAACTCGGCCGGTTCGACGACGCTGACCGGCGCGACCTCGGGCGTGGTCGGTGGCGGCAACCAGCGCACCACCAACACCCTGTTCGTGAACCGCGCCTGGGGCTATGTGGGCACCGACAAGATCGGCCGCCTGCAGTTCGGTCAGGTGGACGGCATCACCTCCATCATGCGCACCGGCACCTTCGAAGGCCAGATCGCCGATGGCGGCTGGAACGGCTGGGCCCCGGGCATGACGACCGGTGTGAACCCCTGGCGCTTCGCCGCCAGCGGCGGCGACCTCGCCACGAAGGTGGTCTACTCCTCGCCGGTGTGGTCGGGCCTGCAGCTCGGCGTCTCGTTCGCGCCGTCCACCGCCAACAACACGGCCGGCTACGGCGGCGCCGTGGCGACCGGCGGTGCGGTCCGCCAGGCCGCCTCCGTGCTCGCGTCTGACCTTCAGCGTCCGCGCAACATGGTCCAGGCCGCTGGCCGCTACACCGGCACCTTCGGTGGCGTGGGCGTGCAGGCGATGGTTGGCTACTTCGGGTCCGCCGCGATCCAGAACGCCAACGTCGGTGGCGCTTCCAACCGTGGCCTGAGCATCCTGTCGGCCGGTGCGACCGTGTCGTACATGGGCTTCATGGTTGGCGGCTACATGGAAACCGGCACCCACAACGGTGGCCAGACCCTGCTCGCCCGCGGCGAGAAGGATGCCACCACCTACACGATCGGCGCCAGCTACACCAACGGCCCCTGGGTCGTCGGCGCTGGCTACGTGAAGTCCAGCACTGCTGGTGTCGCCGGCAACAACGCCATGCGCACCGATGACGGCATCCACGCCGGCGTCACCTACACCTACGTGCCGGGCGCCCGCCTGTTCGTCGAGCTCGTGACCGGCACCGCCAAGGAGCGCGGCCGCAACCTGTCGAACGACGTTCTGCCGGCCGGCAGCACGAAGTCGATCAAGTCGACCGCCGTCATCCTGGGCAACAGCTTCCGCTTCTGAGCCCTGGCTGAGACCAAACGATGGAGGGGCGGCAGCGGTCAACGCTGCCGCCCCTTTGATTTCTCAGGCGACCGATCGGCCCGGCATTGTCAGCCGGCAATGTCCGCGGAAACCACAGGGCAAGCCGGCCGGGTTGCCAGGAGGGCCGTGATCCGATAGGCGTCGCGGTAAGGGCATGGCATAGGGCCGCATTTCGGGCCGATGGCGCCAGGCTGACAGCGTGAAGGGTGATTGCATGACTAAACTCCCGGGTGCCGTCATTCTCTTGCTCGGGACCGCGCTCATGCTCGGCGCGTGCACGCCGGGGACCGAATTCGCCGAGGACTACTCCGACCCGCGCAACTATGGCGCCGGCAACCGCGGTTCCGTCCTGGGCGAAAACGGTCCGCTGATTTCCATCGGCCGCGGCCGCGGCGACAGCGACCAGGGCGGCGCGCTGGGCGTGAACGCCTATCTCTGGCGCGGGGCGCTGGAAACCCTCAGCTTCATGCCGCTGGTCTCTGCCGACCCCTTCGGCGGCGTGATCATCACCGACTGGTACCAGCCGCCCGGCGGCGGCGGCGAGCGCTTCAAGGCCACGGCCTACATCCTCGGCCGCACCCTGCGCGCCGATGGCATCCGCATGTCCGTGTTCCGCCAGGTGCTGCAGGGCGGCACATGGATGGATGCGCCCGTCTCCCCCACTGCTGCCAACGAGCTGGAGAACAAGGTGCTAGCGCGTGCGCGCGACCTGCGCGTGCAGCAGGTCGGCAGCAATTGATCCCTTCCGGCCGCGGAGGCTGATCCGCGCCGGGCCTGCCTTTTCTTGCCTACGCCGTCGCGGCATGATCTGCCCGGGAACGGGCCGGCAATGGCGGCCGGGTCCATGGAGCGTGCGTGCGGATGAGCGATGGTGCGGCAGCGGCCGAGGGGCCGCGTTACGATTTCCGGGCAACCGAGCCCAAGTGGCAGGCGGCATGGAACGCGCGCGGCGTGTTCCACGTGGAAGACGTGCCCGCGGAGGGCCGCCCGAAATACTACGTGCTGGAGATGTTCCCGTATCCCAGCGGCAAGATCCACATGGGCCACGTCCGCAACTACACTCTCGGCGACGTGGTAGCCCGCTACAAGCGCGCCCGCGGCCATGTGGTGATGCACCCCATGGGGTGGGACGCCTTCGGCCTGCCGGCGGAAAACGCCGCGATCGAGCGCGGCGTGCACCCGGCCAAATGGACCTGGGAAAACATCGCGGCGATGCGCGCCGAACTGCAGCGCATGGGCCTCTCGCTGGACTGGAGCCGCGAGTTCGCCACCTGTGATCCCAAATACTACGGCCACCAGCAGAAGCTGTTCCTCGATTTCCTGAAGCAGGACCTGGTCTACCGCCGCGAAAGCTGGGTGAACTGGGACCCCGTGGACGGCACCGTGCTGGCCAACGAGCAAGTGATCGACGGCCGTGGCTGGCGCTCCGGCGCGCCGGTGGAAAAGAAGCAGCTCGCCCAGTGGTTCTTCCGCATCACCGCCGATGCCCCGGACCTGCTCTCCGCGCTGGACGACCTGGAAAAGTGGCCGGAACGCGTGCGCCTGATGCAGGCCAACTGGATCGGCCGCAGCGAAGGCGCCCGCCTGTCCTTCGCGCTCACCCAGCCCGAGGCCGGCACCACCGTGGTGGAGGTCTACACCACCCGCCCCGATACCCTGTTCGGCATGTCCTTCCTGGCCATCGCGCCGGAACACCCGCTCGCCGCCTCAGTGGCCGCGCGCGATGAGGGTGCCGCCGCCTTCGTCGCCGAATGCCGCCAGATGGGCACCAGCGAAGCGGTGATCGAAGCCGCCGAAAAGCGCGGCTACGACACCGGCCTGCGCGTCGCCCATCCCTTCATCGAGGGCGCCAGCTTCCCGGTGTGGATCGCCAACTTCGTGCTGATGGAATACGGCACCGGCGCCATCTTCGGCTGCCCGGCGCACGACCAGCGCGACCTCGATTTCGCCCGCAAATACGCCCTGCCCGTGCCCCCGGTGGTGCTGCCGGCGGGAGAGGACGCGTCCAACTTCCAGGTCGGCACCAAGGCCTACGTGGAAGACGGCACCATCTTCAACTCCGGCTTCCTCGATGGCCTGAAGGCCCCCGCCGAAGCCAAGCGCGCCGCGATCGACGCGCTGGAACAACGCGGCGCCGGCAAGGGCGTCGTCAACTGGCGCCTGCGCGACTGGGGCTTCAGCCGCCAGCGCTACTGGGGCTGCCCCATCCCGGTGATGCATTGCCCTAGCTGCGGCGTGGTCCCGGTCCCGGAAGACCAACTCCCCGTCATCCTGCCGGACGACGTGGATTTCTCCCGCCCCGGCAAGGTGCTGGACCATCACCCCACCTGGAAGCACGTCACCTGCCCGAAATGCGGCGGCAAGGCGGAGCGCGAGACGGATACGCTGGACACCTTCGTGGACAGCTCCTGGTATTTCGCCCGCTTCTGCTCGCCCGGCTCGGCGCAGGTGGTCGATCGCGCCGCCGTCGATCACTGGCTGCCGGTGGACCAGTATATCGGCGGCATCGAGCACGCCATCCTGCACCTGCTCTACGCCCGCTCCTTCACCCGCGCGATGCACAAGACCGGCCATGTCGGCCTGGATGAGCCCTTCGCCGCCCTGTTCACCCAGGGCATGGTGACGCACGCGAGCTTCCGCGCCGAGGACGGCCGCTGGCTCTCCCCCGATGAGGTCGACATTCGCGGCGACGGCTCCGCCGTGGAAAAGACCGGCCGCGGCCCCGTGCAGGTCGGCCGCATCGAGAAGATGTCGAAATCCAAGCGCAACACGGTCGATCCCGGCGAGATCATCGACCGCTACGGCGCCGACACCGCCCGCTGGTTCATCCTGTCGGACAACCCGCCGGAGCGGGACATGGAGTGGACGGAATCCGGCGTGGTCGGCGCCTTCCGCTTCACCCAGCGCCTGTTCCGTCTCGTGGAATCCGCCCCGCCGGCCCCCTCGGCACTCCCCGCCGAATGGTCTCCCGCTGCCCGCGCCCTGCGCCGCTCCACCCACCGCACCATCAAGGCGGTGACGGAAGCGCTGGAGGGTTTCACCTTCAACGTCGCCGTCGCCCGCATCTACGAATTCACCAACGCCATCAGCGAAGCCGAACGCGGCGACGCCGCCGATGCCAGCCTGGCCTGGGCCCGGTTCGAGGCACTGGAGACGGTGGCGCGCCTCGTCGCACCCATGATGCCGCATTTGGCGGAGGAGATGCACAACCGTCTGCATCCCGGCCGCGCCGTACTGGTGGCCGAACAGCCCTGGCCCGAGGCGGACGACGCGCTGACAGTGGCGGACAGCATCACCATCGCGGTGCAGATCCTCGGCAAGCTGCGCGGCACGATTGCCGTGGCCCCCGGGGCGGAGGAAGCGGCAGTATTGGCCGCAGCCGAAGCCGAGCCGAACGTGGCACGACAGCTGGAGGGCAAGCGGGTGGTGAAGCGCATCTACGTGCCGGGCCGGATCGTGAACTTCGTCACGGCGGGGTAGGGCGATGGCGGGCGCGGAAGGCACTGCCCGCCGCGGGCTGCTGCTGGCAGCGGCCGGAGCCGTGCTCGGCGGCTGCGGCTTCCGCCCGCTCTATGGCAGCGGCGGCGAGGCGGATGCCGGGGTACAGGCCCGGCTGGCCGAGGTGAACGTGCAGCTCATTCCGGAGCGCTCCGGCCAGCTGCTGCGCCAGGCTCTTCAAACACGGCTGGAGCGTGGGCGGTCGGCCATCGCGCGCCGCTATGACCTTTCGGTGCAGTACGCCCTCTCGGCGGAATCGATCGGCATCCAGTCAGACAGCTCCGGCTCCCGCGTGCGCCTGATCGGCGTCGCCAGCTGGGCGTTGCTGGCGCAGGATGCCCAGCGCACCACGCTGGTAAGTGGCTCGGCGCGCGAAGTAGACGCGGTGAACGTGATCAACCAGCAGTTCTTCGCCGCCGAACTCACCAGCGCCGCCGTGCAGCGCCGGATGGTGGACGCGGTGGCCGAACAGATCGCCACGCAGCTCGCGGTCTATTTTGCCCGGAAGTCCACGGTTTGAAGCTGGACGGCCGGCGCCTGGAGGCATTCCTCGATGCCCCGGGCAACTGCCACGCCGTTCTGTTATTCGGTGACGATGTCGGAATGATCCGAGAACGTGCCGGCCGATTGGTGCGCGCGGTGGCCGGCGGTCTCGATGACCCGTTCCGCGTCGCCGAGCTGGAACGGGACGGCCTCTCGCGCCTGTCCGAAGAACTGGCCAGTCGCTCACTCACCGGCGGCCGCCGCGTGGTCCGCGTGCGCGACGTGACGGATGCCGCCACCGCCGCCGTTACCGCGGCCCTGCAACGCGGCAGCGAGGCCCTGCTGGTGCTGGAGGCCCCGGGCCTCGCCTCCCGAGCGAAGCTCCGCACCGCCCTGGAACGCGCCCCCGATGCCGTGGCGATCGGCTGCTACGCGCTGGAAGGCGCCGCCCTGGACCAGGTGATCGGCACCGTTCTCTCCGGCCTCGGCGTGTCCGTCACTCCAGAGGCCCGAACTTGGCTCGCGGGCCAGCTCGGCGCGGATCAGGCTGTCACACGCTCCGAGCTGGAAAAGCTGGCGCTGTATGTGGGCACAGGCGGGCAGGTGGACCTCGCTGCGGCCGAGCAGTGTGTCGGCGACCTCGCCGGCCTGTCACTGAACGATGCCCTGTTCGCGGCCACCGCGGGCGACGTGGCGGAGACGGATCGTGCCCTGGAACTGGCGATGGCCGAAGGCACGGCACCGGTTGGCCTGCTGCGCGCAACCCTGACCCACCTGCAGCGGCTACAGCGCGCCCGGTCCGCCATGGCGCAGGGGGCATCCCCCAACGAGGCGGCCAAGGCCGCGCGGCCTCCAGTCTTCTTCCGGCAGGAAGCCGCTTTCGTGCAGGCGCTGCGGCTCTGGCCAGAGCCTGCGCTGGAGGCGGCCGCAACGCGGGTCTGGGAAGCGGAACGTGCCTGCAAACGCACCGGCACCCCGGCGGAATCGCTGTCCCGCAGTGTCCTGCTCGGCCTCGCGCAGCGAGCGGCCCAGCAACGACGGCGCTGAATCGGCGCCGCTTCAGGCCGACGGCATCAGCAACGCGATCAAACTGTCCAGCTGATCCAGGCTCCGGTAGTGGATTCGCACGCTGCCAGACTTGCCGTCGAAGCTGATATCCACCTTGAGACCAAGCCGCTCGGCCAGATCCCGCTCCAGCGCGGCCGTTTCTGGGTCCTTGGTGGTGCTGCCAACACCCGGGCTGCGCGCCTTGGTGCCATGGGTCGGCACCATCGCCTCGGTCTGCCGCACATTCAGGCCACGCGCGATCACCGCCAGCGCCGCCTTGGCGGGGTCGGGATGGCCGAGCAGCGCCCTTGCATGCCCGGCAGAAAGCCGCCCGCGCCGCACCTCCTCCATCACCGTGGCCGGCAACTGGCGCAACCGCAGCATATTCGCCACATGGCTGCGGGATTTGCCAACGGATTCCGCCAGGCGCTCCTGCGTCAGCCCGAATTCCTCAGTCAGCCGATAATAGCCTTCGGCCTCCTCGATCGCGTTGAGATCCTGGCGCTGAAGGTTCTCCACCAGCGCCGCCGCCATCGCCTCGGCATCGGTCAGCGCACGGACCAGCGCGGGCACAACATGCAGCCCAGCCTGCTGGGCGGCCCGCCAGCGGCGCTCACCGGCGATGATCTGGAACCGCTCCTTCTGCTCCGGATGCGGCCGTGCCAGCAGGGGCTGCAGGATGCCGCGCGCCCGGATGGAATCCACCAGCTCCGCCATGCTCGCCGGGTCGAAATCCCCACGCGGCTGGAACGGCCCGGGCTCCAGGTGCTCCACTGGGATCGCCGTCACCCCTGGCGCGGGCGGCGCGGCAGCGGGTGCCGCCGGGGCAGGGCGCTGATCCCCAAGGAGGGCAGCGAGCCCGCGGCCCAGGCGCTGGCCGGGTTCCTTGCTCATGGGCGGGTCTCCGAATAGGCGCGCTCACGGCGCAGCAGTTCCTGGGCAAGGCGGATATAGGCCTGGGCACCCGGCGACTTGTGGTCGTAAAGGATCACCGGCTTGCCATGGCTCGGCGCTTCCGAAACCCGGATATTGCGCGGGATCACGGTGTCGTAAACCTGGGTCCCAAAGAAACCCCGCGCATCGGCCGCCACGAGATCAGACAGGTTGTTGCGCCGATCATACATGGTCAGCACGATCCCCTGCACCCGCAACACCGGGTTCAGGGCTTGGCGCACCCTCTCTATGGTTCGCATCAATTGGCTGAGCCCTTCCAGGGCAAAGAACTCGCATTGCAGCGGCACCATCACCGCATCTGCCGCCACCAGGCCGTTCAGCGTCAGTAATCCCAGGCTCGGCGGGCAATCGATCAAGATATGGGAATAGGCGGCAAGCGCCGGCGCATGCAGCGCATCGCGCAACCGGAACTCCCGCCGATCCAGGCCCACCAGCTCAATCTCGGCCCCTGCCAAGTCGGTTTCGGCGGGAATGATGCTCAGATTGGGCACAAAACTCTGCAGGATGGCCTCTTCCGGCTCGATATCGTCCAGTAGCAGCGCATAGGTGCCTGCACTACGCTGGCTTGGCGCGATACCAATTCCGGTGGAGGCATTACCCTGCGGGTCCAGATCGACAATCAGCACCCGATGCCCAGCGGCGGCCAGCGCGGTGGCCAGATTGATCGTGGTGGTCGTCTTGCCAACACCGCCCTTCTGGTTGACGACTGCGATGATGCGGGCAGGCCTGGGGGCGCTGCCGGCGGGATTCTGGGGGTCGCTGGGGCGAGAATGGTCAGACACGGGATATCTCGCTCAACCGGAGGATGCAGGCGTCGGGGGCGAGTGGATTACTCCATTGCTCCACGCGCATGTGCCACTGCAGACGGGCAGCCGTCAATTCCTCGTCGGCCGTTCGCCCCTTCGGAAACACGCAGACGCCACCTGGCGCAAGCAGCGGCGTGGCCCAGCCCAGAAGCACAGGCAACGGCGCCAGCGCGCGCGCTGTAATCAGCGGGGCAGGGGGTATCCGAACCCGTTCGATGCGCTCTGCATGAACGGTTGCCGGGGCCTCCGTGATGCGCGCCGCTTCGCGCAGGAATGCCGCCTTGCGTTGGTCAGATTCCACAAGATCAAACGGCCGCCCGGTCGCAATGGCGAGCACGAGCCCCGGGAAACCCCCACCGGACCCAAGATCGATGGCGCGCTCAAATTCCGCCGGGAGATACGGCAGCAGCGCCAGCGAGTCGTCCAGATGCCGATGCCGCAGTTGCGCCGCATCCTGCTTGCCAACCAGGTTGATCGTCGGGTTCCACGCCAGCACGAGCGCCAGAAACCGGTCCAGCCGTTCGGCTGTTTCACGTGAAACAGCCGGCGTGGGGGAGGGGGTCTGTTTCACGTGAAACGTCGCGCTGAGGGTGTTTTGCGCACATGGGCCAAAATGGCCGACAGTGCCGCGGGCGTAATTCCCGGTATCCGCCCCGCAGCCCCCAGGGAGGGCGGGCGAGAGGCCTGCAGCCGCTCCTGCATTTCGGTCGAAAGCCCGCCGATCTCCGCATAGTCCAACTCCGGGGAGATCACGACCGCCTCCTCCTTGCGAAACCACGCGATATCCTTGTCCTGCCGCGCAAGGTACCCGTCATACAGCGCATTGGCCTCCAACTGCCCCCGCACCCGCGGTGCCAGATCCGCCAACCACGGAAACGCACGCAGCCGGTCCGCCTCCGACAGATGCGGATGTGCCAACCAGGCAAAGCAGGCCCGCTTCTCGGCATCGGCTGGCACATCAATCCCATGCCGACGCATCTCCTGTGCCGTAGCAACCTCCGCCCGAGCCCGAGCCTCTGCCCCAGCAATCCCCGCCGAATGTCCCTGGAACTGCGCCGCCCGCCCCAAGCCCACAACCCCGGCGGCTATCCCCCTGGCCGTCAGCCGCATATCCGCATTATCCGCCCGCAACGTCAGCCGATACTCGGCGCGCGAGGTAAACATCCGATAAGGCTCGGAAACGCCCTGGGTCGTGAGATCGTCGATCAACACCCCGATATACGCCTCGGCGCGCGAGAAGATCAGCGGCGCAGCGCCAGACGCCCGGTTCGCCGCGTTGATCCCGGCCATGATTCCCTGGGCCGCCGCCTCCTCATAGCCCGTCGTGCCGTTGATCTGCCCAGCCAGGAACAGCCGGGGCAGGGAGCTCAGCTCCAGTGACGGTGCCAGCGCGCGAGGGTCCACATAGTCATATTCCACCGCATAGCCAGGCCGAAGGATCCGCGCACTCTCCAGCCCAGGGATCGTCGCCACCAATGCCGCCTGCACATCGGCCGGCAGGCTGGTAGAGATCCCGTTCGGATAGACCGTGTCGTCCTCCAGCCCCTCCGGCTCCAGGAAGATCTGGTGCTGCGACCGGTCGGCAAACCGCACCACCTTGTCCTCGATCGAAGGGCAATAGCGCGGTCCCCGCCCGGCGATCTGCCCGCCATACACCGCGGAAAGCTGCAGGTTGTCCCGGATGATCCGGTGCGTCACCTCCGTCGTCCCCGTCACCCCGCACGCCACCTGGCGATTGCCGGTCGCGGTGGTAAACGTGCTGAAGAACTCCGGCACCGCATCGCCATGATCGGCCGGCAACCGGTCCCATCCGATCGTCCGTCCATCCAGCCGCGGCGGCGTGCCGGTCTTCAGCCGGCCCAACGGCAGACCAAGCGCCTCCAGCCGAAGCGCCAGTCCCACCGCCGGCCCATCCCCCATCCGCCCAGCCGGCCGGGTCTCATGCCCGATATGGATCACCCCGCGCAGGAAGGTCCCCGCCGTCAGCACCACCGCCCCGGCCAGGATCGTCTCCCCAGCCTCCGTCACGATCCCGGCCACCTCGCCGGCCTCGTCCACCACCAGGTCCTCCACCGCCGCCTCGGCGATCGACAAACCCTGTTGCGCCTCCAGCAGAAAGAGCACCGCCCGCCGATACAGCGCCCGATCCGCCTGCGCCCGCGGCCCCCGCACCGCCGGCCCCTTGCTCCGGTTCAACAGCTTGAAGTGGATGCCGGCCAAATCCGCCGCCCGCCCCATCAGCCCATCCAGCGCATCGATCTCCCGCACCAGATGCCCCTTGCCGATCCCACCGATCGCCGGGTTGCAAGACATTTCGCCAATCGTCGCGCGCTTATGCGTCACCAGCAACGTGCGCGCCCCCATCCGCGCCGCCGCCGCCGCCGCCTCGCAGCCGGCATGGCCGCCGCCCACCACAATCACATCGAAGGCATGGGTCACGGTCGGCTCCTCATGGCCAGGCACTCACTTTCCAATGCAGAACTGGCGAAACACGGAATCGAGAATATCCTCAACCCCCACCTGTCCCGTCAGCCGGCCGAGCGCCCGCAGCGCCAGGCGCAAATCCTCGCCCCGCAATTCCGGCTGCGGCGCTGCCAGAGCAGCATCCAGGCTCCCAGCCGCCTCCTGCAACGCCGCGCGATGCCGCGCCCGGGTCAGCGGGGCAGGGCCCTGCACCGCGGTCATCTCGCGCACATGATCGGCCAGCAGCGCGCGCAACCGGTCCATCCCACTGCCCGCATGAACGCTGATGGCAACATCGCCATCCCCAACCCCGAGATCCGCCTTCGTGGCCACGCGCAGCACCCGCGGATGCTCCGGCAGCGCCGCCAGTCGCCCCTCACCAGGCGCCTCCACCACCATCACCAAATCCGCCGCCGCCGCCCGCAGCCGCGCCCGCCGGATCCCCTCCGCCTCCACCGGGTCGGCGGACTCGCGCAACCCCGCCGTATCCAACAACGTCACCGGCACACCCGCCATCACAACCCGCGCTTCCAGCACATCCCGCGTCGTTCCCGGCAGATCCGCGACAATCGCTACATCCCGCTCCGCCAACGCATTGATAAGAGTAGACTTTCCAGCGTTCGGCGGACCCAGCACCGCAATCGTCAGCCCCTCGCGAACCCGCTCCCCGCGCCGGTCGTCGTCCAGATGCCGGCGCATCTCGCCGCACAACCCAGCGATCCCCCCCAGCAACGCGTCCTCCACCTCCGGCGGCAAATCCTCGTCGGGAAAATCGATCAACGCCTCCTGCTGCGCCAGCACGGCCAGCAACCGCCCGCGCCACCCGGCCAGAACCTCCCCCAGCGCGCCCTCCAGCTGCCGCAACGCCTGTTGCCGCTGCCCGCTCGTTTCGGCATCGATCAAATCCGCGAGCGCCTCCGCCTCCAGCAGATCCATCCGCCCATTCAGGAACGCCCGCCGCGTGAACTCCCCCGGTTCAGCCGGCCGCAGCCCAAGCTCCACCAACGCGGCCGACATCGCCTGCACCACCGCCCGCCCGCCATGAACATGCAGCTCCAGGCTGTCTTCCCCGGTGAACGAGCCAGGCCCCGGCAACCACAGCACCAGCGCCCGGTCGATCACCGCGCCGGATTGATCCCGCAACGACCGCAACACGGCCTGCCGCGCCACCGGCCGCCGCCGACAAAGCCGATCCAACGCCCCGCCACTCGCCGGCCCCGAAATCCGGAACACCGCAATCGCCGCCCGCCCCGCCCCGGAAGCGACGGCAAAGATCGTCTCGCTGCCCTGGCCCGCCAACATCGCCCCGCCGCGTCCTATCCCGGCGGAAGCATCAACTCCGGCACGCGCCCGCCGTCCCGCACATGGCGTTCCAGCACCGCGTCCACCTCGGCCTCCGTGGTGATCTTGTACCAAACCCCCTCGGGATAGATCACCATGCACGGGCCGAGCTCGCACCGATCGAGGCACCCGGCCTGATTGACCCGCACCTTCTTCAGCCCCATCTGCTTGGCCTTGCGCTTCATGTAGTCGCGCAGCGCCTCAGAGCCGGAAGCCGCGCAGGAACCGCGCGGATGCCCTTCCGCCCGCCGGTTGCAGCAGACAAACAGATGCGCGTCGTAGAACGGCGCTGGGTCTGGCGGCGCGGCAGAATGGTCCATGATGGGTCTCCGCTGGCCGTCATGCGGTGGCCCAACCGCCGCGGCGTGCATACGGCGGGAGCCACATCGCGCGGCGCCCGTTCCTTGGCTTTCCTATCCGCGAACCCGTGGCGACATGCAAGGACAAGCAATGGAACAGCCCCGCAACCGCCTCGCCGCCGAAACCTCGCCCTACCTCCTGCAGCACGCCGAAAACCCCGTGCACTGGCACCCCTGGGGCACCGCGGCGCTGGAGGAAGCGCGCGCCACCGGCAAGCCCATCCTCCTCTCCGTCGGCTACGCCGCCTGCCACTGGTGCCACGTCATGGCCCACGAATCCTTCGAGGACGCTGAAACTGCCGCCCTCATGAACACCCTCTACGTCAACGTGAAGGTCGACCGCGAGGAACGCCCGGAAATCGACCACCTCTACATGTCCGCCCTGCAGATGATGGGCGAGGCCGGCGGCTGGCCGCTCACCATGTTCCTCACTCCGGAAGGGGACCCGTTCTGGGGCGGCACCTACTTCCCGCCCGCCCCGCGCTGGGGCCGCCCCTCCTTCCGCCAGGTGCTGGAAGGCATCTCCGAAGCCTACCGCGCCGAGCCCGAGAAGGTGCAAACCAGCACCCAGGCGCTCAAAACCCGCCTCGCCGCCCTCTCCGCCGAACGCCCCGGCCCCGCCCCGCAGGCCCCGGTGCTCGATGCCGTCTCCGCCACCCTGCTCGCGTCCACCGACCCTGAAAACGGCGGCATGCGCGGCGCCCCCAAATTCCCCATGGCCCCCAGCTTCCGCTTCCTCTGGCAGGACAGCTTCCGCACCACCAACCCCGAGGCCCGCGCCGCCATCCACCTCCTCCTGCGCCGCATGGGCCAGGGCGGCATCTACGACCAGCTCGGCGGCGGCTTCGCTCGCTATTCCACGGATGAGCACTGGCTCGCCCCGCATTTCGAAAAGATGCTCTACGACAACGCCCAGATCCTGGAACTCCTCGCCCTCGCCCAGGCCGACACCCCCGACCCCCTCTACGCCGCCCTGGCCCATGAAACCGTCGGCTGGCTGGTGCGGGACATGACCGCCCAGCACGTCAGCGGCCGCGCCGCCTTCGCCGCCTCGGAGGATGCCGACAGCGAAGGCGAGGAAGGCCGCTTCTACGTCTGGACCGAAACCGAGATCGACGCCCTCCTCGGCCCCGCCGCCTCCGCCTTCAAAACCGTCTACGACGTCACCGCTGCCGGCAACTGGGAAGGCCACACCATCCTGCGCCGCCTCACCCCCCCAGGCGACGCCGATGCCGAAGCCCGCCTCGCCGACTCCCGTGCCCTCCTCCTCGCCGCCCGCGCCCAACGCATCCGCCCGGGCCGAGACGACAAGGTCCTGGCCGACTGGAACGCCCTCACCATCGCCGCCCTCTGCCGCTGCGGCATCGTCTTCCACCAACCCGCCTGGATCGACCTGGCCGGCGAGGTGCTGGATTTCCTGCGCCACGAACTGGGCCAGCCCGATGGCCGCGTCGCCCACGCCTGGCGCCTCGGCCGCATCACCGCCGCCGGCCTGCTGGAAGACCAAGCGGCCATGGCCCGCGCCGCCCTCGCCCTGTTCGAGGCCACCGGCGAGCCAGACCGCCTCGACCAGGCCCGAGACCACGTGGCCGCCGCCGAACGCTGGTTCACCGCCCCCGGCGCCGGCAGCTACTTCGCCACGGCAAGCGACGCAGCAGACGTCCCCCTCGGCCCCGCCGCCCGCCCGCGCAGCGCCATGGACCAGGCCACCCCCTCGGGCAACGGCCTGATGGCGGAGGTCCTCGCCCGCCTGCACCACCTCACCGGCGAACCCAGCTTCCGCACCCGCGCCGAAGCCGTGCTGGAAGCCTTCGGTGGCCTGGATCGAGACTGGGCCGCCGCCCCCACCCTGCTCGCCGCGGCAGACCTGCTGGAGAACGCCGCCGTCGCCGTCATCGCCGGCCCCGCCGACGCACCGGAAACCCTGGCCCTTGCCCGCGCCGCCCTCTCCGCCCCCGATCCCGCCCTCTGCGTCCTCCGCGCCCCCCCGGGCCAAGACGTCCCGCCCCTCCACCCCGCCCACGGCAAGACCACCGCCGAAGCCAGCGCCGCCTATCTCTGCCGCGCCGGCATCTGCGGCCCACCCCTGCGCGACCCCCTCGCCCTGGCCCATGCCCTGCGGCATCGCAAAGACGCGTCGCTTGACAGCACGGAGCGCCCGGTGCCATCGCTGCCGCCGCGCGCCGCCGGAACCTGACCCCCTTGCCCCAGCTTTCCCTGCACTCCCCAGTCGGCGACCTCACCCTCACCGAAGAGGATGGGTCCCTCGTCGCCATCGACTGGGGCTGGGTGGAGGAACAAACCGCCTCGCCCCTCCTCGCCGAGGCCCGCCAGCAACTCCAGGCCTATTTCGACGGCGATCGCCTCGCCTTCGATCTCCCCCTCGCCCCCGCCGGCACCGCCTACCAGCGCCGCGTCTGGCAGGCCCTGTGCGACATCCCCCCCGGCGTCACCCGCACCTATGCCGATATCGCCCGCGCCGTGGGCGGCAGCCCCCGCGCGGTGGGCGGGGCGAACGGCCGCAATCCGATCCCCATCGTCATCCCATGCCATCGCGTGGTGGCCACCACGGGCATAGGCGGCTATTCCGGTGGCGACGGCCTGCCCACCAAGCGCTTCCTGCTCGCGCTCGAGAATGCCGGGCAGGCCGGCGGCGACCTTTTCGCCCCCACCTGACCCGACCCCTTTGTTCAACCTGCCTCTCAACCTGATGGAAGCCCGATGACCCAGGCCATTCGCATCCATGCCAACGGCGGCCCCGAGGTGATGCTCTGGGAGGATGTGCCCACGCCCGAGCCCGGCCCCGGCGAGGCCCTGGTCCGCCATGAGGCCGTCGGCCTGAACTACATCGACGTCTATTTCCGCACCGGCCTCTACAAGGCCCCGCTGCCCGCCACCCCGGGCATGGAAGGCGCGGGCGTGGTCCTCGCCGTCGGCGCCGGCGTCACCGAAGTGAAGCCCGGCGACCGCGTCGCCTATGCCGGCGGCCCCATCGGCGCCTACGCCACCGAACGCGCCATCGCCGCCGACCGCCTCGTGGTCCTGCCGGACGATATCGATGCCACCACCGGCGCCGCCATGATGCTCCAGGGCATGACGGCCCAATACCTGCTGCGCCGCACCTACAAGGTGAAGGCCGGCGACACCATCGTGGTCCATGCCGCGGCCGGCGGCGTCGGCCTCATCATGTGCCAATGGGCCAAGCACCTCGGCGCCAGCGTCATCGCCGTCGTCTCCACCGAAGCGAAGGCCCAGCTCGCTATGGAACATGGCGCCGCCCATGCCGTGGTCGGCTACGGCGACCTGCCGGCCCAGGTGAAGCGCCTCACCGGCGGCGCCATGGTGCCCGTGGTCTACGATAGCATCGGCCGCGACACCTTCGGCGCCAGCCTGGATTGCCTGGCCTCGCTCGGCCTCATGGTCAGCTACGGCAACGCCTCCGGCCCCGTCCCGCCGGTGGATATCGGCATCCTCGCCGCCAAGGGCAGCCTGTTCCTCACCCGCCCCACGCTGAACACCTACACCGCCAAGCGCGCCGACCTCGTCGCCACCGCCAACGACCTGTTCGACGTGGTGCGCCAAGGCGCGGTGAAGATCCGCGTCAACCAAACCTTCAAGCTGGCCAACGCCGCCGCGGCTCATACCGCCCTCGAAGCCCGCCAAACCACGGGCAGCACCGTCCTGGTGCCCTGAGGCGAAGGAAGCGGTTCTTTTTTGAAAAAAAGAACCAAAAAACTTTCCTGTCCTGCACCCGCGCCTCTCGGAAGGCGCGGGTGCCCCCCAAGTAGGGCGGGTCGCGCAGCGGACCCGCCAACTCTCCGCCGCCCACGCAAGAGTCGCCCCTTCTAACAAAGTTCTATTCCAAACTAACTTTTTCCTTGCCCACCGGTGTTGCGTTAGGCATATTCACCGGTGATGACCCATCAACCCGCCACTCCGGTCGAAGCCGACGCACCGCGCCCCTTGGCGCGGGCGATTCTGCACGCCCGGATTCCGGCGGCCCTCAAGCTCCTGTTGCTGGCCCTGCTCGCCGCCCTCTCGATGGGCGACGTCCCCCGCCGCACGCAGCACCTCCTGCGCAAGGACTGGTTCTTCTCCGCGAACATCCCGGCCGACGAGGACTCGGACTCGCTCCTCGACTGGTACGCCCTGCGTCGCCTCCGCCGCCGGCGCGCCCGCCTCGGCTGGCTGCTGCGCTGCCACCCCGCCGAGGGCATGGCCCTGGCGGGCCAACGCGCGCCCGTACCCTGCCCGATGCAAGCCGCCCGCGCGCCGCCATAGCCGGCCCGCGCCCAAATTCACCTCGAATCCGTCGCGAAAACCCCGCCTCCGGCGGCGATCACCCGTGCCCTAGCCTCAGCCCGCCGGAATCAATTCCAGCGCCTTGGCCACCATCGCCGAGCCCGGATTCTGCAGCTCTTCCACGATGGAGAAATGGTGCAGCCCCGCCAGGCTATCCCAGCTCCCGCCCCAAGCCTCGGCGATGGAGCGCGACTGGCGCGTATATTCCACCCCCTCCTCGCCGCCGACATAGGCATGGATCGGCCCACCCGGCGCCTTCATCAGCAACGGCGACAACCGCCGCGCCTCCGCTTCATCCAGCCCCAGCGCGCCGTTCACCGTGGTCTGGATCAACGGCTCCAGGTCGAACAACCCGCTGATCGGCATGCCCGCCGCCACGATCCCGTCCGGCACGCCGCGCGCCTTCCAGTCCGTCGCCATCAGCATCGCCGTCAGATGCCCGCCGGCGGAATGCCCGGTCGCCAGGAACCGCCGGCCCAACCGCCGGTGCAGGAAGGCCACGCTGTCGCGCACCTGCTCCACCAGCTGCGCCAATGTCACGCCAGGGCAAAGCTCGTAGGACGGCATGGCCACCGCCACGCCATGCGCCAGCAGCCCCTGGGCCAGGTGGCTGAAGGCCAGCCGGTGGGAACGCTGCCAGTATCCGCCATGCACGAACACCGCCACCGGCCCCTGCCGCGCGGCATCAGGCCAGAACAGGTCCAGCGCTTGCCGCTCCGTCGGGCCATAGGGAACGCCGAGCTCCAGATGCCGATGGCTCGCCCGGAAGGCGGCGGCCTCCTGCATCCAGCGCTCTGCAATCGCCGGATAGCTCGGCACCTTGGCGCCGTTATCGTACTCCGCCTGCAGATCCATCTCTCGCTCCCGTCGCCCAGATGCGGGCGCGGAAGCTAGACTCTCGCGCCGATGCTGGCGAGGGCCGGGCGGGCCGTGCCGCTGCGGGTCTTCTCGTACACGCCGCGATTGTCCGGCAGGATCTCGAACTTGTCGCTGATCCCCAGCACGGTTTCCGCGCCGCCCAGATACAGCAGCCCATCGCCCGCCATCTGCCGCGCCACCATGTCCAGCACACGGGTCTTGGTGGGCCGGTCGAAATAGATCAGCACATTGCGGCAGAACACGATGTCGAACTCGCCCAGCGGGCGGGGGTCCGCCAGAAGGTTCCACTCCCGGAACGTCACCATCGAGCGAATGTTGTCGTTCAGCCGCCAGTTCAGCCCGTCCTTGCGGAAATACTTCACCAGATGCGTCATCGGCAGGCCGCGCTGCACCTCGAACTGGGTGTACACGCCCTCCTGCGCCCGAACCACCTGCTCCCGGCTGAGGTCGGTACCCAGGATCTCCACCGTGCGGTTGCCCAGCGTATGGCGCAGCTCGGCCACGATCATCGCCAGCGAATACGCCTCCTGGCCAGAGCTGGAAGCCGCCGACCAGATGCGGATCTTCGCCCCCGGCGGCCGCGCCGCATGCAGCATCGGCAACGCCACCGATCGCACATGCGCAAACGGCTTCTCGTCGCGGAAGAAGAAGCTCTCATTCGTGGTCATCGCCTCGATGACCTTGCGCTCGATCTCCGCACTGGCGGCCGACGAGCCCTGCAGCCGATCGGCCAGCTCGTCCAGGTCGCGAACGCCAACATCGCGCATGATCGCGCCCAGCCGGGTTTCCAGCAGGTACTGCTTTTCAGGCCCGATCACCAGGCCGGAGCCGCGGTGCAGCAAGGTTGCGAGCACGTCAAAACTGCGGGGCTTCATGCGCGCATCATCCTCATGAAATCGCCAATCTTGCCGGCAATGGCCGACATCGGCAGCACGTGGCAGCAAAGCCCTGCCTGGGCGACAGCGCCCGGCATGCCCCACACCACGCTGCTGGCTTCGTCCTGTGCAATCACGGAACCACCAGCCGCCACAACAAGCTTGGAACCGGCCAACCCGTCATGCCCCATGCCGGTCAGCATCGCGACCAGCACGCGCCCGCCACACACCTGCGTGGCGCTGCGCAGCATCGGGTCCACCGACGGCCGGCAGAAATTCTCTTGCGGCCCATCCGAAAGCCGCGCGCGGAGCGCACCCGGGGTGCCCTCCACCAAAAGGTGCCGGTCGCCAGGCGCGAGATAGGCGCGGCCCGGTTCCAGCACGTCGCCATCCCGCGCCTCGGCACAGGGCGGCCCGCCGATACGGTTCAAATGATCGGCCAGGATCGGGGTGAACGCGGCCGGCATGTGCTGCGTCAGCACCACCGGCACCGGCACCGACTTGCCCAGCCCCTGCATCAGCGTGAACAACGCCTGCGGCCCGCCTGTGGAACTTCCTACCGCCAGCAGCAGCGGCGCCTTCGTCGGCGCCGGGCGTAGTGTCACCGGTGTCCCCGGCGGCGGCGGCCCGGCCCGGCGATGCCGGCGGGTCCGCGAAAGCCCGCGAATCTTGGCCAGCAGGTCGGCACGGAAACTGTCATCGGCAATCTGTGCCGCACCCGGCTTGGCCACGTAGTCCGCCGCCCCCAGGCGCAACGCCCGCAGCGCGATATCCGCACCGCGCGTGGTCAGCGTGCTGGCCATCAGCACGCGGATGCCGGGATCGGCCTTCAGGATTTCCGGCAACGCCGCCATCCCGTCCATCACTGGCATCTCGATGTCGAGCACCACGACATCGATCGGTGTCCCCGCGGCCACTTGGCGCTTGATCTCCTCAACCGCCAGCTTGCCGTTGGAGGCGCGCGCCACGACCTGGATGCCCTTGTCGGCCTCCAGCATGCGCGCCAGCGCGGCGCGGATCACCAGCGAGTCGTCGCACAGCATCACGCGCGCCGCGGCCGGCGCGCGATCCGCCACCGGAGCGGCGGCGGCGCTCACGCGAGGCCGACCTGCGCGAACTTGCCCATCAGGATATCGGCGTCGAAGGGTTTCATGATGAACTCCTGCGCGCCGTGCTCAATCGCCTGCTCGATGAACGAGATGTCGTTCTCGGTGGTGCAGAACAGCACTGGCGGGTTGCCCGGCCCGAACTCGCGGCGCAGCGCCTTCAGGAACTCGATGCCGTTCATCACCGGCATGTTCCAGTCCAGCAGCACGCTGTCCGGCATCTGCTTGCGGCAGGCGTCCAGCGCCACTTGCCCGTCCTCGGCTTCCTGCACGGTGAAGCCGTTGCCTTCAAGAATGCGGCGCGCGACCTTGCGCACGACGCGGCTGTCATCGACCACTAGGCACGTCGGCATTACGCCCTCCCACGCAAAAGCGGACCGATCGACAGCAGGCGGCCCACATCGAGCACCACCAGCAAACGGCCCTGCAGGCGGTAGATGCCTGCGCTGAATTCCGACCACTGCGGCGGCAGCGTCGGCGGATTTTGTTCGAAGCTGTTGGTTTGCAGCGTCATCACTTCGCTGACCTGGTCCACCAGCAACGCGTAGAGCTCGCCCGCCAGCTCCACGACAACAGACATGCGTTCCGCACCATCCGGCGGCGCCGGCAGGCTCAGCCGGCGGCGCAGGTCGATCGCGGTCACGATGCGGCCGCGCAGGTTCAGGCTGCCGGCGATCTCCGGCGAGGCGAGCGGAATGCGGGTGATGGTCTGCACGCCCAGCACGTCGCGCACGCCCAGCACGGGAATGCCGCAGAGCTGGTCGGCCACCGAGAGTGTCACGAAGGTGGCGTCCCCATCCCCTGCCTCGGTTGGGCCGGACAGGGAGGGGCGCTCAAGAAGCGTCGTCGTCATCAGGGCTTCCTTGCGGAGGTGGGTGACGTCAGGCGGCGTGGGCGAGCGCAGGGCGCGCCGCCACGGCGAGGCACTGCTTGAGGCTGGCGAGCAGCGCTTCGCGTTCGAACTTGGTCACGTAGTCCGTGAACCCCGCCGCGCGCCCGGCCTCGATATGCTCGGGGCTGGCGTGGCTGGTCAGCGCGATCACCGGCAGCTGCGCCCAGGGGCCGGCCGCACGGATCTGCCGCACCAGCGCCGGGCCGTCGATGCCGGGCATCTCGATATCCGACACGATGGCATCGAACATCACCCCGGCCTCGCGCAGCCGCAGCGCCTCGCTGGCCTCGCGCGCTGCCGTCACGTGGTAGCCGGCGGCGGCCAGCGTGGGCACCAGCAGCTGGCGGAAGAAATCGCTGTCTTCCACGATCAGCACGCGCTGCTGCTTCGCCGAGCCGGAGGCGTTGTCGGACCGCCGGAACCAGTCCTGCGCCGCCATGGTCAACCAGTGGCCGATATCGATCACGTCGGTCGCCTTGCCGGCGATCACCGCGGTGCCGAGCAGGCCCGGACGGTCGCCGCTGAGCTCGATGTGCAGGTGGTCTTCCACCACGTCCACGATCTCATCCACCACCAGGCCCATGGAACGTTCCTGCGAGCCGGAGCTGTCGGAGAACACCAGCACGGCATGGCGCTCGGCCGCCGGGTCGATGGCACCGGAGAGCGGCACCAGCGGCATCAGCTTGCCACGATACTGTGTGACCGGCTGGCCGGCCGAGAACTCGATGCGATCGCGGGCGAGATCCTCCAGCCGGGCAACGAGGCCGAGCGGCACCGCCTTCGGCTCCTGCCCGCCGGCGCGGAACAGCAGCATCGCGGTGCGGGAACTCGACCCGGCGGCCAGGGCATGGCCTTCGCCTGCATCGCGCTCGCTCTTGCGGTCCGCAGTGGCCGCGCTGGTGGCGCCGGTGGCGCGAGCGATGCCGTTGGGATCCAGGATCATGATGACGGAGCCGTCGCCCAGGATGGTGTTGCCGCTGAACATCGTGATGTGGCGCAGGATCGGAGCCACCGGTTTCACCACGATCTCCTCCGTGTCGAACACGCGGTCCACGATGATGCCGAGCTGCGTGACACCAACCTGCACCACCACCACATGGGCGCTGCGGTCGGAGCCGGCGGTGGCCGGCAGGGCCAGCAGGTCACCGAGGTTCACCAGCGGCAGCAACCTGTCGCGCAGGCGCAGCACCGGCGTGCCGTGGATGTGTTCCACCATCGGCGAGGTGTCTTCCTCCGACCCGGCTTCGAGGCGGGCACGCACCAGTTCCACCACGCTGAGCTGCGGGATGGCGAAGCGCTCGCCAGCCGCTTCCACGATCAGCGCCGAGACGATGGCCAGCGTGAGCGGGATCTTGATGGTGAAGGTGGTGCCGCGGCCGGGCACGGACTTGAGGTCGATCGTGCCGCCGATCTTCTCGATGTTGGTCTTCACCACATCCATGCCCACGCCACGGCCGGACACGGCGGTGACCTCGGCGGCGGTGGAGAAGCCGGCGCGGAAGATGAAGCGCTGGATCTCGTTGTCGTTCATGCCGGCCAGTTCGGCCTCCGTGGCCAGGCCCTTGGAGAGCACCTTGGCGCGGATACGGTCTGCCGGCAGGCCTGCGCCATCATCGGCGATCTCGATGATGATGTGCCCGCCTTCATGATAGGCGTTCAGCGTGATGCGCCCGGTCTCCGGCTTGCCGGCGGCACGGCGGATCTCGGCCTTCTCCAGCCCGTGGTCGCCGGAGTTGCGCACCATGTGCGTCAGCGGATCCTTGATCAGCTCCAGCACCTGGCGGTCCAGCTCGGTCTCGGCGCCGCGCATCACCAGCTCGATCTTCTTGCCCACGTCGCGGGCGAGATCGCGCACCAGGCGGGGCAGCTTCTGCCAGGCATGGCCGATCGGCTGCATGCGGGTCTTCATCACGCCTTCCTGCAGGTCGGACGTGATGTGCGACAGGCGCTGCAGTGGCACGGTGAAGCCGCTGGGCTCGCCGTTGCGGGCTTCCTGCATGCGCGCCAGCTGGAGCAGCTGGTTGCGGGTGAGGACAAGCTCGCTGACCAGCGTCATCAGGTCTTCCAGCACATCCACGCCGACGCGGATGGTCTGCGGGCCGGCGGCGGATTCGGGCTGGATCTCGGGGACCTGCTCGGGCAGCGCGGCGGCCGGGGGCGGGGGGGCTTCGGCGGGCGGCGGTGCCGCGGCAACCACCGGCGCGGGCGGCGGCGGTGCTGCGGCGGCCACGACCGGGGCGACCGCAACCGGGGCGGACACGATGGGGGCGAGCGTGGCTGAAGCGGGCGCGGGGGTGCGGCCGTTGGACGCGGCGTCCAGGGCTTCCACCAGGGCGGTATCATCGCCCTGGATCTCGGTGCCCGACGTGGCCAGGCCCTCGACGATTTCCTTGATCCGGTCCAGCGCGGCCAGGATGACCGTGACGATCTCTGGCGTGACGGGCAGCAGCTTGTCGCGCACGCGGCCCAGCACGTTCTCCGCGGCATGCGCCACGTGTTCCAGCCGGGGCAGGCCGAGGAACCCGCAGGTTCCCTTGATGGTGTGCACCAGGCGGAAGATCAGCGCGAGGGTCTCGTCGTCGTCGGGTGCGCGTTCCAGCTTCACCAGGGCGACATCGAGCTCGGCCAGGCTTTCGTTGGTTTCGGTCAGGAAATCAGCGAGTAGGTCGTCCATCCGTCACTCCAAGGCAGTGATGCGCGGGTGACGACACTGTGGCGGGAGCGGACAAACAAATCGTAAAGGAGCGCGGGCTTGATGAGGAAGATGTGCCGATTACGCAAAAACATGCTCGATCAGGGCCGGCGTTGAGTCATCTTGCAGCGGATGTGCAAATGAAGCGGCGCCGATGACTCTGCGGAAACGGGCGGCCGGCCTAGGCGTGGGGCGTGAGCGTGACCAGCAAGGGCGGGGCGGCCTCGGCCTGTGGGCCCATCAGCATGCTGATGCGCAGCCCTTCGGCATGGGCGATCAGGGCGGTGAGCGGCGCCTGCAGGGCGCGGGACGCCATGGTGGGTTCTGCCTGCCGCAGGCTTTCCCAGGCGAGATCGGGATCGGCGAGCATGCCGGCCAGCCCGGCGGGCCAGGCGGCGCGTGGCCCGCGGATGCGCACCATCAGGTCCTGGCCGGGTTGCCCGGCCACCTCGATCACGCCGCCACCTGGCAGGGCTTCCGCCGCCAGGATCAACAGATTGAGGGTGAGGCGTGCGGCGGCGGGGGCGAAGTGCTCGGTGGGGTCCACCTCGTCCAGCGCGAAGACCACGTTGCGGCGGGCCAGGGCTTCGGCGAGCTGGCGCCATTCCGCCACCGACATCGGGCCGCCGGTGCGCCCCCACGCGGCGCGGGCCAGCCGCAGCCGGCGGGCGAGCAGATCCGCGGCATCGCCGGCCAGGGCCAGGGCTTCGGGATCGGCTTCCTCGCGCAGGACTTCCATGCAGCCGGTGAGGGCGTTCACCTGCCCGCTGAGGTCGTGGCACAGCCGCACGGCCAGCGTTTCGGCGAGCAGCAGCCCATCCATGGGATCATGGTGCCGACTCATGATCTCCAAACCCTCCGGGCGCTGTTGCACTGGCGTTACCCCCGCATCGATCGAACGTGAAAATCACGTTTTAATTACGAGGAGATCGCAGGCATGTCTATAACTATCGTCAACGAAATCCGGGCCCCATGACGGGAACCGGGGCAGGCGGTGCAGCCAAGCCACCCCAGGCCGGGTATCTCCGCCCCGGCGATTGGGTGGTTCACCCGCAACAACCGGAATGGGGCAGGGGCCAGGTTCAGTCGGTGGTCGGGCCGCGCGTGACGGTGAATTTCGAGCATGAGGGTAAAGTTCTGGTGAACGCGCATCTCGTGGCGCTGCAACCGGCCGACGATTGACGGGCGTGCGAGGGTCCCCTTGCACTGGGTGCCCCGGGAGACGACATTGCGCTATATCCAGCCGTGTATAGCCCCGAGGCTTCCGCCATGATCGACCCCTTCGGCCGGCCCATCACCTATCTGCGGGTTTCCGTCACGGACCGCTGCGACCTTCGCTGCGTGTACTGCATGGCCGAGGACATGACCTTCCTGCCGAAGGCGGAGATCCTGTCGCTGGAGGAGCTGGACAGGCTGTGCGCCGCGTTCATTCGCCTCGGCACCACCAAGATCCGCATCACCGGCGGCGAACCGTTGGTGCGCCGGGATGTGATGACGCTGTTCCAGAACCTGGGCGCCCGGCTGGGGGCCAAGGGGCATGGCGGGCTGGAGGAGCTGACGGTCACCACCAACGGCAGCCAGCTGGTGAAGCATGCCGAGGGGCTGGCCCAGGCGGGCGTGCGGCGCATCAATGTGAGCCTGGACACGCTGAACCCCGAGAAATTCGCCGCCATCACCCGCTGGGGCAAGATCGAGAAGACGCTGGATGGCATCTTCGCGGCCAAGGCGGCGGGGCTGGCGATCAAGATCAACGCGGTGGCGCTGAAGGGCACCAACGAGGACGAGCTGGATGCGATGGTGGCCTGGTGCGGCGAGCACGGGTTCGATCTCTGCCTGATCGAGACCATGCCGATGGGCGACATCGACGGCGATCGCACCGACCAGTACCTGCCGCTGTCCATGGTGCGCGCCCGCTTGCGCAAGACCTGGACGCTGGAGGACACCGACTACCAGACCGGCGGTCCCGCGCGGTACTACACCGTGGCGCAGACCGGGGCGCGCATCGGCTTCATCACGCCGATGACCCACAATTTCTGCGAAAGCTGCAACCGCGTGCGCCTGACCTGCACCGGCACGCTGTACATGTGCCTGGGCCAGGACGATTCCGCCGATTTCCGCCGTGTGCTGCGGGCCGGCGCCACGGACGACGAACTGGATGCCGCCATCGTGGCCGCGATCGCGCGCAAGCCGAAGGGGCACGACTTCATCATCGACCGCCGCCATGACCGCCCGGCCGTGGCGCGGCATATGAGCGTGACCGGGGGCTAGCCTCCCGCTTCGCCCTTGCCACCGGGGCGGGGATGCACGATATCTGCGGCGGGAGGTCGGCGGCGGACGGGCGCCTCGCCAACCCGGTCAGGTCCGGAAGGAAGCAGCCGCAACGAGTTTCCGCTCGGGTCGTTTGTTCGGCCTCCCACCCTCTCCCCCCGCCTTGGGCCCCTGCCTTCGGCAGCAATCATCGGCGCCGCGCATGTCGGGCTTGTTCTCAGATGAAGACGACAAGCTGCCGCCGCCGGAACCGGCAGGCCCCGGGCTGTTCGGCGAGGCCGAGCCGGCTGCCGCCCCGGCGCCCGCGCTCGCCACCCCCGCCTACCGCGTGCTGGCGCGCAAATACCGCCCCACGGTGTTCGATGACCTGATCGGGCAGGAGGCGATGGTGCGCACGTTGCGCAACGCCTTCGCGCTGGGCCGGGTGGCGCATGCCTTCATGCTCACGGGTGTGCGCGGGGTGGGCAAGACCACCACGGCGCGCATCATCGCCCGCGCGCTGAACTGCATCGGGCCGGACGGCAATGGCGGCCCTACCGCCGACCCATGCGGCGTGTGCGCCAACTGCACCGGCATCCTGGCCGACCGCCACCCCGACGTGGTGGAGATGGACGCCGCCAGCCGCACCGGCGTGGAGGATGTGCGCGAGATCATCGAGGCCACGCGCTTCCGCCCCATGCAGGCGCGGGCCAAGGTGTTCGTGATCGACGAGGTTCACATGCTGTCGCGCAACGCGTTCAACGCGCTGCTGAAGACGCTGGAGGAACCACCGCCGCATGTGAAGTTCGTGTTCGCCACCACCGAGATCCGCAAGGTGCCGGTGACGGTGCTGTCGCGCTGCCAGCGCTTCGATCTCAGGCGCATCGCCACCGCCGAGCTGGCCGGGCATTTCGGGCGGATCTGCGAGAAGGAAGGGGCGCGGATCGAGCCGGAGGCGCTGACGCTGATCGCGCGGGCGGCGGATGGCTCGGCGCGCGATGGGCTTTCGCTGCTGGACCAGGCGATTGCGCAGACCGAGGCCGGCGTGACGATCACCGGCGGCCAGGTGAGCGACATGCTGGGCCTGGCGGATCGGGAGGCGGTGTTCGACCTGTTCGAGGCGGTGATGGCGGGCAAGCCGGCCGCGGCGCTGGAGCTGACCGACCGGGCGCATGCGCGGGGTGCTGACCTCGGCGTGATGCTGCAGGACCTGCTGGAGCTGGTGCATACGTTGACGCGCCTGCGGGCGGTGCCGGCGCTGCGCACCTCCAACGATCTTCCCGAGGCCGAGCGCACCCGTGGCGTGGCATTGGCCGAGGCGCTGACCATCCCGGTGCTGGGCCGGGCCTGGCAGATGCTGCTGAAGGGCGTGGCGGAGGTGGAGACCTCGCCCGACCGCAAGGCGGCGGCCGAGATGGTGCTGATACGGCTGTGCCACGTGGCCGATTTGCCGCCGCCGGGGGATCTGGTGCGCCGCCTGACCGAGGGCGGTGCGGTCTCTGGCGGTGGGTCACCTGCGCCTTCGGGCAATGGTGGTGGCGGGGCGCGGGCCATGGCTGGCGGGGGTGGGGCCGTGATGGCCGTGCCCGCGGCGGCGCGGCTGCCGGCGAGTTTCCGCGAGGTGGCAGCGTTGGTGGCGGAGCAGCGGGAGCCCTCGCTGCATGCCCATCTCGTTCATTCCGTGCACCTGGTGCGCTACGCCCCGCCGGTGATCGAGCTGCGGCCGCAGGCCGAGGCGCCGCGCGACCTGGCGGCCCGGCTTTCGGCTGTGCTGGGGGAGGCGACCGGCGTGCGCTGGACCATCGCGCTCTCGGCCCAGGCGGGCGAGCTGACCCTGGCCGAGCAGGGCAGTGCCGCGGACACGGCACGGCGCCAGACCGCCGCCCAGCATCCGCTTGTGCAGGCGATCCTGGCCGCCTTCCCGGGCGCAAAGATCGAGGCGGTGCATGACAGCCGCACCGATGCCTATGGCCTGCCCGCCGAACCCGCGAGCCTGCTGCAGGACGCGCCGCCGGCCGACGACCTTGAATTCGCCCCGCCCGATGAGGACGGGTTCAACGCCTCCGACGATTTCGATAGCTGGGACACCTCGCCATGAAGAACCTCGCCGGCATGCTCAAGCAGGCCTCCCAGATGCAGCAGAAGATGGAGGAGATGCAGGCAAAGCTCTCGGCTCTGGAAATCCAGGGCCAGGCCGGCGCCGGCATGGTGCAGGTGACGCTGAACGGGAAGGGCGAGATGCGCTCGATCCTGATCGACCCCAAGCTGGTGGGCGAAGGCGGCGATGCCGAGATGCTGCAGGACCTGGTGCTGGCGGCGCATAACGATGCCAAGCGCAAGGTGGAAGCCAACAGCCAGGACGAGATGCAGAAGCTGACGGCGGGGTTGCCGATTCCGCCGGGGATGAAGCTGCCGTTCTAAGGCAAGGAAGCATGTTCTTTTTTGAAAAAAAGAACCAAAAAACTTTTGGGACTTTGCATACGGTCTCTGTGGCCGGCGAACGAACAAAAGTCTTTTTGCTTCTTTTTCTTCAGAAAAAGAAGAGTCTTGCTTAGATGGGTGGCCCCGAGATCGACCGCCTGATCGCGCTGCTCTCCCGCCTGCCCGGCCTCGGCCCGCGCAGTGCTAGACGCACCGCGTTGAAGCTGTTGCAGGAGCCGGAGACGCGGCTGCTGCCGCTGGCCCAGGCGATGCAGGACGCTGCGCGTTCGGTGCGGGCGTGTTCCGTGTGCGGCAACCTGGACAGCACCGATCCCTGTCAGGTGTGCACGGACCCGCATCGTGATCGCGGCGTGGTGTGCGTGGTGGAGAGCGTGGGCGATCTGTGGGCGCTGGAGCGCGCGCATGTGCATCGCGGTATCTATCACGTGCTTGGCGGAACGCTGTCGCCGCTGGCGGGTATCGGGCCGGAGGACCTCAACATCGCGCCGCTGTTGGCGCGGGTGGAGGCGGGTGGGGTGCAGGAGGTGATCCTGGCCCTGGCGGCCACCGTAGATGGCGCCACCACGAGCCATTGGCTGACCGAGCGGCTGCGGCCGACCGGCGTTGCAGTGACGCGCGTGGCGCAGGGCGTGCCGATGGGCGGCGCGCTCGATGTGCTGGATGACGGGACGCTGGCGGCGGCCTTGCGGGCGCGCCGTGCCTCCTGATGGGTCAGTTCAGCGAGGCGTAGCCGCCACCGCCGGCATGGCCCAGGACCCAGACAGCGCCGAAGGTTGCTGAGCTGGCGATGATCACGAAAAAGATCCCGAACAGGATCATCCGGGGCATATTGCGGTGCATATCAAACGATCCGGCCGGGCTTGCGAGATGAATCCTTAATACGTTTGGGCCCGTGCCCTTCGCAACCCGTGGGTCATCCGGCTGCGATCTCGGCGACGTGGTCGGCCAGGGCGATGGCCGAAGTGAGGCCGGGGGATTCGATGCCGAACAGGTTGATCAGGTGCGGAATGCCGTGGACGGCGCTGCCCTGGACCACGAAATCCTGGCCGGGGGCGCCCTTGGGCACGATCTTGGGGCGGATGCCGGCGTAGCCCGGTTGGATCTGGCCGTCCTTCAAGGCGGGCCAGTAGCGGCGCACCGCGTCGTAGAAGCTGTCGGCCCGGCGAGGATCGACCGTGTAGTCGATGTGGTCGATCCACTCCACGTCGGGCCCGAAGCGGGCCTGGCCGCCGAGGTCGATGGTGATGTGCACGCCGAGGCCGCCGGGAACCGGGACCGGGTAGATCAGCCGCGTGAACGGGGATTTGCCGGTGAGGGTGAAGTAGCTGCCGCGGGCGTAGTATTCCTGCGGGATCAGTTGGCGCGGCATGCCCTCGATCTTGCGGGCCAGGGGGCAGGCGTGCAGGCCGGCGGAATTGATCACCAGGCGGGCGCGCAGGCGCATCGGATCGGCACCGCCGACGGCGAGTTCCACGCCCTGTTCCGTGACGCGCCCGCCTTCCACCGGGGAGTGGAAGACGAACATGGCGCCGGCGTGCTCGGCATCGCCCTGCAGAGCCAGCATGTAGGCGTGGCTGTCCAGCACGCCGGTGGTGGGGGAGAACAGGGCGCCGGTGCAGGTGAGGTTCGGCTCCATGGCGACGGCTTCGGCGGCGGTGAGGAAGCGCATGCCTTCCACACCGTTGGCCTCGGCGCGGGCCTTGATGCCGGCCAGCATCTCCGTCTCTGCGTCGCTGGTGGCGACGATGAGCTTGCCGCAATTGCTGTAGGGCACGCCCCGCTCGTCGCAGAAGCGGTAGAGCATGCGGCGGCCTTCGACGCAGAAGCGCGCCATCAGGCTGCCCTTGGGGTAGTAGATGCCGGCGTGGATCACCTCACTGTTGCGCGAGGAGGTCTCGGTGCCGATACCCTCCGCGGCATCCAGCACGATCACCTCGCGGCCAGCCAGTGCCAGCGCGCGGGCCACGGCGATTCCCACCACGCCCGCGCCAACCACCACAACGTCCACGTCTTCCATAACGGCCCTCCAGATGCGCCCAGGATGCCCGGCGCGTGGCGGCTTGCAAGGGGGGCAACGCCATGGTTGCCCCGTGCCTGCCGTTGGCCCTACATCCCGGGCTTCCTTTCCTTTCAGGAGGCACGGCGATGAAGCGGCGTCAGGTTCTCGGCGGACTCGCAACCGCGGGCGCGGCCCTTGCTGCCCCGAAGATCGTGCAGGCGCAAAACAGGCGCGTGCTGAAGTTCGTGCCGGATGCGGATCTGGCGGTGATCGACCCGGTGATCACCACCAGCTACCAGACCCGCGATCACGGGTTCATGGTGTTCGACAGCCTGTATGGGCAGGACGACCAGTATCGCATCCGCCCGCAGATGGCCGAGGGCCATGTGATGGAGGATGACGGCAAGACCTGGAAGATCACCCTGCGCGAGGGGCTGAAGTTCCATGACGGGGAGAAGGTGCTCGCAAAGGACTGCGTGGCCAGCATCCAGCGCTGGGGCAAGCGCGACAGCTTCGGCCAGGCGCTGATGGCGGCCACCAACGAAGTGGTGGCGCAGGATGACCGCACCATCGTGTTCCGTTTGAAGAACCCGTTCCCGCTGCTGCCGGATGCGCTGGGGCATTATTCGCCCAACATGCTGCCGATCATGCCGGCGCGGTTGGCGGAGACGGACCCATCCAGGCAGATCACGGAGATGGTCGGTTCCGGCCCGTTCCGCTTCAAGGCGGATGAGCGCGTGCCGGGCAGCCGCGTGGTGTACGAGAAGTTCGAGGGCTACGTGCCGCGCAACGAGGCGGCCGAGCGCACCGCCGGTGGCAAGGTGGTGCATTTCGACCGGGTGGAATGGTCGGTCATCCCCGATGTCTCAGCGGTGGCGAACGGGCTGATCCAGGGCGAGATCGACTGGTGGGGCGGGCCGACGGCCGACCTGCGGCCGGTGCTGCAGCGTTCGCGCAACGTGCGGCTGTTCACCATGATCCCGACCGGGACCATCGCCACGATGCGCTTCAACCAGCTGCAGCCGCCCTTCGACAACCCGGCGATCCGCCGCGCCATCGTGCAGGCCGTGACGCAGAGCGACTACATGATTGCCATCCAGGGCGAGGACAAGGCGCTGTGGCGCGAGGGCGTGGGCTACTTCTGCCCGGATACGCCGATGGACACCCAGGCGGGCATGGAGAACCTCAATGCCCCGCGCAACCTGGAGAACGTGAAGCGCCTGCTGGCCGAGGCCGGCTACAAGGGCGAGAAGGTGGTGCTGCTGGCGCCGCAGGACATTCCCTCCACCAAGGCGATCGCCGAGGTGACCTTCGACCTGTTCAAGCGCATCGGCCTCAATGTGGAGGCGCAGGCGATGGACTGGGCCACCGTGGTGCAGCGCCGCACCAAGCAGGAGCCGGTGGACCAGGGCGGCTGGAGCGTGTTCCACACCTCCTGGGGCGGGGTGGACCAGTTCAACCCGGCCGTGCACGCCTTCCTGCGCGGCAACGGGCGCCAGGGCATCATGGGCTGGCCGGTGAGCCCCACGATCGAGGCGCTGCGGGCCGAATGGCTGCTGGCCCCGGACCTCGCCGCGCAGCAGAAAGTGTGCGAGGCGCTGCAGCTGCAGGCGTTCCGCGATGTGCCCTATATCCCGCTGGGCCAGGTGCGGGCGCAGAGTGCCCATCGAAGCAACCTGGAAGGCGTGCTGACCGGGCTGCCGGTGTTCTGGAATGTGAAGCGGAGCGCATAGGAAGAAAGCGGTTCTTTTTTGAAAAAAAGAACCAAAAAACTTTTGTTCACTGGCACGCGTGCAGGGCGACCAGCACGCGTGCAAGCGAATGAAGTCTTTTTTGCTTCTTTTTTCTTCAGAAAAAAGAAGACTCTTTCTTGCCTAGCGATGCGATGATCTCGCGCCGCAGCTTCTGGCGCATCGCTTCCTCGAACTCGGCGAAGTTCTGGCAGGTCATGGCGAAGGCGCCGGGGCCGCCGATCACCTCCTGTTGGTAGTGCGCCAGCAGGTCCGGCTCCTCGTGCAATACGCACAGGCCGTTGATGGTGACGCCGCCGGCCACGAGGCGGTCGCGCGGGACGTGGGGCAGGATGCCCTGGTTGGATTTGCCGTCGCCGACCATGTCGATCACCACGCGGGTGGCGCCGGCGGGGGCGGCGAGGATCAGGGTTTCGCAGGCGCGCAGGGCCTCGCCCACCGCGGTGGCCCCGGCGCGGATGGTGCGGGGGACGTTCTCCACCTCCTCGGCGAAGGCGTGCAGGGCTTCGGGGCTGGCGAGGCGGGTCCAGCCCGTCATCACTTCCTGCGCAGTGGGGCCGGACCAGATCATGAGGGCGCAGAGGCTGGCGCCGCGCGGGCCGGAGAGCAGGCCGGCGATCACGGCTTCGTCGCGCATGCCCGCCGCACAGCCGCTGGCCATGCGGCCGAAGCTCTCCAGCGAGACGCTGGCGGAGCAGTCCAGCGCGATGATCAGGGCGAGATCGGCGTCGTCCATGACGGCAGGATACCATCACCCTTGAGCGATGGCGCCATCCGGCCGATCATCGCAGATCAATCCGGGAGGATGACCATGCCCGACGACGCCGCACCCAAGGTTCAGAGCGACACCAAGCTGCCGCTGTCGCGGATAACCGTGCTCGACCTCACGCTCGCCCGTGCCGGGCCCACCTGCGTGCGCCACCTGGCGGATTGGGGGGCGAACGTGATCCGCATCGAGCCGCCGGGCAACGGCGAGGATATCGCCGGCAACCGGGACGGGTTCGATTTCCAGAACCTGCACCGGAACAAGAAGGCGATCCGGCTGGACCTGAAGTCTCCGGAGGGGCATGCGGCGTTCATGAAGCTGGCCGCCACTGCGGACGTGGTGGTGGAGAACATGCGGGCGGCGGTGAAGCATCGCCTCAAGATCTCCTACGACGAGGTGAAGGCGGTGAACCCGCGCATCGTGTACGGGAGCATCAGCGGCTTCGGGCAGGACGGGCCCTATGGGCTGCGGGCCGGCGTGGACCAGATCGCGCAGGGCATGGGCGGGCTGATGTCCATCACCGGCGAGCCCGGGCGCGGGCCGATGCGCGTGGGCATTCCGATCGACGATCTCTGTGCCGGCACACTGCTTTCGATGGGCATCATGATGGCGCTGTTCGAGCGCGAGCAGACGGGCGTGGGGCGGTGGGTGACGACCTCCTTGCTGGAGACGCAGGTGTTCCTGCTGGATTTCCAGGCCACGCGCTGGCTGTTCGATGGCGAGGTGGCGGGCCAGGCGGGCAACGACCACCCGACGGGCATTCCGACCGGGGCGTTTCCGGCGGCTGATGGTTACATCAACATCGCGGCCAGCTCCGGCCGGCTGTGGGACCGCTTCGCGGAGGCGATCGGGCATCCGGAGTGGAAGACCAAGCCGGAATGGTCCACGCAGAAGGGCCGCAGCGCCGACCGCAAGGCGATCAACGCGGCGATCTCCGCGATCACGCAGACCAAGCCGGCGGAGCACTGGATCGAGCTGTTCGAGGGTGCCGGCATTCCCTGCGGGCCGATCAACACGATCGACAAGGTGTTCGCCGATCCGCAGGTGAAGCACCTGAAGATGGCGCGGCCGGTGTCGCATCCGCGGCTTGGCGTGAAGGAGGTGGTGGCATCGCCCATCAACCTTGTGGGCCATCCGAAGGATGTGCGCTCGCCCACGCCCGATGCCGGGGCGGATACGGTGGAGGTGTTGCGCGGGTTGGGCTACAGCGAGGCCGAACTGACCGACATGAAGGCCCGGGGAATCGTATGACCACGCAGTATGCCGACGGAAAGATGCTCGCCGAGGTTTCGGAGGGCGTTGGGCTGATCACCTTCAACCAGCCGGAGAAGCGCAACGCCATGTCGGTGGCGATGTGGCATGGGCTGTCGGAGATCCTGGACGCGTTCGAGGCGGATGAGGCGATCCGCACCGTGGTGATGACCGGGGCCGGGACCAAGGCGTTCGTCTCCGGCGCCGATATCAGCCAGTTCGAGTCCACCCGCGCCGACGGCAATGCGCAGCTGGAATACGACCGGCTGACCGGGGCCGGGCGGGCGCGGCTGGCGGCGTTTCCGAAGCCGGTGATCGCGTGCATCCGCGGCTTCTGCCTGGGCGGCGGGCTGGGCATCGCCATGCAGGCCGATCTGCGGATTGCCGGCGAGGGCGCGCAGTTCGGCATTCCGGCGGCGAAGCTGGGCATCGCCTACAGCTTCGAGATGGTGGAGCGGTTGATCTCGCTGGTGGGCCAGGCCCATGCGCGGATGATCATCATGACCGGTGAGCGGTTCGACGCGGCCGAGGCGCAGCGCGTGGGGCTGGTGAACAAGGTGGTGCCGGACGAGGACCTGACCGACACGGTGCTGGCTCTGGCCAAGACCATCTCGGCCAACGCGCCGCTATCCTTGCGCGCGACCAAGCTGACGGTGAACGCTGCGATGGCCGGTGAGAGCCAGCGCGATCGTGCGGCGGTGGATGCGGCGATCCTGGCCTGCTTCGACAGCGAGGATTACCGCGAAGGGCGCACGGCGTTCATGGAGAAGCGCCCGGCGCAGTGGAAGGGTAGATAAGTCCTTCTTTTTCTGAAGAAAAAGAAGCAAAAAGACTTCATTCGTTTGATGCGGAGAAGCCCGGTCTTACCGCCTCAGACGAATGAAAGTTTTTTGGTTCTTTTTTTCAAAAAAGAACCGCTTCCTTTCTTTACTCCACGAACCGAGCCAGCCTAACCGCCGTATGCCCCCGGCTCGGCCGCAGGCTGGGCATCACCAGCAGGCAGTCGTCGTGCGGGGTGCGGATTTCCTCGGTGCCATCCAGCGCGATCAGCGTGTTGCGGCGGGGGATGACTTCGCCGCCGCGGAAGGCGCGCACGAAGGCGAAGTTGCCGGTGGCGGCAGTGACGGCCTGGGTGACTTCGGCGACGCGGCCCGGTTGCGGCGCGGGAGCGGGCAGGGTGGGGTGGGCGCGCAGCAGGCCGAGATGGCGCAGCAGGCCGGCGATGCTGGCGGCGGCCATGTCCACCGCGGCGGGGTCCCAGTGCTGTCCGGATTCCACCAGCAGGGCGGTGGCGGCGCCCTCGGGCAGGGCGAAGCGCGGCAGGTCGATCAGGCGGGGGCCGTTGGTGTGGCCGCGATCGGCCACGGCAAGCGCGGGGGCGCCAACGGCCTGGGCCAGGGCGCGGCCACGGGCGGCGGCGCCGCACAGGATCAGCGGATCGGAGGGCCAGAGCATCGAGTGCAGGTCGAGCACCACGTCTGCCGCTTCCACGGCCGGGCGGATTTCGCGGGCGCGAGCGAGTTCGGCGGAGTGGCGCGGGCCGTCGAGCAGGGCAGGGTCCCAGACGCGGTTGAGGTCTTCGTCCAGGAAGCGCGAGGCGGTGGGGTTGGCGGGATCGAAGGCGGCGAAGGCGGCGAGGTTGGCGAAGCCGTAGGTGAGCCGGCCGCAGAGCGGGCGCAGCTTCGCGCGCAGCATGCGATCCAACACGGTGGCGCCGGCGTATTCGTTGCCGTGCATCAGGGATAGCAGCAGCACGTGCGGGCCCGGGGCCTCGGCGGCGAAGCTGGTGAAGCCGGGGATGCCGGTGTTGCCGGCGTGCCAGGGCGCGAGGTCGGGCGCGGGCAGCCGCACCTCGAACAGCGGCAGCTTGGCCGGGCCGTACGCGGTGGCCCCGGGTGGGTTGGAGCCGGTCATGCCAGCGCCACCATGATGGGCCTAGCCCGAGAGCCGGTCGGCGAGGCGGCGGATGAAGGCGTCGCAGGCGTCGAGCTGCGACTGTTCGATCCATTCGTCGGGCTGGTGTGCCTGGGCGATGTTGCCGGGGCCGCAGACGATGGTGGGGATGCCGGATTGCTCGTAGAGCCCGCCTTCGGTGCCGTAGCTCACGTGGCCCATGGAGTTGGAGCCGGTGAGCTGCTTCACCATGTCGGCCAGGCCGTGGCTGCCGGGCAGGGCCATGCCGGGGATCCAGTTCATCACCTCCAGCGTGATGCCGCAGGCGGGATCGACGGCTTTCATCGCCGGCTCGATCGCGGCGGCGACATGGGCGCGCAGGCGCTCCACCTGGGCGAAGAAATCGTCGGACGGGATGGTGCGCCATTCCATCACGAATTCGCAACGCTCGGGGATGATGTTGAGGATGGTGCCGCCCTGGATGGTTCCGACATGCACCGTGGTGTAGGGCGGGTCGAAGTTGGAGTCGAACGGGCCCTGGGTGGCGAAGCGCTTGGCTTCGGCGTTCAGGTAGGCGATGGCCTCCGCGGCGGCGGCAATGGCGTTGACGCCCTTGGCGGGTTCGCTGGAATGGCCGGGCTTGCCGCGCGCGATCACGCGCAGGGCCAGGCGCCCCTTGTGGCCGAGAATGGGCTGCATGAGGCTGGGTTCGCCGACGATGCACATGGCGGGGCGCAGGCCGCTGGCGGCGAGGTCTTCCACCAGTTCGCGCGCGCCGGCCATGTCGGTCTCCTCGTCATGCGTGATGAAGAGATGGACCGGCTGGCGGAGCTTGCGGCGGGCGAGATCGGGCACGGCGGCGAGGCAGGCGGCGACGAAGCCCTTCATGTCTGCAGCGCCCCTGGCGTAGAGCTTGCCGCCCTCTGCGCGCAGGGCGAAGGGGTCGGCGCTCCAGGCCTGGCCGTCCACCGGCACGGTATCCACGTGGCCGGAGAGTGCGACGCCGCCGGGCACCTGTGGGCCGATGATGGCGTGGATGTTGGCCTTGGTGCTTGAGGGATCGGTGCTGACGCGGTAGGGCACGCCGTGCCGGTCCAGCCATTCGCGGACGAAGCCGATCAGGTCGAGATTGGGGTTGCGGCTGGTCGTGTCGAAGCCCACCAGGCGTGCCAGCATGGCGGCGGTGGTGACGGGTTCGGCGATGCCTGACACGGTGCCCCCTGAGGCGTTTTTGCTCTCCATGGCGGCACTCTATACTGCCCTCTCCCGGCCGCAAACGGACCCGATTCATGACCGCACCGCGCATCGCCATCCTGGGCCTTCACCTTGAGGCCAACGCCTTCGCGCCGCCCACGGTGCGCGAGGATTTCCTGCGCCAGTGCTGGGAGGAGGGCGAGCGGATCACCGAACTGGCGCGGATACCCAGCCACCTGCCGAGCGAGGTGCCGGGGTTCTATGCGGCGATGGATGCCAAGGGGCCATGGACGCCGGTGCCGCTGGTGATGATCGCAGCCCCCCCAGGCGGGCCGATCGTGCAGGACGTGTTCCTGGATTTCCTGGACCGCGTGCGCCGGCGCCTGGCGGCCGCGCTGCCGGTGGATGCGGTGTACATCGCCAGCCACGGCGCCTCGTCGGCCACCGGGGACGAGGATAGCGACGGTACGCTGGTGGAGATGGTTCGCGCCATGGTGGGGCCGGCGGTGCCGGTGGTGGTAACGCATGACCTGCACTGCAACGTTTCCGAAAAGCTGGTGGAGCTGTCGGATGCGTTGATCGCCTACCGCACCAACCCGCATGTGGACATGCGCGAGCGGGCGGCGGAGGCGGCGGAGCTCATTGAGCGGCTGCGCGGCGGGCTGCGCACGGCAAAGGCCTTCATCCGCATGCCGCTGATGCCGCCCAACGTGATGCAGCTGACGGCGAGCGGGCCCTATGCCGACCTGATCAACCTCGGCCAGGAGCTGTGCACGCCGCCGATCCTGAACGTGTCTGTCACCGGCGGGTTCACCTATAGCGACCTGCCGAAATGCGGGCTTTGCATCACCGTGACGGCGGACAACGACCCCGCGGCGGCGCGCGAGGTGGCACGCCAGATCGCGCGGGCGGCCTGGGCGGGGCGGGAGCGGTTCCTGCCGAAGCTGACGTCGCTCGCCGATGCGGTCGCGATCGCGGGCGAGGCGAGCCGGGGCGATCGCGCGCCGATCATCCTGGCCGATTGCGCCGACAATCCCGGCGGCGGCGGGCGCGGCAACACCACCTGGATCCTGCGCGCGCTTCACGAGGCTGGCGTGGGAAGGGGCGTGGTGCTGGGCGTGTTCGTGGACCCGGCGCTGGCGGCACTTTCGCATTCGGCCGGCGTCGGCGGCATCTTCCGCGCGGCCTTCGCCAGCGAAGAGAGCGAGTTCTCCAAGCGCTTCGATGCCGACGTGGTCGTGGAGCAGGTGAGCGACGGCAGGGGGATCGGCCGGCGCGGCATCGCCGAGGGGCGGGTGTTCGATCTCGGCCCCTGCGCGGTGCTGCGGCTGATGGGCTCCGGCCTGCGCGTGGTGGTGGGCTCTCTGCGGCGCCAGCTGGCGGAGCCGGTGATGCTGGAGATGCACGGCTTCGACATCGCCGCCCAGCGCGTGGTGATCGTGAAATCCCGCGGGCATTTCCGGGCGGGGTTCGACGAGTTCTTCACCCCGGACCGCATCTTCGAGGTGGACGTGCCGGGCTACAACTCGCCGGTGCTGTCGAGCTTCCAATGGAAGCGGCTGCCGCGCCCGGCCTATCCGATCGACCCGGAGGCGGGCTGGACCGACAACGCCTGACCTATCCGGCCACGAAACGCTCCCGCACCAGGCGCAGCGTGCGGCCGTCATCCAGCAGCAGGTGCGTGGCCAGCGCGTTGGTGCCAGGTGCGCGGCGCTGCAGCCGCCCGATGCGCGGCTTTTCGACCATGCCGGATGCGAACAGGCTCTGTGCGAAGCCTTGGGCGGCAGCCGCCGGGGCAGGGGCGTCGGCCGAGGGCGCCACCAGCGGCGGCTGCGTGGCGGGGCAAAGGAGCAGCGGCAGGTCCAGGCCCAAGGGGGCGGCATCGGTGGCGACCCAGGGCAGGGAGCACGCCGGCAGCGGCAGCTCCGTGCCGTCTTCCGCCAAATGGGGGTCGTAGGCTTCCAGCACCGGGCTGCGGGCCAGCAGGAAGTGGCGGGCGAACAGGTCTCGCAGCTGTAGGGCGACCAGCGGGCCTTCCTGCACCGTGGCGGCGAGGGCCATCTCGGCGGCGACCTGGGCGGTGAAATCGGGCGCCACGGGGGCGCGGCGGGTTGCATCGGCCAGCAGGCGGGCGCCGCGCAGCGCCAGCAGCCGCGGATCGGGCCGGCGCCGCGCGGCCGGGCCGGACTGTGCCAGCACCACCAGCACCTCCGCGAAGGCCCGGCCGAACGGCGTGGTGGCCTGTGGAACGACGTCTGCCGTGCCTGAGATCTCTAGCGTTGCCAGCATCGCCACGGCGTCGGCAAAACCGGCGTGGAAGCTGGCGACATCCGGCGCCGCCACATGCCACAGGGCCGGGCGCAGCCCGTCCAGCACCGCGTGGCCCAGGGCGCGCATTGCCGCTGCGTGCGGCGCGCCGGCCCCGAGCCGCAGCCACCCCCGTTCGCACACCGCATCCGTGCCGCCGATGAGCTGAACGCGCAGCCGGCCGCCGGCCCAGGCCCAGGGGAACTCGGCCGCCGCGCGCCACAGCGCCGCGCCGCGTTCCAGTGCCTCGGCCACCGCCCAGTAGCGGAAGCCAGCCGTGCCCGGGCGGTACTCGCCCGGGATCGGCACCGGGCCCTCGATCTCCAGCCCCTGCGCGGCCAGCTGCGGCCGTGGCCGCCGAACCGGGGCGGCGAGGGGCCCCGCCAACCCCAGCACCGTGCGCCCGCCGCCGCTGGGCAGGCCCCGGTGCGGTGGCGCGGCGCGCGGCATGCGCATGTCGCTCATCATCGCGTTCCCCCTGGTTCCCGTCAGGCCGCGAGCGTGCCGCGGCGGCGCAGTTCCAGGTAGAAGATGTCCGGGCTCTGGCGGGTATAGACGCGCTTCAGCGCCACTTCGCGCGCATCGATCCCGCTGGCCAGGTCCTGCATTTCGGCGGCGTCGCGGTAGATCAGGAACCAGTCGCCGATCGCCTCCATGTAGGCGGCGTCGTAGATGCCACGCGCGAAGTTGCCGATCACCAGCCGCCCGCCCGGCTTCAGCAGCCCGAAGAACGCGGCGGTGAGCGCGCTGGCCAGGCGCTGGCCGAGATAGTCGTAGAGCCCGGCGGCATAGACCATGTCGAAGCTGCCCGGCTTCAAGCTGCCGTCCAGCACCGCCTTGATGCTGCGGTTGACCATCTCCGCGCCCTTGATGCCGAAGGACTTGCCGACAACGGCCAGCGAATCCGCATCCTGGTCCAGCGCCACCAGCCGGCCGATGCGGTGCTGCTGCACGGCGGTGGAAACCAGCCCCTCGCGCAGGTGCCCGCAGGCGGCGGCGAGGATGCTGGGCATGGGCGTGGCATCCGCCACATGGTCGATCAGCTCGGCCATGAAATCCCGCCGTTCGCGCACCGCGGCGGCGGCGGGCGCGCCGGTATCGCGTGCCAGCAGGGCAAGGCCAAGGGGCGAGGCGTCCTTCGCCTCGGCGGCGGCCTGGCCGTAGTAGAGCAGGTCGATCAGCGGGGCATCGCCGGCATAGCCGCGGGGCTTGACGAAGGCGCGGCGGGTGAAGGGGTTCTCGTGCATCAGCCCCATCAGCGGATGGGCGCGCACCAGGGCGATCACCTGCTTCCACTCGTCTTCCGGCAAGCCGGCGCGCATCCACCACAGCCCGTCGCTGAGGATATCCACCGCCTGGGCGATGTCTCCGCCGGCCAGGATGCGGTCGCGGGTGGAATCGAGCAGGCCGACAGGGTCGTGCAACGCCGGCTCGTGCATCGGACGCAACGCCACGGGGACGGCGGGCAGGCCCACGGACGGTGCAGGGGGGGCGGTGACTGACACGGCGGCATCTCCGGCTGAGCGGCGCGGGACTGCGCCGGCCACGGCATCGGAGCGCAACGCCATCAGAGCGGAGGCCAAGCGGCCGTCAAAAATGCGGCCAAGGCGGAATTTGTTCGATTTGGAGTCTTGTCCATACTCCCACGAACCTGTTTCGTGATCGTTAACGGAGAGTGACTGCAGGAGGCGGTCGATCGTGATGACAGGCGTTCGTCTCAACCTTCTCGGCGGCTTCGGGCTGCGGGTGGACGGCCAGGAGGGCCCGCCGCTGCCCCGCAAAACGCGCGCCCTGCTGGCCGTGCTGGCGGTGGATCGTGGCCGGCCGATGGCGCGGGAGCGGGTGGCGGAGCTGTTGTGGCCGAACAGCGGGCCAAAGCAGATCCAGGGCAGCCTGCGCGAGGCACTCTATTCACTGCGCCGGCCCCTGCGCGGGCGGCAGGTTGTCGTCTCCCAGGATGGGGCGCTGACGCTGGGCGAGGATGTGGCGACCGACGTGGAGGAGTTCGAGCGCCACGCCTTGGCCGAGGATCTCGCTGGGCTGCGCCAGGCGGTGCAAGCCTATGCCGGGCCGCTGCTGGCCGGGTTCCCGCATGTGGAGGAGGATTTCGCCGACTGGCTGGTACCGAGCCGCGCCGACCTGGAGCGCAAGGTGCTGGCGGTGCTGGCCCGCATCGGCGAGCTCTGCACCGCGGCAGGCGATGCCGCCGCGGCGCTGGAAGCGGCCGAACGGATGTTCGCGATCGACCCGCTGCGCGAGGAGATCCATTGCCGCCTGCTGGATGCCTGCGGCGCGGCGGGCCGGCGGGCTGACGGGCTACGCCACTACGCCGCGATTGCCGAGATGATGAAGCGCGAGCTGGGGATCAACCCCGGTGCGCAGACGCGTGAGATCGCCCGGCGGCTGCGCGCGGAGATGGATCCCCCTGTCCTTCCCGAGCCGCCGCGCACGGAACCGACGCCCGTGGGTGCGCCACCGCAGATCGCCGTGCTGCCGTTCGCACAACTGGGCGACGAGGCGGTGCCGAGCCACATCGCCGACGGCATCCTGGTGGACACGGTGTGCCAGCTGGCCGGGCTGCGCGAACTGCAGGTGATCTCGCACGGCTCCTCCCTCACCTATCGGGACCCGCAGGTTGACCTGCGCCAGGTGGGGCGCGAGCTGGGCGCGCGCTACGTGGTGCGCGGGTCCATGCGCCGGCGCGGCGACGTGCTGCGGCTGACCACGGAACTGGCCGATGCCCGCACCGGCGCGGTGGTTTGGGCGCGGACGCACGACACCTCGGCCACGCTGGATTTTGCCGACCAGGATCGGCTGGTGGCGCAGATCGTGAACACCCTGGCCCCACGGGTGCAGGAGCTGGAGCTGAAGCGCATTCGGGGGAAGCGGCCCGAAAGCCTCACCGTCTACGAAAAGGCGCTGCTGGCGCGCGAGCATCTCCAGGTTCTGCAACGAGAGAGTTTCGACCAGGCCAAAACCCTCCTGGACGAGATCGTGCGTGCCGAGCCGGACTATCCCGATGCCCATGCCCTGTTGGCCGATTGGCATACGCTGTCGCTCAGCCAGGGGTGGCGGCAGGACCGCCGCCAAGCGGTTGCGGCCACCGAAGCGGAGGCAAACCGCGCCTTGGCCCTGGATGCCGAGAACTGCCGCGCTTTGATGTTCCACGCCCACCGCCGCGCCTTGCACCATCGCGACATCGAAGGCGCCATGGAGCTGTTCGATCGCGGCAACCAATCTTGGCCCGGCTCGGCGCATATGTGGCTGTGGAGCAGCTACACTTGGTCCTATGCCGGCGAGGCGCAGGAAGCGGTCCGGCGCGTGACCCGTGCCATGGAGCTTTCACCTCGCGACCGCGACGCGCACGATTTCTACAGCACGCTGTGCGTGGCCCACTACACCGCCGGTGAATACGATATCGCGGCCCAATGGGGGCTGAAGGCCATTGCCGAACCCTCCTACCTGCGCGTGGGTCTGCGCTGGACCGCTGCCTCGCTGGCGGCGGCCGGGGACCTGGCACAGGCCCGCCAGATCGCCGAGCGGGCGATGCGGGAGATACCGGACCAGCGCGTGCGCGACGTGGTCCAGAACAGCCCGTTCCGTGATGCGTGGCGACGGGAGGCTTACGGGCGGCATCTGATTCTGGCGGGATTGCCGGAATGAATGTTCAATGGCCCGAAAGGGCGGGGGGAATGAATGGCTGATGACAAACTGATTGAAGCGATCGCAGCACTACAAAAGACGATTGATAGGCTCCCCGATACGATTCTTGGAGCTATTGGGGATGCGGTCGACGATACGATCGATGCCTCCTATGGCGGCCAGAGCGGCGGGCAATCGGGCGGCCAGAGTGGTGGTCAAAGCGGTGGTCAGAGTGGCGGACGTCCGCAAGGCTGGTACTGGGTGCCGGGTGGGCTCGGTTCCCTGCGTGGAGGGCCCACCCTGATCGGTGCGGCGCTGCCACGCCATGCAGGGCAGTCCGCTATCTCGGCCCCAATGATCGTCAACACCACCTTCCCCGAGGACGGCTGGGACCCGCTGCTGAAGGCTGCTGTGATCGCTACCGATTTCGCGATTGAAGCTGCCAAGATGGATGGGACTGGCCGCTGTGCCTGGGATACGATGCGGGACCTGCTCAAAGGCAAGCTGGACCAAAGCCCTGATGCGGTGAGGAAGGAACTGGCGCATTTGCGTGATCTGCGCCTCACTGAACGAGGCCCCCGGCATCAGGGTGCGATACTGGCACAAGCGGGCGATTTCACCACCTACTATGCTGATCTTCTAGCTTGTTCGCCCGCGACCAGGCCGGCAACATGGAGCTTGGTGCTGATTGGGCTGCAGGTGGCCGGCATGATTGCGGCGCGGTTCAAGGCGGAGTTCATGCGCCCCCGCCCGGCACAGGTTTGGCCGGGCATTTCCCCCATGATCGATACGCCTGCGCATCCGGCCTATCCCAGCGGCCATGCCTTGCAAGCCTACCTCATCGAACATTGCGTGCGTGAGGCGGCACCCGCCATGGCGAAGGTTCTGCGGGCTCTCTCGGAGGAGATTCCGGTGAATCGTGAGCGCGCTGGCGTCCACTGGCCCTCCGACAAGGAAGGAAGCTGGAGTGTTGTCCCGACTGTAATGGATGTGCTCCTGCGTATGAAATCATTTACCATCATACTGGACCGCGCCAGGAAGGAATGGGAGGAGGTAAGCAACAAGGACGGCGATGGCATACCTGTTTATGTGCCCGACAAAGCCGAAGACGCGAAGTTGCCAGATGAAAAGTCTCCATCCCATCAGTTGCTTAGGGCCGGAGCGACCCTGCGGACCCTCGGCACGAAGGTCGCGAGCTATCCAGCGCCAAAAGAGGCGGACCGGGCACGCCTGCCCGAGGGAGACGCCCCGCTATCGCAGCGGAGCAAGGATCGCAGCGGACATTAGATAGAGCCTCCGTCCCCCTGATGGACGGAGGGTTCGATCCGTCGCCCACTGCCTGATAAGCACCTCTGGCCCATCGGATAACCCCGTCCGATGGGCCCTTTCTTTATCCACCTAACGGGCTGAGTCGGTCTGCCCGCGCTGCAGCAACTATACCCGGAGCGTGGGACGTAGGGCGACGCATTGCCTCAAGATATGCGTCGGGGGTTGTTGGGCGCAGTGCCGTCAGTCCGCGAACATACGGCAAGGGGATAACCTTCTCCCCTTGTCCACTTTCAGTTTGCAGCCACAAGGCTGCCACAAATTTCCTGCGGCACCAGAGATAGGCCAGCGTATATGGCCCCCCGTCCAAACCTTCCCCGGTCAGTGCGGCTCGCGTTGCGGATGCCCAGGTTCCCGGCCGAACAGAGGATACCCGCCATTCGCCATCACCCTGCCACGTCGTGACAGCGGCAATCGCCTGGGCCTCCTGGCTGACAAGAAAGCGCCAGCCACCGAAGTCGACGGAGGCCCTAAGGGGCCCAACACCAGCAAGTCCGCGCGAACGCAAAAAATAAACGCGGTGCGGCAGTGTGAGGAAGGTAGCCGCTTCAGGGTTCCGAGAAACCAACCCCTCCCAGGACAGCAACGCCTCTATCTTGCGCTTCGCAGCTTGAAGAGCTTCGGGAGGATAATCCTCCGGGTATATCTTAACTGACATTCTGCTTCTGCCAATCGCCACGGGTTACAATCATATGGGTGAACGGGCCGAACTCGTGAAGGAACTGCTCAGCTTCGATGATCTCCGATCCTTTGGCAGGATCCCATACAAGCAGCGACACATCTGGGTACGTTTCGCAGCCGTAGACAATGATGAAGTGTCGAGTCCCACCGCGCTTAGATCGGAAGCACACAAGTCGCCCGTCTTTCAACAGCCGTGCGATCTGGTCCACATCCACCGTCGCCTGAAGCATGTAATCCCGCGATGGGACCACTTTCTGAGTGCCCGGGGCTGTTTCCCACAATGTTATGTGGTGGCTCCGCGATGCCCGCATTGGCAGGGACACTTCAAGGCGCCCCAAGCGAGCCAGCATGCGGTTAAGAAAGCCTTGTCTGTCGAAATCCGGATTATGGCACGAAAAATCTATTCTACCGTAGTCGTTAAGTCTGTTGCAGTTCGGATATCCGGCCAAGTGCTTGGCGCACGCAGGTCCACCGGTACAGTAACCGCCGTCGACCAGGCCGCATTGCGCCCGCGGGACAGACGGCACAGGTGTTCCTGCGGGAACCTTGACGCGATCATAATAGGTCGCAACCGTGGCAGCCGCAGCCGCCCAGCACCAATTATCTGCGGCCTGATAGAGACCCGTGAATCCTCCCAGCAACACGCGTTCGGCGCGCCCAGTTGGCGACAATTCACACGTTATCTCTTCAAGCAACTCATCGACGGTTTTCGGTTCTCGAGGCATCGCCGACGAACTTTCCTATTTTATTTTGATTACGGTATCATGTTTGCTCGACCAGCTGGAAACGTCAAGCGTGCTAGCTAGCGAAACATCTTCCCCGGCACCCCGCCCTCCCGAGAATACTCCATCCCCGTGTAAGCCCCCCCCTGATACCGCTCCATCACCGCATCCCCCGTCACCTTCCCCCCCATCTGCCCCGCAAACCCATCCGCACTATCCTCCGGCGCCCACCCCAGCGTATCCCGCGCATCCCGGCCCCAATACGTCCGGCTGTTCGCCGAAGCCCCCCAGATCACGCAGCTCTCCACCCGTTCCGCCAGCGTCGCCCGCACGCATAGCCGCACCAAGTCGTCGTAGCTCAGCCAGGTGGAGAGCATCCGCGCGTCGATCGGCTCCGGGAAGGAACTGCCGATCCGCACGTTGATGTTCTCCACCCCGTGCTTGAACCAGTACATCCGCCCCATCAGCTCGCCATAGGCCTTGGAAAGCCCGTAATAGCCATCGGGCAGAAGCTGGCAGTCGTCGTCCAGCGCCTCGCTGCGTTCGTGGAAGCCGATGGCGTGGTTGCTGCTCGCGAACAGCACGCGCGCACCCTCGCGGCGGGCGGCTTCGTAGATGTGGTAGAGGCCGCGGATGTTCGGCCCCAGCACCTCCTCGAACGGCCGCTCCACTGAAACGCCGCCGAAATGCAGGATCATGCCGCAGCCTTCGGCCAGGCGCAGGATCGTCACGCCGTCATTCAGGTCCGCCTTCACGAAGCGGCTTCCCGCCGGCACCGGGTCGGGGAAGGGCACGATATCGGTCAGCACCAGCTTCCACCCCAGGGCCCCCAGGCCACGCGCCAGCACGCGGCCGAGCCCGCCGGAGGCGCCGGTGAGCAGCACGGGCTTTTCGGGAATCTGGCTCATCGTCGCTCTCCTGGGTTTCGCCGCAGCAGGGCATCGGGGGGCCGCCGCCGTCAACACCTTGCGCGCCCGCGCCTCGCGCTGCACCCTTCGCCCATGCGCACCCTGAACGATCTCTCCGCCGCCCTTGCCGTTGGCAAGACCACATCCCGCCAGCTGGTGGAGGACTGCCTCGCCCGCATTGCCGACCCCGCCGGGGAGGGCAGCCGCGCCTTTATCAAGGTGGATGCCGACGGCGCCCGCGCCGCCGCCGATGCGATGGACCTGCTGCGCCGCGCCGGCCGCGCGCTGGGCCCGTTCGCGGGCATTCCGTTCAGCGTGAAGGACCTGGCCGGGATCGCCGGGCAGGTCACCACCGCCGGCTCCACCGTGCTGGCAGATGCCGCGCCGGAGGCGGCCAACGCCCCCGTAGTGCAACGCATCGCGGAGGCCGGGTTCGTGATCATGGGCCGCACGAACATGACGGAGTTCGCCTTCTCCGGCCTGGGCATCAACCCGCATTACGGCACACCGAAATCCCCGTGGGACCGCGCGACGGGCCGCATCCCGGGCGGTTCCTCCTCCGGCGCCGGCGTGTCGATCGCCGATGCCATGGCCTATGGCGCGCTGGGCACGGATACCGGCGGCTCCTGCCGCATTCCGGCGGCGATGAACGGCGTGGTCGGCTACAAGCCCACCGCCCGCCGCGTGCCGATCACCGGCGTGGTGCCGCTGTCCACCAGCCTCGATTCGATCGGGCCGCTGGCCAATTCCGTCGCCTGCTGTGCCGCGATCGATGCGGTGTTCGCCGGCGAACCGATCCCCGACCTCGCCGCCGCCCCGCTCGCCGGCCTGCGCCTGGGCGCGCCGGAGAATGCGGTGCTGGATGGCATGGATGCCGAGGTGGCCAATGCGTTCGAGGCCGCGCTGTCCAAGCTCTCGGCCGCCGGTGCCCGCATCGTGCGCCTCCGGCTGGCAGCATTCGACGAGATCCCCCGCGCCAACGCCCGCGGCACCTTCGCCGCCGCCGAGGCCTGGGCCTGGCACCGCGAGCTGATCGCTGCGAAGGCCGCCGGGTACGACCCCCAGGTGCTCAAGCGCATCATGCCGGGGCGGGACATGGCGGCCGCGGACTACGTGGCCCTGCTCTCCGCGCGCGCCGAGATCTGCGCCCGAGCCAATGCCGTCACGCAGGATTTCGATGCCATCGTGATGCCCACCTGCCCGCTGCTGCCGCCGCCGATCGCAGCGCTGGAGGCGGACAGCGATGCCTATACCCGGGTGAACCTGATGCAGCTGCGCAACTGCGCCTTCGGCAACTTCCTGGACCGCTGCGCCATCTCGCTGCCCTGCACCCAGCCGGGCGAGGCCCCGGTGGGGCTGATGCTGATGGGCGAGACGATGGGGGATGCCAAACTGTTCCGCGTGGCGGCGGCGGTGGAGGCAGCACTGAAGTAAGGAAGCACGTTCTTTTTTGAAAAAAAGAACCAAAAAACTTTTATGACAGAAAAATGATAAAAGTCTTTTTGCTTCTTTTTCTTCAGAAAAAGAAGATTCTTGCTTAAACCTCGGGGAAACTAACCATGAGCAATCCTGAAATCGACGCCCTGCGCGCCGCCATCGCCGCACGGCCGAAGGCGGCGGATCTCGCCGAAATGCGCCGCGGCATCGATGCGCGTGGCCTGGCGAACAAGCTGGCGGACGACGTAGCGGTGGAGCAGGTGACCGCCGCCGGGGTGAAGGCCGAGTGGACCAGCACGCCGAACGCCGCGGCCAACCGCGCGATCCTATATTTCCACGGCGGCGGCTTCGTGATCGGCTCGCTGGACAGCCACCGGCATGCGGTGGCGGAGATGGGCCGGGCGGCGGCGGCGCGCGTACTGGCGCTGGAGTACCGCATGGCGCCGGAGCATCCGTTCCCGGCACCGGTGGAGGATGCCGTGGCCGGCTATCGCTACCTGCTGGCCCAGGGCTACGCGCCGTCGCACATCGCGCTGGCCGGCGACAGTGCCGGCGGCGGCCTGGTGGTGTCCGCCCTGCTGGCGATCCGCGACGCCGGGCTGCCGCAGCCGTCCTGCGGCTGGTGCATCTCGCCCTGGATCGACATGGAGGCCACCGGCGGCTCGATCACGTCCAAGTCCGCCGAGGACCCCACGGTGCAGAAGGCCGGGCTGGAGTTCATGGCCAAGACCTATCTGGGCGGGGCGGATCCGAAGAACCCGCTGGCTTCCCCCCTGCATGCCGATTTCACCGGCCTCGCGCCGCTGCTGATCCAGGTGGGCGCGGCCGAGACGCTGCTGGACGATTCAACCCGGCTGGCCGCGCTGGCCGGGGCGGCACACGTGGCCGTCACGCTGGAGGTGTGGCCGGAGATGATCCACGTGTGGCACGTGATGCACCCGGTGCTGGCCGCCGGGCGCCGCGCCATCGTCAATGGCGGTGCCTTCGTGCGCGCCACGATGGACGGCGCCACGCCGGTTTCGCCGCGCGTTCCGTAGGCGTTACGGCGCGACCGGCAGCACAATCCGGTCGCTGGCGCCCGAGAGCATGTCGGTCACGCGAACCTGCCACAGTCCCACCGGGTCGTTGGCGGCAAGCGGCAGGCGCCAGGTGGCTGGGCCGCCGCGCAGAACCACGTTGCCGCCATAGCGCGGCATCGCTGTGCCATCGGGCGCGGTAACCTCCACGCGGAGCGCTGTGGCCTCGGCCGGTGTGGCGCCAGAGAGGCCAAGGCGCAGTTCGGCGACATTGCCCGTGCGCAGGGCCGCCCCGGCCATGATCGTGGGTGCGGGCAGGCGCGCGGGGGTGAGGGCCAGGATCACGGGATCGGGGCCGGAAAGGCGCAGCGGCAGGCGGCCCTGCGACTCCGGCAACCGGCCGCCGCGGCGCAGGTCGTGCGCGGTGTGGCCCTGCGGCAGCGTCAAGACGATATCGGTGGGCCCCTGCGTGAGCGGGCGCAGGCCCACAAGCAGCACACGGCCGTTGGACAGCACGCGGGTCTCCACGTTGGGGTCGGGGCCGCCGGCGGCAGCGGTGATACGCAGCAGAGGAGCCGTCTCTGCGCGGGCGAGCAGGGCGGCCAGCGCGGGCAGGGCGGCCTCGTCGTTCTCCGGCAGGCGAGCGATGGCGCGGGCGGGGGCCAGGTTGGCCAGGAGCGGGCGTGGCAGCAGGCGGCTGCGGCCGTCGTAGCGGCCGGGCGTGCCCATCATCAGCACGGTGCCACCGCGCGCGGCGAAGGCGCGGATTTCGGCCGCCTCCGCGTCGGACAGGGCGGAGACCTCGGGGAGCACAAGCAGCCGGACGCCAGACTTGCGCAGCGCCCCGCCGGCGAGCAGGTCGGAGGTAAGCCAGCGGGGCTGGGCGCCGAGGGTGGAAAGCAGCCGGGCGGCACGCTGGCGGGCGGCGCGATGGGGCGGGGTGAAGAACCATTCCTTCTCGGAATCGCGTTCCACCCAGCGTGGGCCCACGGCCAACTGCTCCTCCAGCCACTGGGTGCGGAAGCTGGCCTGGGAATACAGGATCGCCACCCCATCGTGGTGCGGCTGGCTGGCAATCAGCTGGGCGCCAAGGCCGCCGGTGAGTTCTCGCAGTACAGGGGCGAGGCCGGTGGTGCGCGGCGAGGCGGGGTTCAGCAACGACGCATTTGAATCCCACAGCACCAGGCCGCGGCTGCCGAGCAGGACCTGTCGCCAAATGCCGGCAATCTCGCCGGGCCCGGAGGCGAAGTTGGTATTGAGCAACACCGTGCTGGGGCTGATGGAGCGGACAATCTCCATATTGTTGGCATTGTCGTAGACCTCCAGCGCATCGAGCGCGCCGACGAGCAGGCCGTAGTCGTAGCCGCCCCAACCCGGCACCTGCGCGCCGGCGATGCCGGAGAGCGCGGTGGGGTCGGCCTTGTGCAGTGCATCGGTGCCGGCGCGCAGGGCACGGGCGAAGGCGATGTCCATCCAGGCCTTGAAGTCGGCCCAGGCGGACCAGTTGCGATCCTGCCGGGCCAGCGCCTCCGTGGTGGTCAGCGGCATCACCGCATCCCACGTGGCGAAGCTGCTGCCCCATTGCCGGTTGAGTGCCGCGAGGTCGCGGTACTGGCTGCGCAGCCAGGTCCGGAAGCCGGCCAGGGACTGCGCCCCCATGTCGAAATCCCAGGCCGCGGCGAGGTCGGCGATCCCCGCCTCGTCGGCCAGATCGTACCACAGCGGGCGATAGGGGCCGAGATGGCGCACGGTGGCGCGGATGCGCTCCTGGATGCGGGCGATCCAGACGGGGTCGGAAAGGCTGGGCTCGCGGTGGAACACGGTGGGGTCGGCCGGGTTCTCGCGCTGGCGGCGGCGCACCTCGTCCCACAGCCAGGTCACGCTGAGGTTGGGGCGCCAGCGGTGATAGTTGGCGTAGAGGTCGGTTGCGATGTTCTCCAGGTACCAGCGCGTATCGGCCGCCACCATGGGGGCCATGCGGGTTTCGGCCAGGGCGGGGTCGTAGGGGTCCTCGCGGCTGGGGATCACCTTGCCGGCGGTGATGCCGAGGTCGTACAGGCGGCGGCGCGATGGCGCGTCGGCCTCGTGCCAGTACTGTGCCACCCAATCGTGCCAACCGGGCTGGGGGCGGGCGATGAAGCCGGCCTCCTGCCGGCGCGGCGGCTGGCCCGCGAGTTCCAGCGTGGCGGCGAGGGTATTGGACATGGCGATGGCGCGCCGCATGTCCAGCGGGATCGCCACCTCACGCGCGGCGCGCAGGTCGAGCGGTATGCGGCGGCGTTCCACCACGCGGCCCAGCGTGTCGGTCCATTCCAGGGCGAGCGTGCCGGTGCCGGTGGCTGGTGCATCGAACCGCCACAGGGCGCGCACTTGCGGCCCGCCCTGCTGCGCGCCTTCCGGCGGCACCAGCGTGTCGGCCCCTGCCGGGAGCGGCAGGCCCAGCAGCAGCAGGGCGCCCAGAACCGCGCCGGTGGCCCGCTTCCAGGCGAGCACCACCGGCAGCAGCACGAAGGTGACGAGCAGGGTGGCGCCAAGGCTCCAGAGCAGCAGCGCGCCCATGCTGGCCGTGCCCGGGTGCGCGCTGGCGGCCAGCGAGCCGAAGGCAGTGGCGGTGGTCAGCGCGGAGAACAGCACCGCGCGCGCCGTGGCGGTACCCAGGAAGGCCGTGGCACCGGCGGCACGGTTCATCACGAAGTAGATGTTGAACGACACGCCCACCCCCAGCAGCAGTGGCAACGCGACGATATTGGCGAAGTTCAGCGGCATTGGCAGCAACACGATCACGGGAACCGTCAGCAGCGCGGAGGCGAGCAGGGAGCCGAGCACCAGCGCCACGTCCAGCGGCCGGCGCAGCAGCACCAGCAGCAGCACGGCGATGGCGGCCAGCGCGCCCAGCGCGGCGGTCACGAAGGCGCCGACGATGGTGCCCGCCGTTTCCACGATCGTGACCGCCGATCCGCCGGCCTGGGGGGCGACGGTGCGGATCTGGGCGACGAAATGCTGCAGCCCCGCCCCGTCCCGCGCCTCGGGCTTGGCGCTGGCCTGGATGCGGATGCGCCCGTCCGGCGCGCGCCAGTCGGCAGCGAGGTCGGCGGGGATGTCCGCCAGGGTCACGGGCCCGGCCTCCAGCACGCGGCGCAGCGCATCGAGCTGGCGCGGCAGGAAACGGGTCAGGGCGGCATTCGCCTGCATCAGCCGCTCATCCGGCGCGGTGGCCAGGGTGGCCAACGCGGCGGCGATGGCGCGCAGCGGGTCATCCGGCGCCAGGCGCGGCAGCACGCGGTCGATCTCGGTGCGGGCGGTGAGCACGGCCAGCCGCAGATCGGCCGGTGTCACCGGGGCGGGGGCGGAGCGGGGGGCCAGGGTGGCGCCGAGGATGGAGGCGGCGTCCGCGATCAGGGGCAGCTTCTCCTCCTGGTTCTCCGGCACCAGGGAGGGGAGGCTGACAACCTCCGCCACCAGCGGCAGGGCGCGCAATCGTGGCATCATCAAGGCGGCCTCCTGCGGGGAGGCGACCATGATGTCCGCCGAATAGGGGGAGGTGAGCGGGTCGTCCATCAGCGCGCGCAGCGTGACCATGGCTTCTGTGGACGGGTCCTTGGTGTGCAGCGGGTCGCTGTCGAAGGCGATGCGCGGCAGCAGCGCGGCACCGAGCAGGCACAGCACCGCGAAGCCTGCGGCAACGGCCACGCGGTGGCGCAGCAGCTTCCTCTCCACCCGTGCGGCCCAGGCCCAGCCGATCTCCGCCGCTTCTCCGCGCGGGCGCAGCAGGGCGAGCATGGCGGGGAGGAAGGTGAGCGTGCAGGCCAGCGCGATCAGCATGCCAAAGCCGGCGATCAGCCCCAGCTCCGCCACGCCGCGGAAGCTGGTGGGCACGAAGGCCAGGAACCCCGCGGCAATGGCCACCGCGGCGAGCAGGATCTGCGGTCCGACAGAGACCACGGTCTGCGTCAGCGCCAGGGTGGGATCGCCGGAGGAAAGCCGCATCTCCCGGTAGCGCACGCAGAATTGGATGGCGAAATCCACCGCGATGCCGGTGAACAGCACGGCGAAGGCCACCGAGACCAGGTTGAGCGTGCCCACCGCCAGCGCCGCGAAGCCGCTGGTGAGCACCAGGCCAAGCCACAATGTCGCCACGATCGGCACGATCAGTCGCCAGGAGCGCACGGCGAGCACGAGCCACAGCAGCACCAGCGCGGCGGAGACCGCCACGCCGCCAAGCGCACCCTGGGCCACGGTGGCGAATTCCTCGTCCGCCAGCGCCACCTGGCCGGTCACGCGCACCGTGGCGCGGCCGGCAGCGACGTGCTCCAGCCCGGCGGCGGCCTGGCGCAAGGCCGCGGTGGCCGCGCCGCCGGGCTCCAGCGCGCCGAGGTCAAGCCTTGCCTGGGCCAGCACCAGCCGACGCGGGCCGGCCATCTCCATCAGCTTGCCGCCGAGCAGCCGCTGCCACGACAGCGGCGTGGGGGTGCCGGCGGCGGCATCGCCCAGGGCCGCGGCGAAGCCCTGCAGCGCCGGGCGGAAGCTGTCGAGCTTCTCGCCGCGCTCCACGCCCATCGCCACCAGGGCCAGGGTGGAGAACAACCCGCGCGCCGAGGGGTCGGAGGCGAGCTGGCCCAGGAAGGGCTGGGCGTCGATCGTCTGGTCCAGCAGGGCCGTGAGGTCAGGCGTGTCGAGGTAGAGCAGGCCATGGCGTTGCAGGAAGGGTGCGGCATCAGGGCGGCGGGCGAAGCGGAAATGGGTCGTGTCGGCGGCCAGTTTCGCGGCCAGGGCATCGGCGGTGGCATCGGCCTCCTCCGGCGTGGCGCCTTCCACCACAGCCACCAACAGGTCGCTGAACTGCGGGAAGGCCTTCGCCGCGGCAATCTCGCGCTGGCGCCAGGGCAGGGCAGGGTCGAACAGCGCATCGGTGTCGGTGGAAACACCCAGCCGCGCGGCGGCGGCCCAGGCGCCGAGGGCCGCCAGCACCACGCCGGCGAGCACCACGTGAAGGGCGCGGGTGCGGCAATATTCCGCAATGGCGGCGAGCAGGCGTGGCAGGGAGAAGCTGGTCATGGACCTGGGATATCCGCTCCGCGCGGTGGGGTCCATAAGGGGAGGCAAGCGCGTTCTTTTTTGAAAAAAAGAACCAAAAAACTTTTATCCATTTGCGGATCGGTGCGAACGGGTACCCAAGGCGCAAACGAATAAAAGTCGGCGGTTTCAAGGTCCGGGTGCAACCACTTCTCTTCTACTGTGTCTTCGGTCCATTCATCCGGTCGAATTCGATCATTTGATTGAAGCACTCCAACGGGGTCAGAGCATTCAGACGTGCTCGCGGGCGCGTGTTCAGACGCAGGGCGATCGCGTCCAGATCCGCCTGGC